>CAKRVB010000017.1 GCA_934408725.1 uncultured Marvinbryantia sp.
TTTACATCCACAGATTCAAAGCTAAAATTATATAAATATACAGAAGGAACCCTGGTAGAAATCACAGAATTTGAATATGAAAGTGATGTATGCAGTTTTACTTTAGATAAACTCGGAGATACGGTATATGTATTTGTGGGAAATCTGAAAGAAAAGAAACCTGTCGGAACAGAACAAAGACAGGAATATTACGACAATCTATTTACAACATCATTGACGGTAACAGGAACTGCCGAGGAAGCATTTGCAGAGGGAACATTGAATGCTGAAAAGGAATACAGTGGTGCAGAGGGTGAAACATATAAAGAAGTAAGTAAACTTCTGGATGAAAAATATGAAGAAGGATATGATCTTGAAACTGTTAAGTATAACGAGGTAGTGGACAACGAAGGAAATGTAATTACGTTTCCATCCGATGCCAAATACCAGGTGCAGGAAGGTTTTACATCCACAGATTCAAAGCTAAAATTATATAAATATACAGAAGGAACCCTGGTAGAAATCACAGAATTTGAATACGAAAGTGATGTATGCAATTTTACTTTAGATAAACTCGGAGATACGGTATATGTATTTGCTGGAAACCTAAAAGAAAAAAGTGCTAAAGGACCTGCATATGGAACATTTGCAGAAGGAACCTATACTGTTACAGCAAATCTGTATATTAGAGGAGAGGACAATAATGTTCTTCCTGGAGTAACCGCATATATGACAAATCCAAACCTGCCACCTACAACGCCGATGTCGAATAATTCGGTTATGAAAGTAGATAAGGAAGGCAACATTACAGTAACAGTAAACCCGATTAATGATATTTTTACATTGCAGGGTATTGATGGAGGCACAGATGCACACATTGTAAACAGTGTTTATGGATGCCCGGAAGGAAGTACAGAAGAGGATTGGCTGCAGAATACGAATGGAGCCTACAAAGGGCGCTATACCTCTCTTGAAATTCAACTGGACAATATGAATGGGGAATATAAATTTGCAAACTGCAAACAGTATCCACTCATTTTACATACCGATAAAACTATGCCTATGTACCTTGGAGTTGATTTTGACAGTGCAATAAAGAAATTCACCATAGAGGAAGGTCAGAAAGAATATAGTAAAACATACAGCCAGAATGGTGTGAGCGTTGAGATACACACAACAGAAGAAACTCTTGGTAAAAATCTGGAGACTGCAGTTTTCTCGGTTTCAGATGTGGAAAAAGAACAAAAAGAAGAGATTATTGAAAATATTGCAGAATATTATACACAACAGCCGACCATTGAATTATATAAAATACGCCTGCAGGATGCGGATGGAAACGATCTCGAACTTAATGGAAATACCCAGACAATGGTATCGTTTGATAACTGCTCGGAAGCTAGCACTGTTTACGAAGTAAATGAAAAGACAAGAGTATCATCGATTGTAAGTGGAACGTTGTCTGAAAATAAGTTGATATTGTATCGAAAAAATTTAGGATTATTTGCAGTGGATAGAAATGCTTCCTCTAATGATAGGCTGATTGCTAAAACATTTACAGATAAAAATACGAATTCTTCAGTGACAGTATATGTACAGTCCACAGATGCGGGTGATTTGGCACAGATGGTTTATGTTGCAAATTCATCTGATGGAAAAAATGGAAAAACATGGAAGATAGGAATTGCAGTTCCAGACAAATCTGATGCATATCCATTGTTGGAAAAGTCTAAGGTGAAGTTTAAATTACCTGCTTCAGATGGCGAAAATAAATACTATCTTATTATTGATGATGGAAGCAGCCAGTATACTGAAGAGTTAAAGCCATCCATTAAGAATGGAACAGCAACCTTTACGTTCAGCAGAAGTCTGGGAGAGGATGATGACGACAGCCAGGTAATGGAAGCTCTCTTTAATGGTTGGAAAAAGAGAACCCCTTCATCGGAAACACCTATTGCTTACATTCTGGAATCATCCAATAAGGTGGTAACGCCAAATTATGCTGCAAAATATGGAAAGAACCTGGTATATAACGGAAAAGACCAGAATGGCATTTTAGAAGATGAGGCAAGACTTTATACCAAAGTAAGTGGTTGTACTGCCAAAAATGCCGGAACATATAATGCTGTTCTTGAATTGACAGATGCAGCAAAAGAAGCTGGGTATGTATGGAGTGATGGAACAAACGGAAAACTTAATGTAACATGGACAATCGACAAAAAGAATCTATATATTAAGCGAATTAAGAAAACGATTGGTGCGCATGAAAAGCCAAAGTGGGATCTCAGCTTTGAAGGATTTGTAGATGGTGAAAATAAAGATAATGTAAAACTAGATTATGAATCTTGCATTTTCTATTGTACAAAATACGGATCAGGTGATGGAACATGGGGAGTTGAACCGGATGAAAATGTATATATGCCAGGAAATATATACGAATTAATTACATTTAGAAGCAAAAAGTTCGCAGAGAATTACTATTTAACTGGTCACATAATCGATGGAGAAACTCATTTTAATGGTGGGGCTCAGACTTATATTATATCTGGTCTTGAAATTCCGCAAAATGCTTCCTATCCGTATACCGGAAATGAAATTATCGGTGTAGCAGATGATGAATTTTATACAGTTGTATCTGGTAATCAGAGAGCAACAGAACCTGGAACTTATACAGTAGAATTAAAGATCAAAGATGGAGCAAAATGGGAAGACGGAACATCTGAAAATAAGACTGTGACATGGACAATAGAAAAACCAGATGCAAAGGTTACGGTTCCATCTGCTAACACAGGACTTGTTTATAATGGAGCTAAGCAGATCGGCGTCGCAGAAGGAGAAGGCTATATTCTACGTAATAATACAGCAACAGATGCAGGAGAATATGCAGCAAGAGCCATTTTGAAAGATGGTTATATCTGGTCAGACGGATCCAGGGAATCAAAAGAAATTAAATGGTCAATCGCAAAGAAGACTGTAGCAGTGCTATCTGCAAAGAGACTTACCTATAACGGATCCACACAGACTGGCGTTGCTGCCGGAAATGGATACCATTTGACTGGAAGTACAACAGCAGTAAATGCTGGAACTTATAAGGCAACAGCAGTACTTGATAAAAATTATAAGTGGTCCGATCAGTCCGAGGGCAACAAGGTAATTTCCTGGACAATCCAAAAAGCAAAGCAGAACCTGTCAGTGAAAACAGCAGTGAAAAAATACAGCTATGCATCCCTGCAGAAAAAAGCAGCATCATTCAAGATTGGGGCATCAGGGGTAACTTATAAGATTACCAAAACACCTGCGAAAGCATCTAAATACATCAG
This sequence comes from uncultured Marvinbryantia sp., assembly GCA_934408725.1. Taxonomy (GTDB): domain Bacteria; phylum Bacillota; class Clostridia; order Lachnospirales; family Lachnospiraceae; genus Marvinbryantia. The sequence continues at coordinate 3,297 of CAKRVB010000017.1, forward strand.
CGTGAACAAGAATGGAAAAGTAACACTGAAGAAAAAAGCACCTGCCGGAACGTATGTGATTACGGTTTCTAAGGCTGGAAATACCAATTATGAGGATGCGAAAACAGCTGTTACCATTACAGTAAAAAAAGCAGGACAGAAGATCACGGCAAAGAACAGTGCAAAGAAGGTAAAAGTTTCTGCGGTAAAGAAAAAAGCAGTATCCTATACCATTGGCGCGAAAGCAAAGGGCAGTCTGAGTTATCAGATTAGCAGTACTCCGAATAATGCAGGAAAGTATATCAGTGTGACGAAAAAAGGAAAGGTAACGCTGAAAAAAGGCGCACCAAAAGGAACCTATGTCATCCGTATTACAGCAAAAGAAACTTCGGTTTATAAAAAGGCAACAAAGAATGTAAAAGTAACTGTGAAATAAAGAATTGCAGATGCAGTCATAAGGCAATGGTGGAAAACACTATTGTCTTATGGTGCATTATCGGGACAGAAAAATGCAGAAAAACAGAAAATTAAGAAAAAATTCAAATACTAAGCAGATGTTAAAAAAGGGACTTGCATCACTGCTTATGCTTTCCATGATAATGGGATCTATTCCAGTCTGTGCATCAGAAAGTATTACGGAACAAAGTACCGAGATTCAGACAGAGAAGGAAAAAAGCGTGCAAGTACAAAATCAGCCGGAAACAGAAAAGGCAGATGAAACACAGCAGGAGGAAACAGCCGGACAGGAAGAAGAAAATCCGGAACCTGAGACCGATACAGAAAAAAATGCAGAATCTGCTGTGCAGACAGAATCCAATACGGGAACAGAGCAGATAACGGAGAAAGAAACGAAAGAAGAACCGGAATCCAATTCTGGCACAGAGTCAGAAACATCTGTGGAATCCGAAAGCAGCGCTTCACCGGAAGAGAACACAGAAAATGAAACGGAGACCGAAACTGAAACGGAGACCGAAACTGAAACAGAAATAGAGCAGATAAAAGTACAGTCATTGGAAAATGATGCGGAAAAACTGGAAGCCGGCACGTATTCGATTACTGCGAATTTAAGTATGCCGGGGGAATATAATCCGGTGGTGCCGGGACTGACGGTATATGCGAACAGTCCAAATAATCCATTCGGACCTACGGTAGATGAAAATGACCCGGCAGAAGTATCCAGCGACCTCCCAAGCGCACCTTTGTCAGGAAATGCCACACTGGTTGTTTCCAAAACAGGCGTGAAGTATCTGGTGCTGCCTGTAAAAAATCCGATTTTTACGCTGCAGCAGATAGGAACCTGCAGTAAGCTGTCGGAAATTTCAGTAGAAAGGACTACTCCGACAAGCGGGAAAGGAACCGGGCAATATGAAGGAACCTATGGAAGCTATTCTTCCAGAATACATAAAATCCTTGTGAAACTGACTGACACACAGACAAAAGGAAACTCATCGTATCATTTCCAGGGAAGTGTGCTGTATGCAGTACCTCTGGATAAAGAACTGAGCCCGTCTGGTTCGATTGCCCTGACGCTGGATGTGAATTATGACACTGTAAAAAAGAAATCTGCTTCTACAACGGTTCCGTCACTAAAAGACCTTGTGAACGGAGGCGGATCAGGAGAACCGGAAAACCCGGATGTTACCGCTGAAATCGAAATGCTGGAAGGCAATGGAAACTCCTGGACGGGAGAAGGAACACTCCTGTTCCGCTCAGCAGCAGACTTTGCGGAGTTTGAAGCGGTGGCAGTGGATGGAACGGTGATCGATAGTTCCAGTTACGACGCCTTTTCCGGAAGTACGTATGTAGAACTGAAGGAAAGTTATCTGGAAACCCTTTCAGAAGGTACACATAAATTAGAAATCCGTTCCATGTCCGGAACGGCATATGCATCATTTACCGTTACAAAAAATGCGAAACAGCCGGACGAAGATGAAAAGATGCAACCAGGCACCTACACCATTACCGCTAATTTAAGCATGCCTGGGAAATATAATCCGGTAATATCCGGCATCACGGTTTATGCAAATAATCCGAATAATCCATTTGGACCAACCTTGGATGAAAACGATGCATCCGAAGTAACTGGCGATATTCCAAGTGCGCCGCTTGCAGATAATGCAACGCTGGTTGTTACAGAAAAAGGGGAAAAATATCTGTATCTTCCAATTAAAAATCCAATTTTTACGACACAGAAGCTGGGAATCTGTAAGGAATTAAAAGAGATACAGGAAGAAAGAGTGACACCAACGAAGGGGAAAGGTGCAGGACAGTACGAAGGAACTTACGGAAGTCGGAAAGACCGTATTCATATAATCCGTGTGAAATTAAGTGACAGCCAGGTATCCGGAAAGAAAATATACAATTTCAAAGGAAGTGTACTGTATGCAGTGCCGCTTGACCAGGAACTTGCACCGGAAGGGGATGTGGCACTCTCGCTGGAACTTGACTATTCCAGTGTTAAGAAAGTATCTGACAGCACAAAAGTAACTGCGTTAAAAGGAAATGAGCAAAATAACAGTACAAGAGAAACAGAAACGGAAAAGCAGACGGAAACAGAAACCGAGAGCGAAAAAAAGAACCAGAAGGAGACCGATCCAAATGCCGGTGATGGAACCTTAAAGCCAGGCACTTATACGGTGGCAGCCAATATCTGGATTGATAAGGCATCTTCCGGGCTTCCACTGAATCCACATCTGACCAGCAGTGCTTTTCCACCAAAGGATCCGGTCAGCAACAATGCAAAAGTAACGATTGATAAGAAGGGCGAAGCAACGGTCAAAGTCCCGATTGTGATTCCATCCAAGGTTATGTCAGTGAAGAGCATCAGTGGACTGGATATCGTGGATTCTTCTTCCAGCGGCGGCTATCTAAGCAGTATTACGGTAGATCTTGGCAAGGTGACAAATCCAAACGCAGTGATTACAAAAAGCTGTACAGTGTCTCTGGATCTTGGCGAACTGGCACAGACGATTGCAAAAAAAGGAAAAGAACAGAACTGGGGAGCAACATTTCAGGTGAACTTTTCCGGTATTCCATCCGGCACATCCGGTGGCGGAAACGTGGATGTGAACGCCCTGTTATCGCAGGGAGAAACAAAAGATGCTGCTAAGCAGGGAACGAATATCCGTTTCGGCATACGTGCAGATGCTTACAGCGCCCCATATGTGCCGATGATGGAAGAACACAAAAACGATACTGAGATCAAAGAAACAGTGGCTAATACAAATGCAGGAACAGATGCGGCATCCACAGGTAATAGTGGCGTACCGACAGAAGTAAAAAACAGCTATCTCTTTACCGTAGAGAAGCTGGAAGATACGGAAGAAAACAAAGACCTGACAGAAGAAGAACAGGCAAAAGCCTTATCGGAACAATATCTGAAGCATTTTATAGATGGTACGTATGACCTGATTCTGGTGACACCACAAGAAACCGAAACACTGTACCAGAATGAAAAGATGCAGGGGAAATTTGTAGTACTTGCCATGCAGGAATGCCAGAAGCGTGAAGCAGATGCGCAGGAAGAGCCAGCAGAAGAATCAGGAGAAGAACCAGAGATACGGCTCCTGTTGGCAGAGAAAACTTTTGTTGAAGAGCATGTGGCAGCAGTCACAGAGATTCTGGAAAAGGTAACATCATCCGTAAAAGAGGCAAATGAGAAACCAGAAGAGACCGCTGTTTCCATGGTTTCCCTGAACATGGAAAGAAAATCCGCAGAGGCAAGCATATTGTTAAAGGCAAACGAGATAGTCCTTTTAACGGGAAATGAACTTCTGGAAAAGATGAAAGTGCTGGCTGAGGACAGCAGTCTGTCGGATTTAAATGCAGAAGAGATTTGCTATCTGCCTGCAGCAACACAAAAAGTAAAGATACAGCCAACGCCGGAGACAGAAGCTGCAGAGACAGAAAAGACAGCCATTACAGATGCAGATTCTTTAAGCGCTGCATTAGATGCAGCGTTAGCGAAAAAGGCAGATACTGCCGAAGAAAAGGAAATTTCTGATACGGATCAGACATCTGGAACTGTGTCAGTCAGCAACTCGTCAGGACTGGATCTGGAAGCGGAAGAAACGGCAGGTGAGGCACTGCAGCCAGGCACTTACACTGTGTCTGCCAACATGTATCTGCCTGGAGAACGCAATATGCAGCTCCCTGGCACAACGGCATATATGACAAATCCGGATAACCCGTTGGGAATCGGTGGACATGAAGGTATTCCGATGACACCGGTAGAAAAAAATGCAACGCTAGTGGTAAAGGAAGATGGAAGCAAGATCGTGCTGGTAGATCTGGTGAATCCGGTCTTTACCTTACAGAAAATCGCAACGCCACAGAATAGCCAGATCCTGGCAGCCGTGAAAGATGACGAACGATACGAGGGAACGAATGGTGTCGGCGTAGATGGAAGAATCATACAGCTTGCGGTTCAGCTTGGGGATGACAGTGCCCTGTATCCATTTGATGACTGCGCAGAATTCCCGACACTGCTGGAAGCAGACTGGTATGTACCGCTGGAATTATCTGTGGAATTTACTACAGCCGAAAAGACATCGGATAGTACCGAAATGACCCTGCCGGAGGACTCCGCAGGCATGGCAACAAAATAAGAAGATAGTTGGAGGAAATACACTCATGAAAAAAATAATGTTAACGGCTCTGGCTGCACTGTCCCTGACAGCAGCCTCACCTGCCGGGATATCCGCAGAAGAGACAGATAATCCATATATCCCGTCCGGTATTGAGTATGCCGGAGGGACGGATGCCTGTGATGTGAATGTAGGTCTGATTATGGGACCGCCGTCCATGGGAATGGGATGGTTTATCAATGAAGCAAAGGAAGGAAATACCTACAACAATTTTAATTTTGAGGTAGGCGGCGTAGATTATACGGCGCTGGCATCGAAATTCAATACGGGAGATTACGACATCATTCACTGCCCGTCCAATGTGGGAGCGATCCTGTATAACAATACCGACCTGAAGGAAGAGGCGGTTGTGGCAGATATCGGGAACCTTGGGCTTCTGTATATTATGACCACAGACCCGTCCGTGCAGTCCATGCAGGATTTACAGGGCAGAAACGTCTATTCTATCGGGGAAGGCGGTCCGCCGGAATACACGATGGGTTATCTGCTGGAGCAGGAAGGTCTGACCGATGTCAATATGTCTTTCAAGTCCACACCGTTTGAAGTCCTGAATCTCCTTCAGGATGAAGAGAACAGTATCGCACTGCTTCCGCAGCCGTTTGTGGAAGTGGCAAAATTACTGGTTCCGGGCATCAACACGCCGATTGACATTACACAGGAATGGGACAGCCTGGATCTGGAAAACGGGGCAGAGTCGGTAACAACGATCACGATTGTAAGAAAATCTTTCCTGGAAGAACATGAAGAAGCCGTAGTGGAATATCTGAACATGTGTAAGGCATCCGTGGATTACTGCCTGACTAATCCAAAGGAAGCGGCTGCATGGACCGATGAGTTTGAGACATTCTTAAATGGCGAAGTGGCAGAAGCAGCGATGCCGTATGTCAACATGTGTGCGATTACCGGCAATGAGATGAAGGACAAGCTGTCCGGATTTTTACAGATTATGTATGATTACAACCCGGATGCGGTAGGCGGTGCGATGCCGGACGATGATTTTTACTATATCCCGCCGGAAGGCTCCATGATGGAGACAAGTGTGAATTCCGATGAAGTAAAGGCAGAAGCCAATGAAGCGAAATCATCGGATGCGGAACCTGAGATGGAGGCAGCAAGTGAAAGTGAGACAGAAAGCCTGATCCCGGCAGAAGAAGGCACCTATACGGTATCTGCCAATATCTGGTTTGCCAAAGAAGATTCCGGTCTTCCGATGAACCCGCATATTACCAGTGATATCTTTCCGCCGAAAGATCCGGTGGTAGACAATGCAACACTGACCGTGGACAGTGATCTCCATGCAACGGTAGAGATCCCGATCCTGATTAAGAACCGGATTATGAACATCAAAGAGATTGACGGGCTGGATATCACAGATTCTACCAGAAATGACGAAGGCTATCTGACCAGTATCACGGTTGATCTTGGAACAATCGAGTATCTGAATGAAGTAATCAGCCAGAGCTGTAGTATTTCCCTGGATATGGGAGATCTTGCCATGACGATTTCCGGATTTGACAAAGAACAGCAGTGGCCTGCAACGTTCCAGATCAATGGATTTGAAAGTACTGGTGTACAGACTGCCGCTGCCAGAGGCGTGGATTCGGATATCAACGATGATTCGATCAGTTCCGCCATGGGAATGGCATTCGGGGAATCATAGAAGCGGATAACAGGAGAAAAAGCTTATGGAAGAGATGATGAAGCAGATGCAGGGCAAACAGAAGCGGACAAAAAAAGAAAACGTCAGAATGGCGCTGATTGTCCTTTTCTGGCTGGTTCTGTGGGAGATTGCAGACCGGGTGATCGATAACCGGATCATACTGGTGGGACCGACACATATATTGATGGCACTGGCAGAGCAGGTGGGACAGAGTGATTTCTGGGTCACCTGCGGGGCATCTTTTTTACGGATTGCCGTTGGATTTGTGCTGTCATTTATCGGTGGATTTGTACTTGCCCTCGTCTGTTACCGGTACAAACTGATCCGGGATTTCCTGGAGCCGATCATGATTATGCTCAAAACCGTGCCAATGATTTCATTTGTCATTATGCTGCTGATCTGGGTAGGAAACCAGGCACTGACGATCTATCTGTCGTTTCTGATTGTACTGCCGATTATTTATACGAATACCCTGCAGGGGCTGCAGAGCGTGGATGTCCAGCTGCTGGAGATGGCGCAGGTATTTCACATGGCACCGTGGAAAAAGTTCATGTTTATCTACCGCCCGGCGTTTATGCCGTTTGTCCTTTCTGCCAGCAAGCTGGCGCTTGGCATGAGCTGGAAATCCGGGATTATGGCAGAAGTCATCGGTACGCCGAAGCCGTCCATTGGACGGGAAATGTACGCCGCCAAGACTTACCTTCAGACATCCAACCTGTTTGCATGGACGATTGTGGTAGTGATTTTAAGTGTCCTGTTTGAAACTTTGTTTATGGCAATACTGAAAAAATTAAGCGCTCCAATGGGATGGCTTGCAGCCGGACGGGATGATTCCGATGACGACTGGGATGAGGATGACGGAGAATGGTCGGAAGATGGAGAAGGAAGAGAGGACTGACAGATGGCTGTTGAGATTGAAAATCTGTGTAAATCATTTGGAGATAAAAAAGTATTACATAACCTGAATATGAGATTGGAAGATGGAGGGATTTACTGTCTGATGGGACCATCCGGCATGGGAAAGACGACACTGCTCCGGATCATTATGAACCTGGAGACAAAGGACTCCGGAAATATTATCGGCATTGACCCAGAGACGGAGATCTCTGCCATGTTTCAGGAAGACCGGATTCTGCCGTATTTGAGTGCCGCTGAGAATGTCAATATGATGTATGAGAAAAAACGCCCGCTGAAGGAGATCAAGCAGGATCTGGAACTGATCCTTCCCAAAAAATGTCTGAACCAGCCGGTATGTGAACTTTCCGGAGGGATGAAGAGAAGGGTTTCCTTAGCAAGAACCATGCATTTTCAGGGAAAGATGATTATTCTGGATGAGCCGTTTACCGGTCTGGATACCGAGACGCGCCAGAAAGTCATTCAATATATACTAAGGAACCGTGGAAACCGGATTCTGCTGGTAGCAACGCATGGGGAAAATGATGCAACACTTCTTGGAGCAGAAATTATCCGGCTGGAAAAATGCCAGGATCTTCCGGTTTTGCATGGCAGGGAGCATGAGAAAAAAGAAATACAGCGGGAGAAAATACAGCAGGTGGAAGAACTGTTGAAGTCATGCAGTGCAGAACAATTGGAAAATATCTGCCAGTTCGTCCAGAAAGTTCAGGACAATGGAAGTATGGATAAGATGCAGGCAGATATAGCTGACCGTTTGTTTGCAAACTGGAAAACTCCGATTATGAACCGTATTCCACAGGAGGAATGGAGCAGGGTGCTTAGTATGCTGCCGGGTGAGAAAAAATATTATAAACCAGGCGAGATCCTGTGGAACACAGGGGATACGGTCACAGTGCTTCCGGTACTTCTAAAAGGCTCTGTAGCTGCTTATACCGTAAATGGGAAAGGGCAGGAATCCGAAATTGGAAAATTTGCGGAAGGTAATTGCTTCGGGGAAATGCTGGCTGTACAGAAAATCCCAAGTCCGGTTATTGTAAAAGCATTAGAAGAGTCCGAAGTAATGTATCTCTCTATGGAGTGTCTGGTAAGTAAAGGTTATGACAATGAAAATGGATTAGCAAATCTGCTGTTATGGGAAATCATTTATAACATGGCAGATAAAATAGGGATCGTAACCGATAAACTGAGTCTGATGAGCGGGACAATGGATGAAAAGATTCTGGCATATTTGAAAAAAATGCCGGAATCCGAAGATGGGTGCCGTATGCTGGACCGTACACTGACAGAGCTGGCACAGTATTTTCAGATTCCCAAGCAGTCTCTGTCGAGGAAACTTGCCGACATGGAAGAAAAAGGGCTTATTCGAAAAGAAAGCATGAGAAAGATCCAGATATTAAGGAAGAAGGACGAGGATCAGGAAAGAAAAAACAGGGGGAAAGAAGATGTACAGTTTAGGAATTGATCTGGGGGCATCCACTATTAAGGTGGTGCGCCTTCAGGAAAATGAGGTGGTATATAAGGAAATCAGAAGGCACTATGGTAGGATTCTGCCTGTTTTAAAGGAAATGTTAAGTATTGCCTGTCAGGATCCTGAGGAATGGATGGCGGTCGGTGTAACCGGAAGCAATGCGCGTATCCTGATGGAAGAAGAGCCGTCTGTGTTCTACCTGGGGGATATCCCGGCAGTGACGGAGGGAGTGAAGTTCCTGCAGCCTGGATCTGGCAGCGTGATCGAGATCGGAAGCCAGGGGGCGCGGTTTATTACAAACTTACAGGAAAAAGCACCGGATTTTGCAGTCAATGAGCACTGCGCAGGTGGTACGGGCTCTTTTTTTGAAGACCAGATGTCCCGGCTTGGCATGAAGATGGAGGATTACTCCGATGTGGTGCGTCAGGCTCGTTCGATCCCAAGGCTGTCCGGCAGATGTGCGGTATTTGCCAAGACCGACATCATCCACAGACAGCAGGAGGGCGTGACGACACCGGATATCCTGCTGGGACTTTGCTATGCCATGATCCGTAACTACAAGGCAACGATTGTGAAGAACCTTCCGGTGAAAAAGCCGGTCGTATTTACCGGCGGTGTGACGGAAAATGCCGGGATGGGGCAGGCAATCCGGGAAGTATTCGGACTGTCAGAAGAAGAACTGGTGATCCCGGAACTGGCGAGATTTTCCGGTGCCATAGGTGTGGCTGTGCATGCATATCAGAAGGCATTCGAATGGTGCAGCAAGGAGGAGGCAAGCCAGGAGAAGATTGCAGAAGATCCGGCACTTCAGGAGTATTTTGTGAACCGCAGGATTCTGGAGATGGTCATGAAGACCGGAGAAGAGAAGCTGAAAGGGAGACGATCTTCTCTGCCGAAACTGGTGCTGCGGGAAGGCACAGATCTGTCTGAGCCTGTGGCAACCGGCGTGATACCGGCAGATGGCTGTGCGTTTGGGATTGATATTGGTTCCACCAGTACAGATCTTGTCCTTACTGACCAGAGAGGAAACATCATTGATTTCCAGTATCTGCGTACGGCAGGCAACCCGGAAAAAGCAGTCCGCACGGGGCTTTCCAGTATTCGGGAGCGGTTTGGAGAGATTGTATTTACGGCGGTCGGCATCACCGGTTCCGGGCGGGAACGTCTGGGACGGATGATGGGGGCTGACGCGATCAAGGATGAGATCACGGCGCAGGCAAAGGCAGCGGCATTTGTTGATCCGCAGGTGGATACTGTCTTTGAAATCGGCGGGCAGGATTCCAAATATATCTCGATTCAGGATGGTGAAGTCTGCGATTTTATGATGAACAAGATCTGCGCAGCCGGTACCGGTTCCTTTGTGGAAGAACAGGCGGCACGTATGGATATCCCGATTGCAGACTTTGGACCTCTGGCACTGACTTCTGACAACCCGGCAGAGCTGGGCGAACGGTGTACGGTATTTATCGAGACTGCCATTACATCTGCTGAGAGCTCTGGTGCCAGTCAGGCTGATATCGCAGCAGGTCTGTGCCATGCGATTGTAAAGAATTATCTGCATAAAGTTGTAGGGACTAAGAGAGTCGGGGACCACATCGTTCTGCAGGGCGGCGTGGATTACAACCCTGGCATTGTGGCAGCGTTCCAGAGTGCCTATGGGGAGAAAGTAACGGTATCCCCGGTCTTTTCCATCAGCGGTGCCTATGGTGCGGCGATCCTGGCTTATGAATCCATGGGGATCACGGTAAGTGCAGCATCGATGGATCAGAAACCAGCGAAAGATAGTACATTCCTTGGATTCGATTTCCCGGCAACGGAGCGAAATCCGCAGGAAATGACGGAAGAAATCCGTAAAAATAAAGCACTGTACAAGATGGCGGGACAGTTTTCGATCCGCGGCTATGATGCCACCATTGACCCGAAGAAGAAGACCATCGGTGTACCGCTGGTACTGGTAATGTTCAAGTTCTTCACCCTTGCCAATGAGTTTTTCAAAGACCTTGGCTACAACGTAGTGCTGTCCCATACCAGCAACGAAGAGACGGTGCAGCTTTCCCAGCAGTATGCACAGGGGGAAACCTGCTATCCGGTGAAACTGGTGTACGGTCACATGATGGATCTTGCAAAGCAGAAGGTGGACTACATCTTCCTGCCAAATATCCACACCATCAAGCACCCGCATGCACATGCAGCCCACAATTATGCCTGCCCGTATATGCAGACGGCGGCAAAATCCATCTTTGATTCCCTGCATCTGGCAGACCAGGGCATCAAGCTGCTCAGCCCGGTCTTTGACCTGGATCTTGGGGCACCGGCTATGGCAAAAGCCATGATTGGTGTGGGACAGTCCCTGGGCTTCAGTAAACCGAGATGCTTAAAAGCCATGATAAAGGGCGGGCTTGCCGTACAGAAGAATATGGAAGATACGGAAAAACTGGGTGCTGAGATCATGGCAGACTTAAAGCCGGATGACAAGGTGCTGGTCATCATCACCAGAAACTACGGCTATGCAGACCCGATCCTGAACATGGGTATCCCGAACATCTTATTATCCAAGGGATACAAGGTCATGACCCTGGGCTATATTCCGGGCATGTCACTGGATGTATCCAAAGACTACCCGAATATGTACTGGCCATTCGGTGACCATCTGTTATCCGGGGCGAAGATCGTGGCACACCATCCGAACCTGTACGCAGTTTACCTGACCAACCACGGATGCGGACCGGATACACTGGTAAACCACATGTTCCGTGAGGAAATGGGGGACAAGCCTTATCTGCAGATCGAGGTGGATGAGCAGTATTCCGCAGTGGGAATCATCACCCGTATTGAAGCCTTCCTGAACAGCATTTCCCACCGCCCGCTGGTAGAGATGCCAAAGGACTTCAACATTCTGGATGTGAAGATGAAACCGGCGAATATCAAGTACAAGCCGGACCCGGAAAAAACACTGGTACTGCCGGATCTTGGCTACCATACATGGTATCTGGAAAACTACTTTGAACAGTGCGGCTATAAGAAGAGACGGAGCCTGCCGAAGTATTCCAGAGAAATATTGATGAAAGGCCGGGCAGAGACCAACTCCAAGGAATACCTGCCATTCCCGGTGCTGCTGGGACAGATATTGACCTTACTGGAAGAGACACCGGAAGAAGAGCAGAGAAATATGCAGTTCCTGATCCCGTTTAATGAAGGCGCTGATGCAGACGGACAGTATGCCAGGGCAGTCCGCACCGTGCTGGACCGTAAGGGCTATGAACATGTGGATATCATAGCGCCGATCCTTGAGACCCTGCCGGTGACAGCAGAAAATCCGGATCTGCTGATGCAGGCATTGGTCTGCGGGGATATCCTTTACAGTGCAGACCAGGAAATGCGGGAAGATAAGCGTTACCGTTCCCTTCTTCCGGACGGCACCCTCCATGACTGGAAAGATCTGCGCCGATGGGCGAAGGAAGTCGGGGAAGACAGTACCTATCATAAGTCACTGGGTCTGGTGGGCACACCGGCCAGCCTGATCAGCTTAAATGAAGGGATCCTGGAGCAGCTGGAATACGAAGGCATCCAGTGCCACCGGGCACCGCTGTCTGAGATGATGCTGTTTCTGTGGAAAGAAGCGGCTGAAAATGAAAAAGTAGCAGAACTTTTAAAGAAGTGGGAAAAGCAGCTTGCCATCGTACATGACCGTCTGGGAGAGCGAAGCAGCTTCAGCCCGGATCTGGGTGCATTACAAAAGAGCGCAGACAAGTATCTGTCAGATTACTCCGGAGCCAACGGACGTTACCGTTATGCAAAAGCACTGGAGATGAGTGAGACAAACAGAGGTATCATGATGATGGCACCACGCTATGAGAACACCGCCATGATACTGAACATGCGTGGCCTGCACGACCACTGCCAGGCACCGGTCTACGACCTGTCACTGGATGGGGACTTCGATGAAGCAGGATGGGAAAAACTCAGATCATTCCTGTACTACTGCGAAGTATAGGAGCGTGAGCCATTGGGGACGTGTAAAAATGGCTTTTGTGGGAAAAGTAAATTAAGATGAAAGGTATTGGGAGAAATGAACAGCAGGACAGCAGCAAGCCAGATGAATTATCTGAAGGCAGTACAGAAGGTCACGGAGCGGCAGGGTTATGCCAGAAGCGTTGACGTAGCACACGAACTGAATTACAAGGGATCTTCTGTATCTGTTGCTGTGAAACGGCTGTGCGAACTGGGATATCTGGAAAAAGGATATGCCAACCTGATCTTCCTTACAGACCGTGGCCGGGAGCAGATCCAGGCAGTAAAATAACAGCAACGGTTCAAAGCTGTGAAGGGCAGCTATGAATAATCAAAATCAGGAGGCAGTAGAAAATGACTGGAATTAAGAACGTAAATAAAGCAGAAGTAATGACCTTAAAAGAACAGGTAGAATACCAGAAGGGTCAGGTAGTCAGCAAGACAATGGCGCAGAATGAACACGTAAGTGTCACCCTGTTTTCCTTTGACAAAGGGGAAGAAATCAGCACCCATGAATCCGGCGGGGATGCATTTGTCACCTGCCTGGATGGTGTAGGGAAGATCACCATTGACGGCGTGGAATATATCCTGAAAGAAGGCGAATCCATCGTCATGCCGGCAAAACATCCACATGCAGTGTTTGGGCAGGAACAATTCAAGATGCTGCTGGTGGTAATCTTTTAAGAGTAGACCGAAAAGAGGATCATGAGAGAAAGTACAGACTAAGCTATTGGCTTGGCCTGTATTTTTTTGAAAATGTATTTATAAATGTACGTTATTCTGATATAATAATGTACATAGATGAAAGGAGGAGTTACAATGCCAGTAATAAAACCGATTACAGATTTGAGAAATACAAATGAAATATCTGAAATATGTCATAAACAGCAGCAACCAATATTTATTACGAAAAATGGATATGGAGATCTGGTGGTTATGAGCATGGAAACGTATGAAGAACTGCTGAATACAAACCATATTGATAAAGCTATTTTTGAAGCAGAACAGGAAGTCGCAAAAGGTGCAGAGCTATTAGATGCTCGCGAGGCATTGGGAAAACTTCGGAGGAAACATTTTGGATAAATATACTGTAAAAATGTTTCCTCAGGCCTATAGAGATATTGACAAAATATATGAGCAGGCACTTCTTGTGAGCAATTATCCGGACGATGCAATAGAATTAGCAGATAAAATCGAAAAAGCAATTTTTAGTCTGGAAGAGCAGCCATATCGGGGAGCAGAACGGAAACATGGATTCTATGCGTTTAAAGGATATCGCCAGATGCTTGTAGAAAATTATATTATTATTTATGAAGTCTTTGAAAATGAAAAGGTGGTTGCTGTCGTAACTGGAAAATATGGTAAAAGCGAATTATAAAAGAAAGTAATGAAAAGAGGTCGGACTATTCCGGCCTCTCTTTGTACTTTGAGGAGGCCAATGATTCATAGGTCTCTCTATTCTGTTCTATATATTTCTCGGACAAAGTCTGTACTTCGTCTGTTGGTGCCGGCTCTGCAGTAGATTCACCGTCTTGCTCATTGCCTTCGCACGGTTCCAGAATATACTCCTGGTATTTCCAATCAAATCCATATTTCTTCTGAATTAGAAAAGGGTTGGTATCCTCTGGCTCAACATGGCGAATGTTATACCAGGCGTTCTTCAGCCGCTGGTAGGATGGAAGTAGGTCAGGATGCTCAGATAGCTCTGCATCCAGCTCATCCGGGCTAATTTCAATGCCAAGCCATTCTTTCAACCCATCCGATACATACTTCAGGCAACAGCCCTGATTGACTTTCTTGAGCGCAATTTGAAGGGCTTCTTCGCGGGTACATAACGGCTCATTATAGCTCATTTTGGATTGCTCATCTGCAATGATTTTTTCAATTTCCTCATGGAAAAGAAATTGTGCGAAGGTTTTATGAAGTACATCGGTATCAATACCTTTTCGAAATAAATCGCGCAGCAAACGCTCGCTTTCCGTACGTTCTGTTTGCTGCTTTGCTTCTTGGACGATTGAATCCAAATATTCTCGAATAGAATCAGTCATCTTTCTTCATTACCTCCGCGCATTCCAATAACAATTCCATGACCGGCTTCGCATCCTCTGGTACATGAGATAGTAGAGCCTGGATTTTTTCAGAAGGTGCATTTTTTTTCAAAAGTTTATTAAATTTTTTGAACATTTTCCATGTGGCAGGAGGACAGTGCTCACGTCGCCAGTCTTGCACGATAGCCAATTCGGCCGCCTGACAGCCTAAATCATAGAATTCTGTAGACTCATCAACATTAAAAAATGAACTCTGTTCATCAGGAAGCTTGTCGATCAATTCTTGAATAGCAAATGTGCGGAGTTCATCGTCTGTCCTGATTGTATATACATTATCATCTGACTCATTTGGTGCTAGCTCAGAATTTCCTATCCATGAATCAAGGATATCTTCAGTAATACCATAATATTCCAATGTTTTTTTTCGATTATCAGAAGATTTTTTGTGTTTAAAAAAATCCTGTCTGGCGGCCTCTATACGTTCTGTCTCTGGCCTGGTATCGAGCTCATAGAGCAATTCTACGAATGTATAATACTGTGGCTCGTAAATGTTCCTTATGATACTGTCTACCCATTTCTTGCAGGCTCCGGATTCCATGGCCACATTAACAAAATGCAGGCAGACGCCGAGGACGGCAATCCGGTTTACGTGCGCTGCAAATGATTCCGGGTGATACCATTTTACAAGCTCGTTCATCGGCTGAGGAACACTGCGAAATCCCTTGCCGTACATCTCAATACAGCGTTCCCAACGGGTGTAAACCTCCAATTCGTCAGGACACTGTTTTTCAAGTATTTTCAGGGCGTTTTTCTTAATTTCGTCATTCATTTTCTTTCACCTCCACATCCAGAATATCACCCAGACGTCCACCAGAACAGCCAAAACAGACCGTCAAAAGCAAGTTCTCCGTATTGCATTTTTCGAATAGATTTTTGAACAGACAATTTTGTAAAAATTTTTGCCAGACATTAACTTTTAAAAATCAACTTTTATGTCAGTACAAGTTGCCCGCCTCTAGGATAATTACCCGCGCTCTTAAGGATATAAGTTCCGGTTTTAAGATAAGAGTTGGCGGTTTCAAGGATATAAGTTTTCGATATCGCACCATTTAGGCGTAATATGGGGCAATTTGACCACAAAATGGGAAAATTTGGGATAAAATTGCAGACCAACTTTTAAATCCTCCTGCTGCCGCATAAAAGTTAATTTTCAAGAATAAGGGTTTTCTATTCTTGAATCCATCAGCTATCCTTTCCATCCTCGAATTCAGGAACATATTCTTGAATCCCCATCCTTGAATTCATACTAGATCAAGAATACGGCGGGGCGGGGCAGCAATATCCTTGATACGGGTACGAGATCAAGGGTAGGTTTCAAGGATTCTTGAAGAGATCAAGGGTATATCGAGGATGGGAGAGGAGATCGAGGACAGCATCGAGTATATAAGAGAAGGTCAAGGATAGGGGAACCAGGTTTGATATTAAAAATGCCGCATATGGCATAACATAAAAATGATTATGCCGAATAAGGCATAAATGAAACCAAGTTATGCCGAACGTGGCATAAATGAAATCAAATTATGCCGAAACTGGCATAATTAAAATAGAATAATGCCGCATAAGGCATAGAATAAAAAGAACTATGCTGAACGTGGCATAAATTGAAATGGATTATGCCGTATATGACATTATCAAGGATAAGTTATGCCGTATATGGCATAATGCAAATTATATAATGCCATATATGACATAATAGGCTATAATCAAGGATATCAATCTGAATTGGAGGGTATAGGGATGAGCAAGAATATGGATCCAAATGGAAGTACATGGGCTGAACTGCAAAAACAGTTGTACGCACAGACTGAAATTGAAGAAAGCAGAAGAAGGGTTGCTGCTGTTAAGCCGCAGGCGGCAGCAGGAGAACCTAAGGTTGCGAGTGGAACGCGAAAAAACTCGTAAAGCCACTCGTAAAAAAACTCGAAAATCGGTTTTGGCGTGATTTTGATGGGTTTGAGGGTGATTTTATATGGTTTGGCCTGACAAATTGACCTAAATGGGATGAAATGGAAAAGAGACCCGTATGAGGCCTCTTGGTGATTAATTGTTGTCTGGACGCTGCCAGATGATGGTGCCAGCAGTGATCTCCGAATATAATGGATGCGTCTGGGACAGAGGATAGCTGGCAGTTAGAGTGGATATGGAGCAGGTGTGAGTTTCCGAATAGGATTCAATCAGATTGTACAGATCTTCACGAATTATTTCGTAGGATTCTGCTGAGTAGTCTGCAAGTAAGACCGCTAGACTGATATTAAAAATGTCGCCGGCGTCGAATAGGATGATCTGGCGTACATGGTCTCCGAACAGTGGCAGCAGCTCAGGAAGTAATTGTTCGATGATTTCTTTGCGGACGGCTTCTTTCCATTTTGCATGTAAAATCAAAATTTTCTTTTGATTTACTGCGATTTGAATGGGATCTTTCAAAGTTTTTGCTAAAAGGAAATGGTTATGAAGTTCACAGAACAGTTTGCCAGCTTCAGTGCCAGAAGTATTATCATTCATTTTCGTTGGCCTCCTCCATATTGGACATGTATATATCTATCAACAACTGCAGCCGCCAAGGCGGAAGCTCATATTTAAAAACAAGCTGGTTGAGATTGACACGCTCCATGTGCCGAAAGTCATTTTGAATAAGCTGGCTGATGGCGTTATTTTGGCGCTCTGTCCGGGAGAGGATTTTGTTAGACTGGAGCCAGCGATTAATAAGATCGCCTGTAAGCGGAATATTAGCCCATTCTATCAGCTGCTGGTAGATATATACCGCAGAGTACCCTTCGTTGTATCGTTTAATAAAAAGCTTCTTCGCAAATTTCAAACGCTGTTTAGCCTTATCTTTGCCTGTGCACCCGTATAGTTCATATACAGTTTTCATTCGCTCGTTACTCGTCATATTCCTGCGCCTCCATTATCCTGTGAAAAACATTACCAGACATCAGATCTAGGCAAGCTTTAAAACCTCTGTAAAAAGCATGACTGTCAACTGTACTGACGACATCATTGACGGTAGTTTCGATATAATTATGATCTGACTCACCTTCCTGTAACTCTCGAATAGTGATGTCAATGGTTCCCTGGACTTTCTGCGGCAATTCATCCTGGGAGTAATAATAATAGATGGCCGCCAGCAGGTCATTCTGCTCCATGTTATATAATTCTTTGTGCATTTTTTTCATCCCCTTTCTATTGAAAAAATACTATCATAAAAAGCTGCATAAATGTGAATAACCACGCATTTTTCTGCATTTCTCCGTTTTCCACATTCCGGAGACATTTCTGAACACATTGAATTTACAGAATTTTTATAGGGGACTGTTGTGCAAAATTACCAATGCGAAAATATGAGAATTTATGTGAGGTTTTGACAAGATATGTAGACTTATGAGTAATAAAAATTATGCAGTATTTTTGAATTTTGTTCTTATAAGCTTTTTAATGGAAGTTTTGAATCAACTTTGTTTTTTGATGCAAATTAGCGATATTTGGTTTGTGAGGTCTGTCAATGGACGATACCGAACAAACGATCTATAATTAGGATACAACGTTGTAAGAAATCTCCCCAATAAATTGCTTCAAAGATACATAATAAGTTTCTCCAATGTATGCATAAACGCTCTGGCCTGCCAAATTCCAGGGCGTTTTGCGTATCGGTCGGTTCGGGAGGTGAGGTGTCGGCTGGAACTAACCCATTAAGCTTAAAAAGCTGTGAAAATATTAACAAGTGACATTTTACTATATATATAGGGAATATGTCACCTGTAAGAAACAATTCAAGAAAAACTTGTTATATTAACTACATAATTTATGTGATAATTATTAAATTATCAGACAATATAAGCAATTGTAACAATAAACGTGAATATTCACTTTAATAGAGTAAAACGTTCGTGGGAAGATTTCTCCCACGAAAATATGAAAATCTCCCACGAAATTAATAATCTCTAGTTCGTTTTATTGGTTTTAACGTTAAAAAACATCCGCTAGTACAAGAGAAACAAGAAATTTGGAAGTTTGTTTTTATGTTTTTTTCCTTACAAGCGGGGGTTTTGTTTTTTATTTTTAAAAGCATTTAAGAATAATAAAAACGATTAATATATAAAAGCGCAGTTCCGGCCACCGCCGCCGGAGCCAGTAGGAGAGGAGGCATACATGCATAGCACAGACATAAAGTACCTGAGTCAATTGATTGAGCCGAAAATTATGAACACCTGCCGCTGGACAGAAGAAGAACTGAAAGGACATCTGCAGTTGGACCAAGAAACAGCTCACCAGGTTGTCATGCAGGCTATGCGTAATATCGTTGGCCGAGACATCCGCTGGAGCCAATCACAGCCACAGCCTGGCAGAGCAAAGTATCAGAAAACTAATTACCAGCATTATCATGTATACACCGACAGTGACCTTTCAGTACCGGTCACAGAAATACCTGTAGAATAGAAAGAACGCAAAAAATAATCCGGCGAATACAGCACCAGTCCGGATGAATAATACATATACGGATATTATCCGCAAAGCAGGAGGGAACATGTCTATTAGTAATAATGCAGTAGCACAGGAAGTGGCAAGCGTAATAGCTCAGCAACGACACTATTATTATTTGCAATTATCCACTGATTCGCAGGAACGCTCTACACAAATTGAACGGATGCGAGAACATGGCGCAACTGAATACAACCTCATTTCAGACCGAGAAGGCAGAAGAGCGGAATACAAGACCTTCAAGCAGAACTTTCTCCAGCCGGAAAATATCTTAACTGTCGAAAAACTCAGCGATTTAGGGCGAACCGCTCGCGAAGTGCATGAAGAGTTGCTATATTATAAGAAGAAAGACATCAAAGTCCAGATCCTTGATATCCCTGCCACCATGGAAACGCATGGTTATAGCTTGGAGTGGCTGGATTACACGTTGACCGATATGTTAATTGAGACCATGGACGCTATGGAGTCGATCAAGAGACAGGAACGTAAGGACAATCGAAAAGCCGGCATCGATGCCATGAAAGGCACTCCAGCCTGGGAGAACTATGGTCGGCCCAAACAGGCATTGCCAGACAATTACAATGAAGTCATGCGGCGATGGAAGAATAAGGAGATCACAGCTGTTGTGGCAATGCGGCTGACTGGACTTAAAAGAACTAAGTTCTACGAATTGGCTCACGAATATGAAAGGAAATCTTTACATGAATAAAGAGTTAGAAGATTATATGGACATGCATTATCCAGCCATCATTTCCGGTAATCTCGATGAGGGTTATCATGCCTCCCTGGCGGACATACCAGCCTGCAGTGCTACCGGCAGTACACTCCAGAAATTGATGAAAAATCTGGATATAGCCAAAAGAAAATGGATCCAGAACGCCATAGCAACTGGCATCGAGATACCAGAACCGCATAAAAGAAAATTGCATATATAATAGAAGGGACAGCGTAATAACTGTCCCTTAAAATATATTTGATCCAAATTCCGGTTTCGGTATACCCCTTCCAATTTCTCTGGCCGTCTCAATCCATGTCCTAATAGCTGCCCTGGCATTATCAAACGTCACCTCCGGAGTAACCCCGTCCGCCATGCATCCAGGAAGATCCGGAACAGCTGCCAGATAACAATTATCACATTCGGAATATCGAATTGCGATTACATAATTATTTTCCATAAATAAATATCCTCCTCATAAATCATTATAGTCCTGTACCGTTCGGTATACAAGCCCACCTAAAATTTTTTGACACAAAAATTTTTTTCGCACAAATTAATATATGTAGGATGTGCATGCGAGAAATCGACATTTGCCATTAGACAAATAGGAGATTTTCAAAAATGAATCAAAACAAAACAAAAAATGTTATTGTCCCAATCTGGGAAAAGTACGCCCTTAATCTCAAAGAAGCTGTCCAGTATTTCGGCATCGGCGAACGTAAATTACAGATGATCGCAGATGAAAACCGCGATACTGGAATTGTCATCTACAACGGGGTCAAACTTCTGTTTAAACGCGAAAAATTTGAACGGTGGCTGGATGATGTGAACGCAATTTAGCGGGTGCGCTGTAGTGACAAAAAGGCACCAATATGATATGATTACCGTACTGGTGCCCTTTTTATTTTTTTTGAAAGGGTATTGATCTATGAAAAATGATAGCATAAAAAGAAGGGACAGTAAAGGAAGAATTTTAAGGAATGGCGAAAGCCAGGCTCCAGATGGCAGATACCGTTACAGCTATTATGTAGACGGCAAGCAAAAGAATCTCTACAGCTGGCGATTAGAGTTGCATGATAAACTCCCAGCTGGCAGGAGAAAATGCAAATCTCTCAGAGAGATGGAAAAAGAGTTGCAGCTGCAACAATTCCAGGGGATTCACCAGGAGAATATGACGGTTGTAGAATTGGTGGAACGATATCTTACGATTCGAGACGTTTCACTGAAGAAGACTACACGGGCTAACCATCAAACCTCCTTGAATCTGCTGAGGGGTGAAACATTTGGACAGAGACAAATCAGCAGCGTTACAATGTCTGAGACAAAGATATTTTTTCTGCAACTCCAGGAAAAGGGCAAACGGTTTGTCACTATCCGGTCTGTACGCGGAATTTTACGACCGGCATTTCAGATGGCAGTAGATGATAATCTGATTTTGAGAAACCCGATTGACTTCCCGCTGTGCTCCGTGATTGTAAATGATTCTGTTACCAGGGAGGCAATCAGCAAGAAGGACATGATGCGGTTCTTGCGATTTGTGGAACATGATATGCATTTCTCCAGGTATTACGAAGGCTTCTATATTTTATTCCATACCGGTATGAGAATTTCAGAGTTTTGTGGTCTGACAGTGAAAGACATTAACATGAAAGAACGCAAAATTAATATTGATCATCAGCTCATAAGATGGACAGACATGCAGTATGGGATAGAGAGCACCAAGACCAATGCCGGAACCAGGCAGATACCTATGACAGAGGATGTATACCAGTGCTTCAAGAAAATCCTGGAAAATCGGAAGGGTAGGAAGGTGGAGCCGGTGATTGATGGATACCGTGGATTCCTGTATTTAGACAAGAACGGAAAGCCAATGGTGGGACTTCATTGGGAAAAGTATTTCCAGCATGCCGTGGATAAGTACAACGGTTTGTTCAAGGTTCCGTTGCCGAAGATTACACCACATGTTTGCCGACATACCTATTGTTCAAACATGGCACTGGCTGGTATGAATCCGAAAACCCTGCAGTATCTCATGGGACATTCTGATATTGGTGTTACGCTGAATACCTACACACATCTGAAATTTGATGACGCCAGGGAAGAAGTCCAGAAAATGGCAGAAAACAGCTAAAAAAATGAATCATGTTACGACATTTCAATTTAACATGGTTTTTAACATGAATGACGTCGGAGATATACAAAAATAAGCATATGTATGAGGAGATACACCAGAAACCAGGCATAGCAGGAAAAGCCCATAAATACAGCATAAATCGGTACAATTAAGCGCAAAGGAGTATAACTAAGAATATGATAAAAGTACTATTTATATGTCACGGCAATATCTGCCGTTCTACTCTTGCTGAGAGTGTGTTTACCTACAAGGTATCCGCTCTTGGCCTTGCCGATCAGTTTCTGATCGACAGTGCAGCGACCAGTACGGAGGAGATCGGTAATCCGCCTCACCGTGGTACGGTAAACAAGTTAAGAGAAGTCGGTATTCCTTTGGTATCGCACAGAGCCCGGCAGATTACATGGGCGGATTATGACAGGTTTGATTATATCATTGGCATGGATACGGCTAATATTCGGAATCTGAACAGAATGTTAAAAGGAGATCCAGAGGGAAAGATCTATAAGTTCCTTACCTTTGCCGGATCAGGACGGGATATTGCAGATCCATGGTATACGGGCAATTTTGATGAGACCTATAGAGACGTGCTGGAAGGCTGCGAAGGCTTTTTGGATTATCTTAGAGAAAATGGGATGATATGAATGAATCCAAGTGTAATTCGACCGCGGAGAAAAAGAAACAAGCGAAATTCGTGACCAGATGCCAAGAAAGCACCACTAATGCGACCCTGAAAAAGTAGAAATAAGCGAAATCCGCGGTCATGTGCCGAGCATCCAAGCCAAATATGACCCCGGAAAAGAAGAAACAAGTGAAATCCGTGGTCAGGTACCAGGTATCACAGCCCGATTCGTTCATCTTGAAAAGCGAAAGAGAGATTCACAAAAAAGCATATGGACAGAAAAGGCTTTTTGTATAATTTACATTTCCCCTATGAAAAATTTCTTTCACAAAATGATGTGCTAAAGTATTGCATGATGTTTCACTTTTTGATAAAATGGGAAAAAAGGTTTATGAAAGAGAGGAAGTTACAATGAAGAAACTTAC
This sequence comes from uncultured Marvinbryantia sp., assembly GCA_934408725.1. Taxonomy (GTDB): domain Bacteria; phylum Bacillota; class Clostridia; order Lachnospirales; family Lachnospiraceae; genus Marvinbryantia. Next base: position 26,456 of record CAKRVB010000017.1, read on the forward strand.
AGTTTTAGCAGCAGCAGCTATGTTAGCAGCAGTACCTGCTGCAGGTGTATCAGCAGCAGGCGATCTGACATTTGCGACAGGCGGATCTTCAGGAACTTATTATGCATTCGGTAGTGTACTGGCTGGAGAAGTAAGCTCCGATACAGACACTAAGGTCACAGCTGTAGAATCCAATGGTTCAGCAGATAACGTAGACCAGGTAGATGCAGGAGATGCAGATATTGCATTCTGCCAGAGTGATGTTATGGCATATGCCCATGATGGAATCAATCTTTTCGAAGGCGATCCAATCGATTCTTTCTCTACTGTAGCAGCACTGTATCAGGAACAGGTACAGATCATTACCACGAATCCTGATATCAAGACCGTTGCAGATCTGAAAGGAAAGAACGTTTCTATCGGTGCTTCCGGTTCAGGTGTATATTTCAACGCAATGGATCTTTTGAATGCATACGGACTGACAGAAGAAGACATCAACCCTACATACGAATCTTTCGCAGATTCTGCTGACAGCTTAAAAGATGGTAAGATCGATGCAGCATTCATCACAGCAGGTGCTCCTACCACAGCAGTAACAGACCTTGGTACAGCTAAGGATGTATATCTGGTAAGCATTGATGATGAACACATGAAGACTCTTCTGGAAGAGTGCCCATACTACACAGAGAACACCATTTCTGCGGATACTTACGGACTGGATGAAGACGTGAAGACAGTAGCAGTTGGGGCTGTTGTGATTGCAAGCAATGACGTAGAAGAAGATGATATTTACAACTTTGTATCTGCAGTATTTGAGAACACAGATGCGATTGAAACTGCACATGCAAAGGGCGCAGAGCTGGATCTGGACTATGCGGCATCCATCACTTCTGTACCTTATCACGCAGGAGCTGCAAAGTATTTTGAAGAAAAAGGACTTACTGTAGAGACAGAATAAGCATTGATGTTCGACCTGGACAATCAGTGAATACAAGAACGAGCAGCAGGCTGAGACAGGCTGTACTACCTGTCTCAGCCTTTTTGAGATAAGGAAGGAGGAAAACCATATGAGTGATATGGAAAAAAAATCATCTGCAGCAAATGTGGAAGTGGGTTCTGCAGCAGATGTGGATGAAGTGTTAAAAAAATATGACAGAGAATCCAACACCCGTATCTGGGAGGGAAAGCCGAAGCTGGTTATTCGCTGGCTGATGGTATTCTTCTCACTGTATAGCATCTATGTGACACTGTTCAGTACAGCTATGAGACAGATTCGTCTGATGAATTTCCTGGGGATGATTCTGGTGATAGGATATTTGAATTTCCCGGCGAAAAAAGGAACTCAAAAGGTCAACCATATGCCATGGTATGATATCCTGATCATGGCAGTAGGCGCGTTTGGATTCTTCTACGCATCCATTCATGGAGCAGAACTGGCAAATCTGCGGCCAAAGTTTATCAGAGGAGATATGTTCCTGCTGGTGATTGCGTGTCTGTCCATTCTGGCTATGATGGAACTGTGCCGCCGAAGTGTTGGTGTGCCGATTCTGATTGTGGTAGGTATTCTGCTGGTGTATACTTTTGCAACCGTAGATCCTACCAAGGTAATTTATGACCAGTTTTATGCCACATCCGGTATTATGAATACTCCGATTGATGTGTGCGCCAAGTATATTGTGGTGTTCCTGATCTTTGGGGCTTTTCTGGAGCGGACGGGTATATCCACGTTCTTCATAGATCTGGCCAATTCCATAGCAGGAGCTACAGCAGGAGGTCCTGCAAAAGTTGCGGTTATTTCTTCTGGTCTGTGTGGTATGGTATCCGGTTCTTCTGTTGGTAACACCGTAACCACCGGTTCCGTGACGATTCCGATGATGAAGAAGACGGGGTATCAGAGTGAGTTTGCCGGAGCAGTAGAAGCAGCTGCATCTACCGGTGGACAGATTATGCCGCCAATCATGGGTGCAGCTGCATTCCTGATGGCAGAGTATATGGGTGTCAGCTATGCAGAAGTTGCATATCGTGCTTTATTGCCGGCTATTCTGTACTTTGTAGGTATTTATATCGCAGTACATCTGGAAGCAAAGAAGCTGGGCTTAAAAGGTATTCCAAAAGACCAGCTGCCGAAGTTCAGCGTTTTGATCCGTAAGATCTATCTGTTATTCCCGCTGGTACTGCTGGTAGTGCTGGTATCTACCAATACCAGATCTATGCAGTTCTCTGCATCCGTTGCGATTGTAGCAACCATTTTTGTTGGTCTTTTTAACAAAGATGACCGCATTACATTTACGAAGATCATTGATGCACTGGAATCTGGCGCAAAGGGAACCATTTCTGTAGCGGTTGCCTGCGCGATGGCAGGTATTGTGGCGGGCTGTGTAACATCCACAGGTCTGGCATCTAAGATGATTACAGCGATCGTATCCGTTGCCAACGGACATGCCATGATCGCACTGGTACTGACGATGCTTTGTTGTATCGTGCTTGGTATGGGGGTACCTACTACAGCGACATACTGTATTATGGCAGCTACCTGTGCACCGATTCTGGTAAGCCCTGAGATTGGTATTCCGGTAATTTCAGCACATTTCTTCGTATTTTACTTTGGTATCGTTGCAGATATTACACCACCAGTAGCCCTGGCAGCTTATGCAGGAAGTGCCATAGCCAAGTCCTCGCCGATGAAGACAGCCTTTACGGCCACCAGACTGGCGATTGCCGGATTTATTGTGCCTTACATCTGTGCACTGAGTCCTGCTATGCTTCTGATTGATGCAGGCCCGGCTGAGGTAGTGATGATTGTCATTACTTCTCTGATCGGTATTTTTGGTGTGGCAGCAGGTCTCAGTGGTTTCGTATACAAAAAGATGAATCCACTGATGAGAGCACTCATTGTAGTAGGTGGTATTACTCTGCTGATTCCTGGAACCATGACAGATGTGATCGGTTTTGTGATAGTAGGCGGTGTGATTCTGATTCAGAGACTGGGAGCGAAAAAGCAGGCAGCAGCCTGAAATATAACTCATTCCGTGTAATATGTAGAAAAAGATTAGGAACCGTATGGGAGATTGGGAGATCCCCTGTGCGGTTCCTTTTTGTTACAGACCAGGAAACACTGGCAGGCTGTGTAAAGGTTTGAACTTGGAGCAATTTACAAAACAAATCAAAACGATCATAATAATTTTTAAAACAAAAACTTATTTTTGCTTGCAATTCCAAAAGCAGGATGTTATAATGCAAACATGTACTTGATGAACATACAAATGTCCGTCGAGAAAGCACAACCATGCGATACTGTTCAGGGCATACTCATAGACCTGAAGGTGGCAGGTGGAAAAGGAAGGGAAAAATTATGAAAAGAAAAGCTTTCACAGCAGTCGCAGCAATTTCAATGGCAATGATGATGATGTCTCAGGCAGCAGCCGATGACAATGTAATCAAGATTGGTATCTTTGAGCCACTGACAGGAGAGAATGGTGGTGGCGGTACACAGGAAGCTCAGGCAGCTGATTATGCCAATGAAGTAAGACCAACCGTTACTGTAGATGGTGTAGAGTATACAGTAGAACTTGATAAGGTAGATAATAAGTCAGATAAGACAGAAGCTGTTACCGCAGCACAGAAGCTGGTGTCTGATGGAGTAACTGGTGTACTTGGTACATACGGTTCAGGATGTGCTATTGCAGCAGGACCGACATTTGCAGAAGCAAAGGTTCCGGCTATCGGTGCTTCCTGTACAAACCCACAGGTAACCAGTGCATGTGATTATTATTTCCGTGTATGTTTCCTGGATCCATTCCAGGGTAGTGTTCTTGCACAGTACGCATGGGATGAAGGATACACAAAGGTAGCACTGATTGACCAGATCGGTGATGATTATTCCATGGGACAGGCAGGATTCTTTAACAAGAAGTTCACAGAACTTGGCGGAGAAATCGTAACAGAACAGCAGTTCCAGACCAACCAGTCTGATTTTAAGGCAATCCTGACAGAGGTAAAGGCATCCGGAGCAGAAGCGGTATTCGCACCATCCTCCATTACTACAGCGCCACTGCTTCTGAAACAGGCAAAAGAGCTTGGTGTAGACCTTCCGTTCATGGCAGGTGATACCTGGTATAACTCAACCATTATCGAAAATGCTGGCGCAGAAAATGCAGAAGGTGTGGTTTGCTCTACATTCTTTGATGAAGCCGATACTTCCAGCCAGATTACAGTAGATTTCGTAAATGGTTATAAAGAATGGTTAAATGCAGACGATTCCCGTATTGAAAAGAATGGTGGAGACGATGCGATTGTTGGTAACTGTGCACTGATGTATGATGCTTACAATGTAATGTTGGATGCTATCGAATCTGCAAATTCACTGGATGGAGAAGCAATCAAGGATGCACTGGCAGCACTTCAGACAGAAGGTGTAACTGGTAAGATCAGTTTTGATGCAAATGGTGATGCAGAAAAAGATACGGCATATATCGATATCGTAGAAAATGGAGCATTCAAGTTCCTGAAAACTGTTACAGCAGAATAAACTGGAAAATAAAAGAAAATGAAAGAAGGGGGCGAAACAAAGATGCTTCGCCCCGTCTTTTGTATGTTAGGAGGCAACAGATATGAGTGCTACGACGTTTGCACAGCATTTACTCACCGGTATTTCCCTTGGAGGAGCCTATGCATTGATCGCCATCGGATATACAATGGTATATGGTATTCTGCGACTGATCAACTTTGCACATGGTGATATTTTCATGATATCCGGTTATTTTATGATTTTTGCAATGGCATCCTTTCCATGGTTTATTGCTATTCCGGTTGCATTGATCGGAACGGTAATTCTGGGAGTAGTCATCGAAAAAGCAGCTTATAAACCACTGAGAAGCGCACCGCGTATGTCGATTATGATTTCTGCAATTGGTGTCAGCTATCTGCTGGAGAATTTGGCTACTTATTTATTTACTGCTATTCCGAAAGCATATCCGGAGATTCCATTTCTGAAAAAGATCCTGACTTTTGGAGGAATTACTACATCACTGGTTACTTTGCTGACACCAGTTTTAACAGTAGTATTGGTAGTTTTGTTAATGCAGCTGATCAATCATACCAAGATTGGTATGGCGATGAGAGCAGTTTCTAAGGATACCGAAGCATCCAGACTGATGGGAATCAAGGTAGATAATACGATTTCCATGACATTTATCATTGGATGTCTCCTGGCAGGTATCGGTGCGATTTTGTATTTTACTGACCGTATGACGGTATATCCATATTCAGGATCACTTCCTGGATTGAAGTGCTTCGTAGCCGCTGTATTAGGTGGGATCGGATCCATTCCCGGTGCAGTAATCGGTGGATTTATTATAGGTATCTGTGAAACATTCCTGGTTGCTTTTGGATATTCCACATTCTCAGATGCATTCACCTTCTTACTGCTGATTATTATTTTGCTTGTACGCCCGACCGGATTATTTGGTGAGGCTGCAACAGATAAGGTATAAAGGGGTGTGATCATATGAATAAGAAAACAAGAAATACCATATTAAATATTTTGCTGGTCGCACTGGTAGTTGGACTGTTATGTTTCTTCCAGTCAGATACATCATCTCATTCTTATGCGATCTCGATCATTGAGCGTTCTGTAATTTATGCCGTTGTTGCGGTGGCCATGAACCTGCTAAATGGATTTACCGGACTGTTCTCTCTGGGACAGGCAGGATTTATGGCGATCGGAGCCTATGTGACAGCGATTCTCACTATCCCGGTAGAGATGCGTGACAGTGTGTACTATATGAATGGAATTGCCGGATGGCTGCATGATCTGCATGCACCGATGGTAGTAGCACTGCTGATTGGCGGTCTGTTTGCAGCAGCAGCAGCAGCATTAATCGGTATTCCGATCCTGAGACTGAAAAGCGATTATCTGGCCATTGCCACACTGGGATTTGCAGAGATTATCCGTGCCCTTCTGGCTGCACCGATGATGGATCAGATCACCAATGGATCTTATGGTTTGAACAATATTCCTGGATTCAAGAATATTTTCCAGCCGGTAGCTCTGGCTATTATTTGCATCGGAATTATGGTGCTTCTGATCAATTCCTCTTATGGTCGTGCATTTAAGGCGATCAGAGAAGATGATATTGCAGCAGAAGCTATGGGAATCAACCTGTTTCATCATAAAGAACTGTCCTTTGTGATTTCTTCTTTCTTTACAGGAATCGCAGGCGGCATGCTGGCAATCTATATGAGATCTATTGATACCAAGACATTCCAGGTTATGCTGACTTATAATATTCTGCTGATCGTAGTACTTGGTGGTATCGGAAGTGTGACCGGTTCAGTGATTGGCTCGTTCCTGATCAACGGTGGACAGGAATGGCTCCGTTTCCTGGATGATGATACCTTCAAGATTGCAGGTGTACATATTCCGTTGTTCCGTCCAGGTTTCCGTATGGTGGTGTATTCAATTCTTCTGATGGTAGTGGTACTGTTTTGGAGACGTGGTATTATGGGAACGAATGAATTTTCCTGGGACGGTTTGTTTGGACTCTTTAAACGAAAAAAGAAAAAAGTTTCTGCAGGAGGTGAATCATAATGGCTGAAAATGTACTTCATGTAGAAAATATGACGATGCAGTTTGGCGGTGTGGTTGCAGTAAACAACCTGTCACTGGATGTAAACAGAGGCGAAATCGTCGCACTGATTGGACCAAATGGTGCCGGAAAGACCACTGCATTTAATATGATCACCGGTGTGTATGCACCGACCAATGGAAAGATTTCGTTCAAAGGCGAGGTTATGCTGGAGAACCATCCACAGGGAAAGATGGTGAAAAACTATCTGGGTGAAAATGATGGCAGGTATGATAAGATCATTGTAAAGACACCGGATCAGATTACGAATCTGGGCATTGCCCGTACTTTCCAGAATATTCGCCTGTTTAAGAGTCTGACCGTATTTGACAATGTTTTGATAGCCAGACATATGCGTTCTAAGGCAAATGTTTTTTCGGCGACTTTCTGCCTGAATAAAAAAGAAGAGCAGGAAAATCGGAAAAAGACACTGGAATTGTTGAGAATGGTAGGGCTGGAAAAAGAAAAGGATGAGATCGCAAGTTCTCTTCCTTATGGAAAACAGAGACGTCTGGAGATTGCCCGTGCACTGGCCACAGAGCCGGAGCTGCTTCTTCTGGATGAACCGGCTGCCGGTATGAATCCACAGGAGACAGACGAACTCAGCGAATTTATTTTAAAGATTAAGAAGGATTTCCATCTGACGGTTCTGGTCATTGAACATCATATGGAATTAGTTATGAGCATCTCAGACCGTATCTATGTACTGGATTTTGGTAAGCTGATCGCTCAGGGAACACCGGAAGTCATCCAGAATGATCCGAAGGTTATCAGTGCATATCTGGGGGTACAGGAAGATGAGTAATATATTAGAAGTAAAAGATCTGAAAGTGGCATATGGTGGAATTGAAGCGGTAAGGGGTATTAGTTTTGATGTGCCGGAGGGCCAGATTGTCACACTGATTGGAGCAAACGGTGCAGGAAAAAGCTCTACTTTACGTTCGATTGTAGGGCTGGAGAAGCCAAAAGCAGGAAGTATTAAGTTTCAGGATATGGATCTGATCGGTATGGGAACAGAGACGATCGTAACAAAGGGAATCACTCTGGTACCGGAAGGCCGCCGTGTATTTGTAAACCTGTCCGTGTTGGAGAATCTGAAGATGGGAGCCTATATGCGAAAGGACAACATCGAAGAGGATTTGAACTGGGTTTATGATTTATTCCCGAGACTGAAAGAAAGAAGCTGGCAGGCAGCCGGAACCTTATCAGGAGGCGAACAGCAGATGCTTGCCATTGCCCGTGCGCTGATGTGCAAACCAAAGCTGATCATGATGGATGAGCCATCCCTTGGCCTGGCACCGATTATTGTGCAGGGTGTGTTTGATATTATTCGAGAGATTAATAAACAGGGTGTGACGATACTGCTGGTTGAGCAGAATGCTAATATGGCATTAAATGCAGCTCATCTGGGTTACGTTATGGAGACTGGACGAATTACCATGTCCGGACCTGGAAAAGAACTGGCAGCAAATGAAGAGATCAAAGCGGCATACCTGGGAAAAGCAAAAAAGAAAAAAGAAAAGTAAGAAAGTGCGAAAAGAAATCCGGAGTCTGCTATTGACAGGCTTCGGATTCTGTTTTAAGCTGAATAACAGACTAACCGAATGGATTTTACAGGAGGAATCATGAAAGATAATAAGGTACAGATCGCAATACTTGGCCTGGGCACCGTAGGAACCGGTGTATACAAGGTGTTAAAGAAGCAGCAGCCGGAGATGCTGCCAAAGCTGGGAGTTGAAGTAGAGGTTCGCCGTGTGCTGGTGAGAAATCTGGAACGTGCGGCTTCCAGAGTGGATGATCCATCTATTTTGACGAATAACTGGGAAGATATTATTTCTGATGATACCATTGATATTATTGTGGAAGTCATGGGTGGCATGGAACCGGCCCGTACTTATATTCTAGATGCGCTGCATGCAGGAAAGAATGTGGTGACTGCCAATAAGGATTTGATTGCAGCAGATGGTCATGCACTGATGGATGCAGCAAAAGATGCGAATAAAGACTTCTTATTTGAGGCTGCCGTAGCTGGCGGTATTCCAATCATCCAACCGCTGAAGCAGGCACTTCAGGGCAATTACATTGAAGAGATTGTTGGTATCGTAAATGGAACGACCAATTTTATTTTAACCAAGATGGCAGAAGAAGGCATGGAGTTCCAGGAAGCGCTTCAGCTGGCAACTGATCTGGGCTATGCAGAGGCAGATCCTACTGCCGATGTAGAAGGGCTGGATGCGGGAAGAAAAATGGCGATTCTGGCTTCTATCGGTTTTCATTCCAGAGTCACATTCAAAGATGTCTATACAGAAGGCATTACCAAGATTACAGCACGGGATATCCGCTATGCAAAAGAAGTGGGATGCCAGATCAAGCTTCTGGGAAGAGCCCGTAATACAGAGGATGGTATTGAGGTAGGCGTTTATCCGATGCTGATCGACAGCAGACATCCGCTTGCTTCTGTGAATGATTCCTTTAATGCAGTATTTGTAAAGGGAGATGCGGTAGGAGATACGATGTTTTATGGACGTGGTGCCGGAGAACTGCCGACAGCCAGTGCAGTGGTAGGAGATATTTTTGATGTGATTAAGAATATGCACTTTGGCTGCACCGGAAGAATTGGCTGTACCTGCTATAAACAGATCCCTATGAAAAACAGAGAAAATATTGTCAGCAAATATTTTATGAGAATCAAAGTAGAAGACAGACCGGGAGTACTGGCGGCAGTTACCAGTGTATTTGGTAATAACGGAGTCAGCATTGAACAGTTCATCCAGAAGCGGAAGAATGATGATCTGGCAGAGATTGTGGTCATCACAGAAGAAGTCTTGGAAAAGAATTTTGATGATTCTGTGAAGATACTGAAGACGATGTCTATGATTAAGCAGATATCTGCAATAATTCGAGTATACTAATTGACAATTAAGAGAAGAATCCTGTAAAATGTATTTTTGGAAACGTATTGGAATGTGAACATAAAGGAGAATGATTATGAGCAAGAAACCAACCGTATTAATGATCCTGGATGGTTATGGATTAAATAAAAGAAAAGATGGCAATGCCGTTGCACTGGCAGATACACCGGTGATGGATAAATTAATGGCAGACTATCCATTTGTAGAAGGACAGGCCAGTGGTCTGGCAGTAGGTCTTCCAGAAGGCCAGATGGGTAACTCTGAGGTAGGACATCTGAATATGGGTGCCGGCCGTATTGTATATCAGGAACTGACCAGAATTACCAAAGAGATTGAAGATGGAGATTTCTTTAAGAATGAAGCTCTGCTGACTGCATGCAAGAATGCAAAAGAGAACAATTCAGCACTGCATCTGTATGGTCTGGTATCTGATGGTGGAGTACACAGCCACATTACACATATTTATGGTCTGCTGGAACTGGCAAAAAGAGAAGGCGTAGAAAAGGTATATGTACACTGTTTCCTGGATGGACGTGATACACCTCCTGCATCAGGAAAAGGTTATGTAGAGCAGCTGGAAGCCAAGATGAAAGAGATCGGTGTCGGCGAAGTGGTTTCTGTTATGGGACGTTACTATGCGATGGACCGTGACAATCGCTGGGATCGTGTAGAGCTGGCTTACAATGCACTGGTAAAAGGAGAAGGCGTAGCTGCAGATAATATCGTAAAAGCAATCCAGGAATCTTATGACAATGAGAAGACAGATGAGTTCGTGATTCCGGCATATCTGGAAAAGGATGGTAAGCCATACGGAAGAATTCAGGACAAAGACTCCATTATCTTCTTCAATTTCCGTCCTGACCGTGCAAGAGAGATTACAAGAACATTCTGCTGTGATGAGTTTGACGGATTCAACAGAGGAAAGAGAATGGATGTGACTTATGTATGCTTTACCGAATACGATGCAACCATTCCAAATAAACTGGTAGCATTCCATAAGGTAGAGATCACCAATACATTTGGAGAATATCTGGCAGCACATCACATGACTCAGGCAAGAATTGCTGAGACAGAGAAGTATGCACATGTAACTTTCTTCTTCAACGGTGGAGTAGAAGAACCAAACGAAGGAGAAGACCGTATTCTGGTAAAATCTCCAAAGGTTGCTACTTATGACCTTCAGCCAGAGATGAGCGCATTCGAAGTATGCGATAAATTATGCGAAGCAATTCGCTCTGACAAGTATGATGTGATTATCATCAACTTTGCAAATCCGGATATGGTTGGTCATACCGGTGTGCAGGAAGCTGCGATCAAAGCAGTAGAAGCGGTAGACAAGTGCGTAGGCAAAGCAGTAGAAGCACTGAAGGAAGCAGACGGCCAGATGTTTATCTGCGCTGACCACGGTAATGCAGAACAGCTGGTAGATTATGAGACTGGTGCTCCATTTACCGCACATACCACGAATCCGGTACCATTTATTCTGGTAAATGCAGATCCTGCTTATACTCTGCGCGAAGGCGGATGCCTGGCAGATATCATTCCAACGCTGATTGAACTGATGGGTATGGAGCAGCCAAAAGAGATGACAGGAAAGTCTCTGTTGGTACGTAAATAATGAACATTGAATTATCGAGAGATGCGGTACAGCTGAAGCTGAAGTCCAGATGGGATGCACCACTGATTTCTGCGCTGGAATACAGTTATGCAGCAGGTCTTGGACTGAAGAAGATGGGAACGGACAGTGAGACGGCCAGAGAACTTCGAGATATGGAAGATTTTACCGAGTTTCGGGAAAAAGTAAAAGAACTGGTCAGAGCTTCGGAGGTCTGGACTACATTCGAACACGGAGAAAAGCTGCAGCAGATGCTGCTGGAGTGCCGCGTGAAAGATAAGCTTGATGAACATACACGTACTCTGTTTGATATGGGGTATCAGGGATAAGTTACAGGAAAACAGGGCACAATACTTCCAAAGGAGGTATTGTGCTTTATGTTTAAGTATAAGCAGATTACAGATGTACTGGGGAGATGTATACTGGATGGAAGAGGGGTTCCTGCCATAGAAGCAGAAGTACTTGGTGAAGATGGAGAAATCGGCAGAGGAGCAGTATCGCTGCCAGATTCGGAAAACGATCTGGAAGAACTGGCAGAGAGCCTGGTGTTGTTTATCAATAGGAACCTTGCAGATAAAATCATTGGCGAAAACCTGCTGGCACAAAAGTATGTTGACCAGATTCTGGAACGTTCTGCAGGCAGCATGCAGGAGATGCAGATGAGAAAGTATGCGATTCGGGCAATATCCTGTGCAACGGCCAGAACAGCCACAAAGCACCTTGGAATTCCACTGTATCAGTATCTGGGAGGCGTGCAGGCACAAAGTTATCCGATTTTGCGCATAGGAATTCCAGAAGAAAAAACACCAGGAGCAAGGTGCCAGATTCTGATGGACAGATGGAAGAACAGATATGAAAAAACAGAGATTGGTATGGAGACACTGGAAACAAAAGCGGAAAAAGTGATTCAGCCAGAACAGTACATTACCGTAACACAGTGCCTGAAAGAGATCCGTACCTGGAAAGAACAGGGAGAAAAAACGATAGTGTTAAAAGACAGCGAATATGTGTTGGATGCATTCCTGGTGGATCTGGCAGTTGCCTCCGGAGCAGATGTGCTGGAGCTGCGACCGCCTGTACGTGGAGAAAATACAGTGAAATACTCACGTCTGATGAGAATTCTGGAACATTTATAAAAAATCAGTTGAAAAAAGCGGGTAGCTATGATACACTGATTTTGTTTGACATAGGAGGTGGAGAAGTGGGAGTTCTTAGAATCATTCTTACCATAATTTTTATTATTGATTGTATCGCTTTATCGGTTATCGTATTAATGCAGGAGGGAAAATCTGCAGGACTTGGAACCATTGGCGGATTGTCCGAGACATACTGGGGCAAGAACAAAGGTCGTTCCATGGAGGGTGCACTGGTTAAGATTACCAAAGCACTGGCAATAGGATTTGTTGTTTTAGCGATTGTATTGAATTTGAACTTTTAAACGTTGAATGGTAAGACACTCTTGTAGAATACAAGAGTGTTTTTGCTACTGTTCACAGAGTATGTTCCGCGAGGTGTTTTGCGTGATCTTTGTTTACACAAAACCCGAGACATACTTTTTCCTTATTACAGGAGATATATGGATAATAAATTTGAAAAAAGAAAAGAAATAGTATATTCCCTGATGTGTGATCCCCATTATGTGCCGATGAAGATTAAGGAGATCGCCATTGTGATGCAGGTAGCCAAAGAGGACCGGCCGGAACTGGAGGCCATTCTGGAAGAACTGCAGAGGGAAGGAAAGATAGAATTAACCAAACGGGGCAAGTATAAGAAGGCAGAGCGTGCCATATCCACAGGATTGTTTATTGGTAATGCCAGAGGATTTGGCTTTGTAGAGATCGAAGGAAGAGAAGAAGATCTTTTTATTTCTGAAGACCATAGCAATGGAGCAATCCATCATGATACTGTGGAAGTAGAGATTTTGCCAGGTAAAACAGGAAAGAGGCAGGAAGGGATCATCACCCGCATTATTTCCCATGAATTAAAAGAGATCGTCGGTACCTTTGAAAAATGCAAGAATTTCGGGTTTGTGAGACCAGATAATCAGAAATTTTCCAAAGACATCTTTATTCCCATCGAGAGGTCTAAAGGAGCAGTAGATGGACATAAGGTACTGGTGGAACTGACCAGTTATGGAAGCAATACGAAGAAGCCAGAGGGAAAGGTTGTTAAGATCATTGGACATGTGAACGATCCGGGAACAGATATTCTTTCTGTGATCTATGGACATGAGCTGCCAATGGAATTCCCGGAACGTGTGCTGAATCAGGCAGAACGTGTGGCTAAGGAAGTCAGCGAGGCAGACTGTCAGGGCAGAGAGAATCTGCGGGATCTCACCATTGTGACCATTGATGGGGAAGATGCCAAGGATCTGGATGACGGAGTGTCTGTAACCTGGGATGAGGAGCAGCAGATCTGGCATCTGGGAGTGCACATTGCAGATGTAACGAATTATGTACAGGAGAACAGTGCACTGGATCGTGAAGCGTTAAAGCGGGGAACCAGTGTGTATCTGGTAGATCGGGTGATACCGATGCTGCCACATACACTTTCTAACGGGATGTGTTCTCTGAACCAGGGAGTAGACCGGCTGGCTCTGAGCTGTCTGATGGACGTGGATGTAAAAGGCGAGGTAGTAGCTCATCGGATCGTGGAGAGTGTGATCTGTGTCAATCGCAGAATGACTTATACCAGTGTAGCAAAGATTCTGACCGATCATGATGAAGAAGAGATGGAAAAATATCAGGAGCTGGTGCCGATGTTTCAGGAGATGGAAAAGCTGGCAGCAGTCCTTCGGGAGAATCGTAAAAAGCGTGGTTCCATTGATTTTAATTTTGCTGAGAGCAAGATTTTGTTGAATGAAAAAGGAGAGCCAATAGAGATCAAACCGTATGACCGAAATGTGGCTACCAAGATCATCGAAGACTTCATGCTTCTGGCGAATGAGACCGTAGCGCAGGATTATTACTGGCAGGAACTGCCATTCCTGTATCGTACCCACGAGTCGCCGGATCCGGAAAAGATTCAGCAGCTGGCCATGTTTATTGCCAACTTCGGATATGGCATGAAAGGAATCCGGGATGAAGTACATCCAAAGGAGTTGCAAAAACTCTTGGCCAGAATTGAAGATTCTCCGGAAGAATCGCTGATTAGCCGACTGACACTCCGGTCCATGAAGCAGGCGCGTTATACGGTGGACTGTACAGGACATTTTGGACTGGCAGCAAAATATTACTGCCATTTTACTTCGCCGATCCGCCGCTATCCGGATTTGCAGATTCATCGTATTATCAAAGAAAATCTGCGAGGACGTCTGAACGGAGAACGAATCGCTCATTATGAAGAAATCCTTCCAGCTGTAGCAGAACAGACCAGCAAGACCGAGCGTCGTGCCGATGATGCGGAACGGGAAGTAGATAAGATGAAGAAAGTAGAATATATGGAGCGGCATATTGGAGAAACCTTTGAAGGAGTGATTTCCGGTATGAACAGCTATGGATTCTATGTGGAATTGCCAAACACCGTAGAAGGCATGGTACATGTCAGCAATCTCTATGATGATCGTTATTATTATAATGAAGAGACTTACGAGATGTATGGTGTGGAAACCGGAAAAGTATATCAGATGGGACAGAGGGTAAAGGTACGTGTGCTGGATGCAGATAAAGAGATGCGTACCATAGATTTTTGTATAGGAGAGTAGGAGATGGGAGCACAGACAGTCAAACTCATTGCAAATAATAAAAAAGCATATCATGATTATTTTGTAGATGATACCTATGAAACAGGGATTTCTCTGGCTGGCACAGAAGTTAAATCCCTTCGTATGGGAAAATGCAGTATCAAAGAAGCATTTGTCCGTATCGAAAACGGAGAAGTGATCATCTATGGCATGCATATCAGTCCTTATGAGAAGGGCAATATTTTCAATAAGGATCCTCTGCGACCAAGAAAGCTGCTGATGCATAAGTATGAGATCAATAAGCTGATGGGAAAGATCAAAGAAAAAGGTATGACTCTGGTGCCGCTGAAAGTTTATTTTAAAGGGAGCCTGGTAAAAGTAGAGATTGGACTGGCGCGAGGCAAGAAGCTTTACGATAAAAGACAGGATATTGCCAAGAAAGATCAGAGAAGAGAAGCAGAAAAAGAATTCAAGGTGAAAAATCTGTATTAGAAAAATAAGAAAGCCACCGGCAGGTAAAAAGCCGGTGGCTTAAGTTTTACATTGCATCCATGGACTGCAGAATATCTGCCCCGTAGACAGGCTCATGATAATATACGACAGACACATATAATCCGTTGTATATGCCATTTGGACAGTTGATTTCTCCGTCTTCTTTTGCGAGATTCAGAATCTTGCCATTATTACAGGAAATGGTAATCGTGCTCATTCCGCTGGAAATAACGGTTCCAAATACCTGTTTTACCGAGCTGCTGTCTGCCGGATTGGAAGAATCAGAGGATGGCTGGTTGTTCTGATCATTTCCAGGTACATAATCACTGTAATCCAATGGATCTGTCCAGGAGAGAAGATCTCCGTAAATGTAACCAGTGTAACCCTTATAGCTGACACGGATCCAGTTATTTGGAGTGTATCCGGTAACACTCACATCATCCCCATAGTTCAGAGTGCCAAATACACTGGCATCGGTTGAATAATAGGAACGCACATTCGCCTGTGCACCGGTAACATACATCGTCCCTCCCATAGCGGTAACCGGGGCGTTCCAACTTAAATAATCACTGGATACATAACCAGTCTGACCATTGTAAGTGATTCGGATCCAGTTGTTATTCGTATATCCGCTGACACTGACGGTGCTGCCGGTACTCAGAGATCCAAGAATAGCGCCATCGGTTCCGGCTGCACTGCGGACATAGACTTCTGTGGTCGCATACATAGTACCGGACATGGATTTTACAATCACTGGCTTTTTATTGCTGACAAAGTCAGCAGATACATAAGCTGTGGCTCCCTGATAACTGATCTGAATCCAGCCATCGCTGGTATAACCGGTCTGCGTAATCTCGTTTCCTGCTGCAATACCACCAAGCACTGTGGCGGATACATTGTTCTGCGCCCGGACATTCAGATCATCCGTAGCATAAAGGGTTGCTTTTTTTTCGGTGATCTCCACAACGGCTTCTGTCGCCTTGGATTCTTTATAAGAAGATAAATCCGGCATGTCAACCGTAATGGCGGTACTATGATTGGTAAATGTGCTCACAGAGTTCGTGGTGCAGGTCTGTGGTTCTTCACCGGAGCGAACCGTGTAAACAGTCTGAATCCTCCGTTTCGTAATCTGTCCCTGCTCATCAGTGTTCACATATCCCTGAAGCGTTACCAGGTTAATCTGATGCTCGTCCTGTGCACCTTCCAGAACGTTATCTGTAAACTCACCCAGAGAACTTTCTGTTGCAGTGAACAGATAGCTGTCATTATTATAATCCAGAGAATCCAGATACTGTGAATTCAGATTCAGATAGACATACTGGTTCATAAGCTGAATCATCGCTTCTGGTTTCATGGCATACTTTATATTCTCGCCGGAATCGTTGTCGTAAAAATATCCGTCCGTATAATACTGCTCTTTGGTTCCATCATCTGTCTCGATGGAGATAGCTACTTTCAGATTCTTCAGATCCTGAAGCCCGCTGGCCTGCAGATGAATGCTTTTGGTTGCATTGCCTTTGATATCTGGTACATTGGTAGTTTCATTTACGGTAACATCAAGACTGTCCTGATGATCCTGAAGATCTACTGCCGAATCATAAGCCTTTGTTACATCGGATTCAGGAACAGCGGCTGCTGTGGAAGAACCAAGAGCAGCAGATAATAAAAAAGCCTGTAAAAGCATATATTTTCTCTTCATAAAAACGCAACCCCCCTTTTTGGTATAGTTAATTTTATTATACTGAATACTATAGTTTTTTTCAAGAAAATATGCAGAAACCAGCTTGACGGAAATAAATGAATGCGTTAGAATAAATACGCTAATATCTGCATAACCCATACACCTGAATTCAGGGGTTGTACTGGTTTCGACGGGGGTTTTGCAATCGAGGCAGCCATCTGTGGGCCGGGACCACATAGTAAACCGGAATTAAATATAAACGCAGACGAAAATTTAGCGTACGCAGCCTAATGGCTGCTGTCGGCCCTGAGCAACCCGCTGCTTAGGATCCCGGCATCAAACTTGCGGGGCACTTTGTCTGTAAAGCTTTGAACAGATAAAAGAATGGATGAAGCTACTGAAGTGACCAGCCTGTCTCTGGGCGTGCCATGGAGGGAATGTTAAAACAGTGACTGTGATGGGAGACACCACGATGAATAGACTTTCGGACAGGGGTTCGATTCCCCTCAGCTCCATTTGTGAAAAACCGCTAAAATCCAGTGTTTTAGCGGTTTTTTTTTGTAGCAGAAGCAATTTTTGTGTTATACTAAAAAACAAAACTGAAAAATGATGGGAAAACGGACTATGTTATTTAGGAAGAAATGTAAATGCGGTTTTTTTCTGAGCTTATTATTGCTTTGGGGAAGCATGGCTTTTTTTGCTGTTCATGCACAGGAGTCTGAGCCAGCAGAGAAATCCCAGATTCCCTTTGACCTGGAGCGTTTCCTGATGATTGTAGAAGAACAGGATAACCCATATCTGGGTCTGAATATTTTCCGCCATACGATTGAGGAGATTCATAAGGAGTGGAAGGAACTGGAGACGCAGCAACATCACGAAGTATCTCAGATGATTTTTGTGGGAGATTCCAGAGTGGTTGGTATGTCGATGGCAGGTGGCTACAGTTATGTGGGAAAAGAGAGCATTGGTTATGACTGGTTTGTATCTGAAGGCGTTTATCAGATGCTGGACCAGATGAATGCATGGCCGGATGCAGACGTGATCCTGTGCTTTGGGATCAATGATGTGGCCAATATCGGCAGCTACATTTCAGAATATCAGTATCTGGTGGATGCTTATCCGGATACCAGATTCTGGTTCATGTCGGTGAATCCGGTGAATGATGCTATGGCGTCTTCCTGCGGTTATTTTATCAACAGTGACATGGTCATATCTTTTAATAACGTATTGCAGCAGGCCTTTCCGGAGCAGTATCTGGATGTCTATTCCTATTTGCAGGAAAATGGATATGGAACCTCAGACGGGGTGCATTACGACGTGGGAACCTATCTGGTGATTCAGGAGTATACAAAGTATTTGATTAATCAGAAAGAAAGTTAAAAGATTGGGAAATGTTTTTCACAAAACAAACATATTTTTTCGCTATAGTAGTAAGAGGATTCTGGAAGGGATGTTCCCTGATGAAATAATACAGACATATGGGAGGACTTATGGAAAAGCTGAAAGTACTGGTAGTAGATGATGAAAGCAGAATGAGAAAGCTGGTCAGAGACTTTCTGGTGAAAAAAGATTTTATTGTATTAGAGGCAGAAGATGGAGCACAGGCAGTGGACATTTTCTTTAGCACAAAAGATATTTCACTGATTATTCTGGATGTAATGATGCCGAAGATGGATGGATGGCAGGTGTGCCGCGAGATACGTGAATTATCGGATGTGCCAATCATCATGCTGACGGCGAAGTCAGATGAGAGGGACGAACTGCTGGGATTCGATCTTGGTGTAGATGAATATATTTCCAAGCCATTCAGCCCGAAGATCCTGGTGGCCCGTGTAGAGGCAATTTTAAGAAGAAGTAATCTGCTGAATGATGACAGTATCATTACAGCAGGAGAGATTACGCTGAATAAGTCGGCTCATGAGGTAACTGTTGAAGGCAAACCTGTGGAACTGAGTTTTAAGGAATTTGAACTTCTGAATTATTTTATGGATAATCAGGGACTGGCTCTTTCCAGAGAAAAGATCCTGAACAGTGTATGGAACTATGATTATTTTGGGGATGCCAGAACCATTGATACCCATGTGAAGAAGCTGAGAAGCAAGCTGGGCAAGGAAGGCGACTATATTAAGACCATCTGGGGAATGGGCTATAAGTTCGAGGTGTCATAAGATGAAGCATTCCATAAAAACACAGCTGGCAGTATCATTTATTTCGCTGATGGCTCTGATCCTTGGTGCCAATTTTTTGATTAATAACTTTTTTCTGGAAAAATATTACATTTATCAGAAAGAGCATGCATTGATTGATATTTACGAACAGCTGGATGAGATCGGTGATGCATCAGAATTCAAGAGCAGTGAATTTGACGATGAATTTCAACAGATCAGCGGAACGAATAACGTGGAGATGACCATACTGTCACCGGAGGAGGATGGCTCTTTTGTAGCGGTTTATCAGTCCAGGGATAACCGAATCATGCGGGGACGTGTGGAAGGATATCTGTTTGGATTCAGTATGGAAAATGACCATCAGGAAGTACTGGTATCCACAGACAATTATACGATTCAGCAATGCGAAGATTCCTTTGAGAAAATCGAATATCTGGAAGCCTGGGGTAAACTGTCATCCGGATGCTATTTCCTGATGCGGATTCCGATTCAGTCGATCAAGGATAATGTCAAGATTTCCAACCGTTTTGTGGCATACACGCTGCTTCTGGGAATTCTGGTGGCAGTAGCCATGATCTGGTGGATGTCAAAGAAGATCACAGAACCGCTTAGCGAACTGACTGCACTTTCCAAACGTATGGCAAATCTGGAGTTTGATGCCAAATATGTCAGCGGTGGAAAGAATGAGATTGGACAGCTGGGGGAGAATTTCAACCATATGTCTGAGACACTGGAGAAGACGATTTCAGAGCTTAAGACAGCAAATAATGAGCTTCAGACAGACCTGGATCAGAAGATTCAGATTGATGAGATGCGAAAGGAGTTTTTATCCAATGTATCCCATGAACTGAAGACACCAATTGCTTTGATTCAAGGGTATGCGGAAGG
This sequence comes from uncultured Marvinbryantia sp., assembly GCA_934408725.1. Classification (GTDB taxonomy): domain Bacteria; phylum Bacillota; class Clostridia; order Lachnospirales; family Lachnospiraceae; genus Marvinbryantia. The sequence goes on from CAKRVB010000017.1 coordinate 46,499, forward strand.
TCTGCAGGACTGCATCAATGATGATGCGGAAAGCAGAGCGTTTTATTGCGAAGTCATTATTGATGAAGCAGCTAAGATGAACAATATGGTGAAAAAGCTGCTTAGCCTGAATCAGCTGGAATTTGGAAATGATGTGGTGAATATCCAGCGTTTTGATCTGACAGAACTGATCAATGGAGTGATTCAGTCATCCACTCTTCTGGCAGAGCAAAAGGGGGCGACCATCAGCTTTGATCAAAAGCAGCCTTTGTATGTGTGGGGCGATGAGTTTAAGCTTGAGGAAGTAGTGACTAACTACATCAGTAATGCCATTAATCATGTAGATGGAGAAAAGCAGATCGAAGTGACTGTGCTGCATCAGGATGAGAAGATACGGGTCAGTGTCTTCAATACCGGTCAGCCGATACCAGAAGAATCACTGGATAAGGTATGGATCAAATTCTATAAAGTAGACAAAGCGAGAACCAGAGAATATGGGGGCAGTGGAATTGGATTGTCGATTGTGAAAGCAATTATGGATTCCCACCACCAGAAATATGGCGTCTATAATCGAAAAGAAGGCGTTGTGTTCTGGTTTGAACTGGACAGTGCAGAGCGTGGAGGAGAATATGAAACCAATTGAACAGATAGCAGAAAAGATTCAGCAGTCTGACATGGTGCTGATCGGAGTAGGAGATGAATTCACAGAAAAGAAAGGGAAAAACACAAAGGAAGAGATCTTGCAGGCCTATCAGAAAGTCATGGATCTGGTGAAAGGAAAACCATGGTTTCTGGTGACTGTCAATACCGATGATCTGGTATACGATGCCGGAGTGAACAGCTTTTTTGTAGTGGCTCCCTGTGGCAGTGACCGTAGTGGGAATGTGGTTACTAATGAAGACTATGATGAATCTTGTTATCTTTCTCAGTGGCAGTATTATAAGAATTGGCTGACATCGACGATTGGAAAGAAGCTATGCATTCTGGAACTTGGCGTGGGTATGGCGTATCCTTCGGTAATCCGTATGCCGTTTGAACGTACGGTTCTGTATAATCAGAAATCATCAATGATCCGCATACATAGTAAACTTGCACAAGTTTCAGAAGAAATACAGGATAGAAGTATTTGCTATGACGAAAATCCAGTGAAATTTCTGAATACTTTATAAAATATACACAAAAATAATTGAATAATAATGAGAATGTGGTATAATCTGACTATAAACTATATTAGGAGGCCGGCATATGGAATCAAGAGTGATCAGAATACCGTCAAAAGTAAACAGCAATGTGGTGTTACGTGTAATACCTGGCCATTTTGCCACGACACATTCGCATATCAATTATTATGTAGATATGACATTTTTAAAATCAAGAAAAAGTGAAGCAGAGAATGCAGCAAAGATCCTGGCACAGAATTATAAGAACAGTACTTATATTGATACCATTGTCTGCATGGATGGATGTGAGATCATCGGAGCTTATCTGGCAGAAGAACTGAGCCAGAACGGAATCCGATCTTTGAATACACATAATACCATGTATATTGCATCACCGGAGATACATACTGGTGGTCAGCTGATCTTCCGTGATAATATGCAGGCCATGATTGCCAATAAGCATGTACTGCTGGTTCTTGCAACAGCCACTACCGGTATTACAGTAAAACGTGCAGTAGAATGTATCCGCTACTATGGTGGTATTATGGAAGGTGCTGCAGCATTATTCAGTGCTACTGATGAGATAGATGGAATCAAGATCAAGTCCCTGTTTTCACCAGCCGATATTCCACAGTATCAGACATGGCATGCGACAGAATGTCCGATGTGCGCAAAGAAGGAAAAACTGGATGCGATCGTGAACAGTTATGGATACTCAAGAGTATAATCGCCGGGTATGATATCGACAAGAAACCCCGAATGCACAGTGAAGTTTTGATGAACACAGAATAATAAAAAATACGCAAGAATATTGAAATAATAAGTTACCAGATAATAACAGGCTATAAGGACATTCCAGAAATGGAGTGTCTTTTTTAATTGTATTTATTGGAGGAAAATAGAAATGGCAAACATAGATTCAAGAGCAGAGAACAACAATTTTTGCGCAATACAGTTTGATTATTTCAGAGGAATGGAAGCGGATCAGTACAGCTTTTATCGTATCCCAAAAGTATTGTTTACTGCGGAATGCTTTCAGACACTTTCCTGTGAAGCAAAGGTATTATACGGTCTGATGCTGGACCGTATGAGCCTGAGCATCAAGAATCGGTGGTTGGATGGAGAAGACAGGGTATACATTATTTTTACAGTAGATGAAGTAGCGGAACTGATGAACTGCGGGACACAGAAGGCTGTGAAATTAATGAAAGAACTGGACAGTGAAAAAGGAATTGGACTGATTGAAAAGAAACGTCTTGGGCTTGGCAGACCGAATGTGATCTATGTGAAGAATTTCTTATTGAAGGAAATGAAAAAGACTACAGAAAAGGAAAACAGTATACCAGAACAGCAGGGGGAAGTATCACAATTCAAGAATGGTGAAAATCACAATTCTGGAATGATGAAACAAGCAACTCAGGAGTTGGGAAAATCACAATCTAATAAGACTGAAAAGAATGATACAGAGAGAAATAAGACTGATGGTATTCCATCTTATCTTATCAATCAGACAGATATTACATTCCAGTATCTGGACGGTGATGAGAACAGTCTTTGGTCGTTGCTTCTCGCTGTCGGATATATCAAAGCAGATAATGTGAAAAAATGCGGGGAGATTACAGAGTGCGATGTATCTGTCACAAATCAGGAAGTCATGGAGATGTTCCGGTATGAAATACTGGCAATGTTTGAAAATGGGAATGCGGTCTATCATGATTTTGTAGAGGCATTATTGTCACACAGAACAGAAGAACTGACAGATATTTTGATGGATATATCCTATACGTCCATGAGTTATTTTGATGTGGGAAGAAGACCTTCAGAACGTGCTCCGGAGAATTTTTATCATGGTCTGGTATTGGGACTGATCGTATCTCTTCGAGACAGATACCGTATTGTATCTAACCGGGAGAGCGGACGTGGTCGGTATGACATTGCCATGTATCCACTGAGTGAAGGAGAAGATGCATTTATCATAGAATTTAAAGTATGCGACGAAAAAGAAGATGGAACACTTGAAAAAGCAGCAGAAAATGCCCTGTGTCAAATAGAAGAAAAACGTTATGATGCAGATCTGCTGGCAGCAGGGATTGCAGAAGAACATATCTATAAACTGGGGATAGCATTTGCCGGGAAGGATGTGGCAGTGAAATCAGCCGGAAGAGTAGATGAGGAATTACTTTAGGACAATGTCTGGTTTTTCTTTTGCCATAACAATAGTTGCGAAATAGGGTTAGTAAATCATAGAATCAAGTTTTACTAACCCTATTTTAATATGACTGTTTCGATAAAAGAGAGGATATTATTCTGAATAAATAAAAAATGATAACAGGGCGTCATGATTTTGTTACGTTATTCAGTGGAGATGGAGAAACAGGTTTCTTCAATTATATGTATAACGGAATTGTGAACAGTTCTGCGATAGAAATCATTGCATTTCTGCTGGTTGAAGGCGGAGCATGATGTTTGCGGTGAATATCCCATTCTCGTAAGAAAAATCACTGTCTCCGCCATTTTTTTGGGCAATATGGCGCACAGATTGAACACCGACACCATTTCCGCATCTCTTGGATGACTGAAAGATATGATTCTTTTCTGAAATTTGAGTGTCATACGCATTTTCTACATGAAGAAGGAGAAGATGATTATGATGCAGGTAAGCAGTTACGGAGATAGCCCGTCTTGCAGGATCAGTCTTCAGGCTGGCCTCGATAGCATTTTCCAGAAGATTGGAAAGAATGATACAGAGATCCATTTCGTCAATAGACATCTGTGCCGGCAGATCCAGTCTGGAAAGAAAAGGAATCTGATCTCGTGCGGCAAGGGCAGAATAATAGCCTACGATGCTGTCAGTAGCCTGATTTTCGCAAAAGTGCAGATCCTGACTGGGAATTTTACTGACAGCACTGGAAATATAGTCTTTTATTTTCTCAAGATCTCCTTGTTCCGCAAGTGAAGAAAGTTGAAGATATTGATGCCGGATATCATGTCTGGCCTGTCTTGCTTCTTCAATGGCGTTACAGAGATTTTCGTATCTTGTCTGCTGTAAAGTGAGAAGATGATTCTCCTGTTGGAGTCTGACATTCCGGTTCAAACTGTTTGCCATTAAAAGAAACATGGCATAAAAGAGGATGAGAATCAGAAGAAGAACCAGGCTCATGACTATATATATTTTTAAAATACGTCCCGTATACAATGTATTGCGATATTTTGGTGCTATAAACAGATTCAGTCCAATAAACAGCAGTGGCAGAATCCAGAAAATATACCAGGTTTGTGCAAAGTTTTCGTCTTCCACCAGTTTTTTAGCAGTGTGAGAAGCAGGAAACCATGCAGCCAAAACAAAAGACAGACAAATCAGATTGTATAAAATACAGGTTTTGGTATGAAACCACAGAGTTTGACTGGAAATGGTCTGATCTGCAGTAATAATGGCATCAATTGCCCTGGAAAAACTGTTGATACATGCAAAAACAGCGCAGACTGCAAAAAAAATACTTCCGGATTTCCACAGGGAAATACGCAGAGTATTGTGGTAAAGAAGCAGTGCCACAAGAAGCATAAATGGCAGAACAAACTTTGTGGAAATTTGAAGAAAATAACACAATAAACCGCCGGAAATACAGATGCCTGTGAGTAAAGGGAGCATCCAGCAAGTCAGCTTCAACGGTGTCAGCTTCAGATAAGTTTTTACCGGAAGATAAGCAAGCAGCATGCCGGGAAGGAGAACAGTAAGTTCCAAAACAGGTCTGAAAAAAAGCATTATGATGAAGTCCTCCTTTGAAAAAGGTAATCCATAAAAGTCTGTCGGGCATGTTTACTCAACTTACGACTAACCGGAATCTGATTTCCGTTATCCAGGGTAAAAACCGTGCCGTCGAAATCAAGAGCATGATCCAGATTAATAACAATCCCGCGGTTGCACTGATAAAACCGGGTATCCATCTTCAAAGCAGACAGAAAAGATTCAAAAGACTGACGTGTAATCAGCTCTTTTCTATTTGTCGTATAAATATGCATCATATGAGAAAAATGCTCGGCATAAATCATACTTTGAAATGGGACTTTTACATTACTTCCGTTTATTTTAACGTCTATATATTTCCCGGAATTCGGAATGCGGGAAAGAATTTCGTCTGTTAAAGCAGAAATCTCATTTTCATGATACGGTTTGACAAGATAATGCATGGCGCGTACCTGAAACCCCTCAAGAGCATGATCCGTGGATGTAGTAGTAAAAATAAGCAGACAGGAAGTGTCTGATTTGCGTAATTCTCTTGCTATTTCTATGCCGTTCGCACCATTCATGTAAATATCCAGAAACAACACGGTAAAAGGGCGTTCTTTGGATGCAAGCAAAAAATCTTCACCATTTTCAAATTCAGTGAAATCTGAATGGATTCCACGCCGGGAGAGCTGACATTCAAGTCTGCTGCGAAGCAGAATACGTTCTTCGGCAATATCGTCAACAATTGCAATTCTCATTGTACATACCTCTCATACAAAGCTGATTTCATTCATATAGAAAGTATAACACAAAAAGATGTCATGGGCTATGATATGGCTTTACAATTCGTGCCAATATTTGGTGATTCGTGCCAGAACAATTGAAAAAGAATCTGTTTATTTTATAATGGGGACAACAAATGGAGTGAAAATAGAAAGGAGGAGGTTCTGTGTATTGTATGTCTGTATTAACTGACAGAGATCAGGATGGTCATGATTATGCAAAATATATATCAGATTACTGCATGGAAAAAGGAATCGTTCCGCTGATTGAGATTTATCAAAATCAGGAAGTCTTTTTTAAGCAGATACAGAGAAGAGTTCCATCTATGGTATTTCTCTCATTGCCGGGAGTGGATGGGTTAAATGCAGCAGAACATCTTCGTTCATTATATCCCAGATGTGGAATTATCTGGTGCAGTGATTTGGATTTTTCGCTTCATGCTTTCAGATTACGTGTGGAATATTTTTTTATGAAACCGGTGGAACATGAAAAAATACAAGAAGGGCTTAAGGCCTGGCTGGAACGTATAGGAAAAGTATAATAAAAATATTGGGAAAATTGGGAGGAAAACATCATGAAGAAGAGAATGGCAATGCTTGCACTTACGGCACTTATGCTGACAATGGCATCAAACGGTACTGCAGGTATGGTGCATGCAGAAGATGAAGCGAAGGAAAACAGTACAGCAGAAGTGCAGGTGCCGATTAAGTCACTCAGTCCGAAAGCGATTGATGAGAATCCTTATATGGCGAACAGTGACTCAAATATTCATCATGACTGCTACAATTCAGATACTACGGATGCAGTTTTGCCGGTTGATATTTATTCAGAAATCAATGTTTCATATGAGAAGGTAAATCCGAATGCATCACCGGCTGTCTTTTTTGATACATATGGACATGCAGTTGTTCCGTTTCTTGGAGGGCTTGCCATCCGGGATATTAACGCAGAAGAGACACAGACCGAAGGATACTTTTCACCGAAGCAGCAGGATGGAGGCGGTTATCTGATACAGAGTTCTTATTCATTTGTGGATGAGAGCAATCGCCTGGTGTGCCCGACCAGCAACAATCATGTTCTGATGCTGAAGGCAACCGATGAAGAAGGAAATGTACTTCCGGAATTTGAAAAAGTATTAGATATTGATATCAAGGCAGCAGCAGAAAAAGCACTTGGAAAGACACTGGATCAGAATCTGTTGTCAGTTGTGTTTGATTATGATGGAAATCTCTGGTTTGCAACGGGAGGCTTCAGAATTTATCCGGACAGAAAGCAGCAGGGAACCTTCGGATATATTTCACGCTCTGCAATTGATGCGATTTTAAATGGAGAAGAGAAGGATCTGTCGGACAGCGTGTTCGTATATGAACTGGCTCCTGGGGAAGGCGCTGAAAATGGAATCGCAGCATCCAAAGACGGTGCAGTGATTTTGACCAATTTAAACTGTTATCTGCTTCAGGCGGATAATGGCGTGAAGAAGGTGTGGGAGACACCATATGAAAGCGTGGGAGCAAAAGACAGCCATGAGGGAGATGAAACAACAGGCGGCGGTCTGGCATGGGGCAGCGGATGCTCACCATCCATTACCAGAGATCTTGTGATGTTTACGGATAATCAGAAAACAGTAAGTCTGATGGCACTGGATATGAAGACTGGAGAAGTGGTGGCAAGTATGCCGGTAATTGACGAACTGCCGGAAGATGTACAGGTGTCAGTAGAAAATTCAGCCATTGTATATGACAATGGAGAAGGTACGGTAAGTACGATTGTATGTAACTGGTTTGGCGCCGGAAGTGCCAATCTGGCAAAGGAAGATAATGACTCTTCCGTGCAGAGCTATGAGAATATCTATGATGTGAACTGGTTAAGACAGGGAAATAAAATGATCATGCCAGGTGTGGAACGCGTAGATACGATAAAAACAGAGGATGGGTATGAAATGAAGAGTATCTGGTGCAGAAGTGATTTGTCAGATACTTCTATGATGAAGCTTTCTACTGCAACAGGCTATGTTTATGGCTATGTTCAGAATCTGGAAACCGGAATGTGGCAGTATATCATGCTGGATTTTGAAACAGGGGAAACTGTATTTTCCATGGATGTTGCAAACAAGCCGGGATATAACAATATGGCAATCGGTATGTATGCCGGAAATAGTGGAAATGCTCTTTACTGTCCGACCGGCTATCTGGAATTGCTGAGATTGCAGGATCGATTCGTCTATCTTCCGGATATGCCATATCGTAAAGTAGATCTGGATCAGGCAATACGCAACGTACTGTCGCAGGAACAGTTTGAAGCAGACGGCGGACAGGGCAGTGTGGCAGGATGGCTCAATACCGTAACCATTGAAAATGTACATCCGAATACGACAGTAGTTCTGCGAATGAAAGGAATTTCAGGCAGCGCAGAAGAAATGAAGCTGTATGCATATGATGCAAATGGAACCTTACAGGAAGTTGCTGCTGAACTGTGGCATATTCAGAAAGAAAATGGTGAGATACCAGAGACACTGTCTGAAAATGAATTATATGAAGTGTATATGACAGTAGAAGATGGTGGAACCATGGATCTAAGTGAAACAGAAAAAGAAATAAAGATATCCGCAATTCTTGGAGCATAATAAAAAAAGGGCTGTCATTGACAGCCCCCAGACTGTAGACAAACTTGGTGTTGGGGATTATGCCCAGCACCATTTTTCTTTTAAAACTTCTTTTCTTTTTATTTT
>CAKRVB010000018.1 GCA_934408725.1 uncultured Marvinbryantia sp.
GAGAAGTTATAACGAGATATGGAAAGAGAGGGTTTTTCAGATGAATACAATCGCAGAACGGATTAAATTTGCCATGAGAGCAAAAAACAAAAAACAGGTGGACATAGTCAAAGATACAGGTATCAGCAAAGGGGCGTTCAGTTCCTATCTTTCGGGACAATACAATCCAAAAGCCGATAAAATGGAATTGATTGCCGACTCCTTAGATGTAGACTTGCGGTGGCTTTACGGAGAAAATGTACCTATGGAACATACAAGTAAGAATAACAATGCCCTGCAATATGTCTTTTATAACAACTCCTGCTCCGAGTATCTTCTTGATAATTTAGACGATATCTATATTGCCATGATGACCCAATATGCCGCCCTTATTCCACGCTTTTATGTTCTTGTCAATCGTGCTGGAAATGCAATGCACCTATTACCTTTATTTTTGAAAGAAGATAGTTCCGAGTTCTACGAATGTCCGTCTGATTTCTTCTATTCCGACAGGCATACTATTTTTACAAGAGATTTTGAAAGTATTCACATGGTATTAACAACCGCCACGATTTACTATTACGGAATTGATACAAAAACTTATGAACCGAAAGTTACCAAACTTGCCTACTCACAGACTGACGATTGCTTTTATATTGACAATGAAGTACATGATTGTCATATCAAAGCATTTGAAAAAGAAGTGGTAAAAGAAGCACTTTACTTAAAACACAACGCCCAGTAACAGACAAGAGGACTTGCAAGGTTTCTGACCTTTCAAGTCCTCTGCTGTATCATGGTTCTGTTGGCTGTGTCCGTTCCGTCAAGGACTGCCCTACGGCGTATCGGCTACGCCTTGTTCCTTGACCTCACTACATTTCTCTCAACTTTTTAGAAATCAGTAAATTGACTGTAATCAATGGAATTACTATACAAAAGAAACTAACGGTAAACCATAGTGGTATATCCCTCTCTAATTGAACACGAAAAAGCAGAATAATTGCCATAAATATGGTTCCCAAAATCTCCATAAAATTCAACAATTTTTTGCGGAATTCTTGTAGACGCATCCGATTTTGTATCCTTTCAGATTTCCCTATTACATAATTTACTTGCATATCATTTACATCTTCATCTGATATAAGTTCATCCATACTTACATCTAGTTCTAATGCCAGTTTTTTTGCCGTAATCAAATCTGGACATCTTGAACCATTTTCCCAACGACAAACTGTCTGCCTTGAAACATATAACTTATCTGCCAGTTGTTGCTGAGTGAGATTTTTTTCTTCTCTGAATTTTTTGATGTTATCATTTAATGCCATACTCCATACCTCTCTTTCATTCACATCATATAACGATAGACCCCAAAATAAAAGTACCAGTATGTATTTCCTTTGTTTCCATTTTGGTAACATCTGTTTATTCCAAGTTTTCTACACCATAATACCGATATATCGCTGAACCAATGTATTTTGTAACCCCTTTTCCGTACTGTTTATCTGTGGCTTCTTCCAACTGAGAATGATTCAAATAATCTTTAGCCATTTCTAATAATAATACTCTTGCATTATCCATTTTAAAAAGATTTTTACAACTTTTCCCCAATCTTTTTACTGCTTTCATTGACATATCTTTCATCGTAAACCGTTACGCTACTAAAGAGTCAAGATGTTTTTTCTATTTTATCACAAATTCAATAAAACTGCCCCTAATTTTACAAATAAGAAATGACGCAGATAATGTTTCCACTACCTACGCCATTTCTCATTACATCTTTGAAATATTTACTCCATTTTCTTTCAATCTTTACTCCAATTTTACTCCATTTTAAAAATCTGTTACGATATTTTACGGTATTCTATGATACCTTTCCCTTGAAGAAAAATGTCTGCAAGCCTTGATTTTAAGCGAACTTTTCAATATTCCCAAGCACTTTATTCTGTTGTGAGATTTTCTCTCAAATTATTTCTGTACAATGTTGATAATCTTCTTCGGTACATAAATCTCTTTTACAATGGTGCCCGTCAGTTTATCTGCAATGGCTTCTTTTCCTGCTGCAATGGCTGTCTCTTTATCTACATCCAGCGGCAGCTTTACAACGGCTTTGGTCTTACCATTGATCTGAACCGGAAGTTCAATGGTATTCTCAACTGTCTTGGCTTCCTCATATTCCGGCCACTTCTGCTGATACAGATGTCCTTCAAATCCGCAGGCCTGCCAGATCTCTTCTGTGATATGAGGCGCCACCGGATTCAACAGTGTCAGGAATGTCTTGTATTCTGCATGATTGATGCCATCTTTTGCAAAATCATTCAGAAGAGCCATCAGTGCGGCAATTGCCGTATTGTACTTCAGATTCTCAAAGTCATTGCTGACTTTCTTGATCGTCTGATGCATCTTAGTCTCATAGTTGCTTCTGTAGGTATCACCTTCTGTCAGGACATCCTGAAGCTTCCATACTCTCTCCAGGAATCTGCGGCAGCCTTTCACACCATTTTCTGACCAGGAGGCACTTAAGTCAAATGCTCCGATAAACATCTCATAGGTTCTTAAGGTATCTGCGCCGTAATCCATCACGATATCATCTGGATTTACTACATTTCCTCTGGACTTGGACATCTTCTCACCGTTCTCTCCAAGGATCATACCATGAGAAGTACGCTTCTGATATGGTTCCGGAGTCGGTACTACACCCTGATCATACAGGAATCTGTGCCAGAATCTGGAGTACAGAAGATGCAGGGTTGTATGCTCCATACCACCATTATACCAGTCAACTGGCAGCCAGTATTTTAATGCTTCCGGACTTGCCAGAGCTTCTGTATTCTTCGGATCCGTATAACGCAGGAAATACCAGGATGATCCGGCCCACTGAGGCATGGTATCAGTCTCTCTCTGTGCAGGTCCTCCACAGCAAGGGCAGGTAGTGTTTACCCAATCCTTCATAGCTGCCAGAGGGGATTCTCCATTGTCTGTTGGCATATAGCTCTCTACATCCGGCAGTTCCAGAGGAAGTTCACTTTCTGGAAGCGGAACATATCCGCATTTGTCACAATGTACAATCGGAATTGGTTCTCCCCAGTAACGCTGACGGGAAAATACCCAGTCTCTTAACTTAAAGTTGGTCTTTCCGCGGCCAATGTGTTTCTCTTCCAGATATTCGATCATTTTCTTTTTGGCATCTGCCACTTCCATTCCATTTAAGAAATCAGAATTGATCAGCTTACCGGTAGCAACATCTGTAAATGCTTCTTCCTGTACATTCTCTCCGCCTGCTACTACTTCAATGATCGGAAGATCAAATTTTTTTGCGAATTCCCAGTCACGGGTATCATGAGCAGGTACTGCCATAATAGCACCTGTTCCATAGCTCATCAGGACATAATCTGACACCCAGATCGGGATCTCTTTACCATTAACCGGATTCACAGCCTTCAGGCCTTCAATTGCCACACCAGTCTTATCTTTGGCCAGCTCAGAACGTTCGAAATCAGACTTTCTTGCTGCCTGTTCCTGATATGCATGAATCGCATCCAGATTCTGAATGTCTGCCTGATACTTTTCCAGCATTGGATGTTCCGGAGATACTACCATATAAGTTGCTCCAAATAAAGTATCTGGTCTTGTAGTATAAACAGTCAGATAGTCATCTTTTCCCGAAATGGCAAAGTCTACCTCAGCGCCCTGGCTTTTACCGATCCAGTTCTTCTGAGATACCTTCACTCGTTCGATGTAATCTACATGATCCAGACCTTCCAGAAGCTTGTCTGCATATTCGGTAATCTTCAGCATCCACTGGCTCTTTACCTTACGTACAACCGGTGCGCCGCATCGTTCGCAGACACCGTTTACCACTTCTTCATTTGCCAGACCTACTTTACAGGAAGTACACCAGTTAATCGGCATCTCACTCTTGTAAGCCAGTCCAGCCTTAAACAGCTTCAGGAAAATCCACTGTGTCCATTTATAATACTCTGGATCTGTGGTATTGATCTCACGATCCCAGTCAAAGGAATAACCCAGAGAATGGAGCTGTTCCTTGAATCTCTTTACATTATTTGCCGTAACAATCTTCGGATGAATCTTGTTCTTGATAGCATAGTTCTCTGTAGGAAGGCCAAATGCATCCCATCCCATTGGATAGAGTACATTATATCCCTGCATTCTTCTTTTTCTTGCCACAATATCCAGTGCGGTATATGGTCTTGGATGTCCTACATGAAGTCCCTGTCCTGATGGGTAAGGGAATTCAACCAGGGCATAATATTTTGGTTTTGTGTAGTCATTTGTCGCTGCAAATGCCTTTTCCTCATCCCAGATCTTCTGCCACTTCTGTTCTATGGCTCTGTGATTGTATGGTACAGCCATTCCTTTTTCCTCCTATATTTCATACAGTTTCCTGTAAATTTTCACTTTTTTCATTCTATGCTTTTCCCTGTGGTTTGTCAAGCATTCCACGGGTTTGTCCTACTGATAATCCGATATGACGATCTGTAAGCTCTTCTGTCCCCGGAATTCGTTCACTGTTGGATAGTAAATCACAGAAAGTGTAATCCCGGTCTTCCGGTTCTGGAACAGCTTCTCGACCTCTGTATCGCCGTACTTTTTCTCCAGATAAGTATGAAATACTTCTACATCTCCAAAATACAGTGCATCCATCACTGTTCCGGAAGAATCTGCCACCTTCATTTTCACCACATTCCGGTTCTGCCCCAGGATCCGTGCTCCCAGAATCTGAACATCTTTTTCTGCAAACACCGGCTTCTTATTTGCCGTTCCAAAAGGCTCCAATACATTCAATTCTTCGATCAGATGCTCTGTAATATATCCAATCGGCATCGGCACATCAATACAGACTTTTTCTATCAGATCATCCTCTGTCAGATTTGCATTTCTGTTCAACTGTTCCCTCAGTGGCTGTATATTCTCTTTTTCCAGCGAGCATCCTGCCGCCATGGGATGGCCGCCATAATTCAGAAACAGCTCATCGCATTTCTGCATCTCTTCGAACATAGAATAGCCTTCGATGGATCTTCCAGAGCCTTTGACCGACTTTTCTCCATTGGTAAGGACAAATACAGGGCGATAATACCGTTCCCGGATTCTGCCGGCAATGATCCCCGCAATACTCTCATGGCAGTCCGGCAGATAAACGATCAGCACTTTATCTTCTTTCAGTGATGTGGACTCAATCTGCTCCACTGCTTCCTCATAGCCCTGCCTGGTCAGCTCTTTTCGCTCCGTGTTCAGCATCAGCAGTTCTTCCGCCAGTGCATCTGCTCTCTGCGTATCTCTGCATAACAACAGTTCCAGCGCTTTTTTTGCTGTAGTCAGTCGCCCGCTGGCATTGATGCACGGTCCCAGCACAAAGCCGATATGATAAGAATTGATTTCTTTTCCATCCAGTCCGTTAGCTCGAATCAGCGCCTTCAGGCCAATATTTTGTGTCTGGTTCAGTCTTTTTAATCCTTCTTTTACCAGAATCCGGTTCTCTCCGGTAAGCTTCATCACGTCTCCCACTGTGGCAATAGCTGCATATTCAATCAGCTCCTCGATCTCCTGATCCGGGAATCCTGCCATCCGGTATAGTTCCTGCATCAGCTTGTAAGCCACTGCGCCGCCGCATAACTCCTTGTATGGATACGGACAGTCTGGCTGATGAGGATTTACCACCACATCTGCATCTGGAATCAGGGCATGCACTTCTCCATTCTCTTCCCTGGTTCGCAGTTCATGATGATCCGTTACGATCACTGTCATCCCCAGTTCTTTTGCATAGGCAATCTGCTCCAATGCTGAGATTCCATTGTCACAGGTGAGGATTGTGTCGATCCCATCCTCCCAGGCAGCCTGCACCAGCTGGCGATTGATCCCATATCCGTCACGAATTCTGTCCGGGATCTCATAATCCACCGCCGCTTTGCACTTTTTCAGACCAGTATATAAGATATAAGTGGATGTCACACCATCAATGTCATAGTCACCGATAATGCGAATTCTGGCATTTTCCCGGATTTTTTGCAGAATCAGCTCCGAAGCTGCAACGATTCCCTTCATCTGCGCTGGATCATGCAGATCGGCAATCGTACCATACAGGTATTCTCTAATCGCCTCATCTCCTACCACATCCCGGTTACGAATCAGACGAGCCGTCACCTGATCGATGTGGTATTTTTCTCCTATTGCCTTAAAGTCTGCCCGTTTGGCAGCTACAACCCATTTTTTCATCTTGTCTCACTTTCTTCTGAAATTTTATCTCTGTCAGGGCGCTTCTGGCGCATGAAAACTATTTATATCTGTTCAGTACCTTCACAGTTACAACTATTTTTCTTCTGTATTTTCCATGTATCAGAAACGCCCCGGCATTGCTGTCGGGGCTGGTTTCATTTTTATTTCTTATTTCTTCTTTTTATCTTTGATTTTCGTCTTCATCACATACCACAGTGGACCTGTAATACAAACGGATGAATAACCACCGCAAAGTACACCTACCATCAGAGGCAGTGCAAACTCACGAATCGAGCTTACTCCCATGATGAAAAGAACTGCAATCATAACAAAGGTTGTAAAAGAAGTATAGATACTTCTGGTCAGTGTCTGTGTGATACTGGTATTTACAATTTCTTTATAATCCTTGCCTTTCATGATCTTCATGTTCTCTCTGATACGGTCAAAGATAACAATCGTTGCATTGATAGAGTAACCTACCAGAGTAAGCATGCAGGCAATGAAGGTATTACCAACACTGATCCAAAGTACAACGTAGCACATCAGCACTACCAGCACATCATGAACAAGTGCAATGACCGCACTGGTTGCAAAACGTACATCTTTGAATCGGAACCAGATGTATAACAACATACAGAAGGTTGCAATAAGCACTGCTACAATCGCATCAGATTTCATCTCTGCACTGACAGTGGAAGAAATACTTTCTTCTGAAATTGTAGATGCATCTACACCAAATTCATCTACCAGCTTCTGCTCCAGTTCCTGTCTTTCATCTACAGACAATTCTCTTGTCTTGATGATGACCTGATTGCCTCCGGTTACTTTCTGCATCTGAATGTTGGCATCCCCTGTTACTTCCTGTACCACTGGTGATACTTTTTCATCCAGTTCTTCAATCGAGAAGTCTTCATTGAAAGTAACTGTGGTAGAGGTTCCGCCCATGAACTCCAGACTGTAGTTCAGGATCTTGCCATCATTTTTTTCATGCATCAGCATACCAGCCGGTCCAATAAGAATCACTACGATAGAAACAATAAAGAAGATCTTTCTCTTTCCGACGAAATCAATGGCCTTTCTCTCTTTTGCAGTTCCATAATATTTGGCATCTTTTACCCCCAGTGCATAAACTGCATTCACAATCAGTCTGGAGACTACCAATGCTGTGAACATGGATAATACAATACCAAGTGCCAGAGTCTGCGCAAATCCCTGTACACTTCCGGTTCCCTTGTATGCCAGAATTGCTGCTGCAATCAACGTAGTAATGTTACCATCCAGGATTGCAGATAATGCTTTCTGGAAACCGATCTTAATAGCTACTTTTACTGTCTTGCCATCTGCAATCTCTTCCCGGATACGGGCATAGATGATAACGTTAGCATCTACCGCCATACCAATGGAAAGAATAATACCTGCGATACCAGACAGCGTCAGTGTCAGGTCAAAGGCATTTAAGCATACCAGAATCAGTCCGGTATAAATCAGCAGAGATACACTGGCTACGATACCAGGTACCAGATATACAATACACATAAAGATCATAACAATGATCAGACCGATTGCTCCTGCCTTGATACTGGTGCTGATGGCTGCTGATCCAAGCTGTGCTCCTACAACGTTGGAACGAAGTTCTTCCAGTTCCAGTGACAGAGAACCGATACGAATGGAAGATGCCAGATTTTCTGCCTCTTCCCGGTCTGCCATTCCGGTAATCTGTGCTGTACCGCCTGTAATATGAGACTGAACAGTCGGTGCACTGATTACCTGATTATCATAGATGATATAAATACGCTTTCCGATATTCGCTTCTGTAGCATCTGAGAACTTCTTTGCTCCCTCATCTGTCAGCTGAAGCTCTACCACGTTCTGTGAGTTTCCAAGACTGTCTGCAGATGTAGCCGCCTGAGCTGTCTGGACATCAGTTCCTTCCAGAACCGTAGTTCCATCTTCTGTCTGGAATGTCAGAGAACCTGGCTTGCCAAGTTCTTCCAGAATCTTATTGGCATCCGTCACACCAGGAATCTCAATGTTGATACGGTCATCGCCTTCCTGATAAACCTGTGCTTCCGTACTGTATCCGGCAACACGCTGTTGCAGCTTGTAGATGGTATCCTTCATATCTTCTGCAGAAGGGGTATCATCGCTGATGGCACGGTATGTAATGCTGACACCGCCGGACAGATCCAGACCGGTGATGATATTCCGGGCAGCACCGGTACCTGTCGGTCCGAAGCCGACAATTGTGGTAAAGCCCAGTAATATCGTAAGAACAATGGTGCCAATGATCACTGCGATTGATTTGTTCTTATTCATCTTCTTTTCCTCTTTTCTATTTTTTAGAGACAGGCATCTCCTATGATTCTTCCGAATCAGCAAGTGCTGCTTTGATCATGATAGCACATTCGATTCTCTTCTGCTGGAGCTTACATCCGATATCGTATGCATCATTGATACTACCATGGAAATTGTATGAATTCGCTGCACAGCCGCCGCTGCAGTAAAATCTTGCGAAGCAGTCACGGCATTTTTCCTTGGCATACACGTTGCAGCACTTAAATTCATCACGAATATCCAGTCTCTTAAGTCCTTCGTCCACATTACCCATCAGGAACTCTTCCTGACCTACGAACTGATGGCACGGATAGAAATCACCCCATGGTGTCACGGCCAGGTATTCGGTACCTGATCCGCATCCAGACAGTCTCTTGTAAACACATGGGCCACCGGTCAGATCAATCATAAAATGGAAGAAGTTAAATCCTCTTCCTTCTTTTTCACGTTTGATCATCTCTTTTGCCAGCTTATCGTATTCTTCGCAGATCTGTGGGATATCCTCCTCACGGATACTGTAGTCTTCTGATTCCTGTGCTACTACCGGTTCTACCGAGATCTGTTTAAATCCCAGATCTGCCAGATGCAGGACATCTTTGGAAAAATCCAGATTATTTCGTGTAAAGGTACCTCTCACATAATACTTTTCCTGATTCCGGCTCTCTGCAAACTTCTGAAACTTCGGAATAATCAGATCATAGCTTCCCTTCCCTCCGCGGAACGGACGCATCAGATCATGAATTTCTTTTCTTCCGTCAATACTCAGAACCACATTGGCCATCTCTTTATTACAGAACTCCATCACCTCATCATTCAGCAATACTCCATTCGTGGTCAAAGTAAAACGGAACTTCTTATCATGAAGCTTCTCCTGCTCTCGTCCATAATTCACCAGGTCTTTTACTACCTGCCAGTTCATCAGTGGTTCCCCACCAAAAAAATCCACTTCCAGATTCCTTCGGCTTCCAGAATTCGCAATCAGGAAATCCAGTGCCTTTTTTCCAACCTCAAAGCTCATGAGTGCTCTTCTGCCATGATATTCTCCCTCTTCGGCAAAACAGTACTTACAGGCCAGATTACAGTCATGGGCAATATGAAGACATAGTGCCTTTACAACTGTCTGACGTGCTTTGAAATCAATAATGGCATCTCTGTAGATGTCTTTTGTGAAAAGCTGACCTGCTTCTTCCAGTTCATGGCACTCGCTGATCGCCTCTTTCACATCTGAATCAGAATAGGAAGTACTCAGTTCCCGGCAAATGGATTCACTGTCTTTCCCCTGATCCAGAAGTCCAATGACATCATATACCAGTTCATCTACCACATGCACTGCACCACTGTTTGTGTCCAGTACAATGTTGTATCCATTATTCTTATACTGATGTATCACTCTTTATCCCCTTTCATTGTTGCTAATTACTGCTCCGCATCCATTGTGGAAATACGGAACAGATACACTAACCGATAATAAGCAGCGAATAAACATCCGCTGCTTATCTCTTAAAACCTATTTTCTTTTCTTATTTTGCGTTTTCGCAGCTCTGATTTCCTACTGTACAGGATGTTTTACATGCTGACTGGCAGGATGTCTGGCATTCACCACAACCACCTTTTTTCAGTGTTTTCTGCAGGCTCTGTGTATTTAATGTTTTGATGTGTTTCATAAAACTGTTCCTCCAACTTATATTTTTAGCTAATTTAGTATACCATGCTTTCTATGGAATCTCAATATTTTTTTTTATTTTCAAAAATTTATCATTTTCAAATTTTTTCACACTTACCTCACGATTTTATGATATAGTAAGTTCATCGAATTGTAATGATAGAAAGGATACACGTAACTTATGAGAAAAAAATATGTATTTTCCCTCGCTATACTGCTGGCAGCTTCTGCCCTTTCCGGATGTGGAAAAAAAGACAGTTCCAGTTCCTACGAAAAGTATGTCACCCTCGGCGACTATACCGGCATGACCATCGATCGTATAAAGACTACCGTGACCGATGAGGATGTTCAGGAAGAGGTGCAGAATGATCTGTACGCCAATGCCGACTATACAGAAGTCACTGACCGTGCTGCCAAAGAAGGGGATACCGTAAATATTGACTACACTGGCACCATTGACGGTGCAGAATTTGACGGAGGATCAGATTCTGATTTTGATCTGGAGCTTGGATCCGGCACATTTCTTTCTGATTTTGAAGACGGCATTGTTGGCATGAAGACCAGTGAGACAAAGGATATCACAGTCACTTTCCCGGAAGATTATGATGGAGAATTAGACGGCAAGACTGCAGTATTCTCCGTTACAGTGAATTCCATTACTGAAGTTGCTCTTCCGGAATATAATGATGCCTATGTAAAGGACAACTATGGTTATGATACTACTGCTGAGTTTGAGGCAGCTTTAAAGTCTGATCTTCAGGAACAGTATGATGAGGATGCGCAGTACACGGCATGCGCAGATGCACTCACTCAGGCAGTTGAAAACGCTTCTTTTGATGGTTACCCACAGGAGCTGTATGATGCCACAAAGACGCAGGTAGAATCAGACAATCAGGCTTTTGCAGAGCAGCTTGGTATCGAATGGAACGATCTGGTTGGAGAAGACTATGATATCGAAGACGATGTACTCAGTGCCATTCACGAAAAAATGGTTGTCTGTGTGATCGCAGATAAGGAAAAGCTGCAGGTTACAGAGGATGAGCTGAACAGCTATATCGATGATAACTGGGAACTGTATGATTATGATTCCAGAGATGCCTTTGTCGAAGATAACGGAGAAGATGCGCTGCGTTATAGTCTGCTGTATGACAAAGTACTGGATTTTCTTGGCGAGAATAACACATTTAACGATGTAGACGCCGATGATTATTATGGCTCTGATGATGAAGATGTGAACGTAGATCTCAGTACGGAAGATATCAGTGAAGAAACAGATACTGAAAGTGATACCAATGCGTAAGCCAGCTGTTTCCCTTCCCGGTAGTACATTAAAAATACTTGCTATTATCACCATGCTGATTGACCACTGTGGGGCTGCTCTTGTCGGCCCCCTGCGTCATAAGCTTCCTGATGGGAATCAGCTTGGAGATTTTTGTCAGATGATTTATCCCCATATGCGCGATATCGGCCGACTGGCTTTCCCTATTTTCTGTTTTCTGCTGGTAGAAGGATTTCTTCATACAAGAAATGTTAAAAAATATGCTTTCCGAATGTTTTTATTCGCATTGATTTCCGAATTTCCTTTTGATTATGCATTTTCTAATCAGTTAATTCGCAATGCCCACCAAAATGTGTATTTTACTCTGCTGATCGGATTGCTTGTTATGATGGGAATGTCCATATTTGAATACCGTCATCCCATCACCCGATGGGGCAATTATGTTAATCTGCTCATGCAGATCGCCATCGCTGCAGGTGGATTATGGATGGCTGCCTTTTTGCATACTGATTACAATTACAAAGGAGTCTTTCTGATCATTGTTCTATATTCTCTCAGGCTGGACCGTAAACTTCAGGCTATCTTTGGCGCTATTACGATTTCCTGGGAAGCAGTCGCCCCACTTGCTTTCATTCCTATCTGGTTCTATAACGGTGAACGTGGACGACAGCTGAAGTATTTCTTTTACTGGTTCTACCCGGTTCACCTTCTGATCCTTGGTTTTCTGCGTCATGTCATTTTGCCCTATGCACTGCACCTGAGCTGATCTTCCGATTTTCTATAAGCTGTCACTTCTGTGGCAGCTTTTTCTGCACCTTTTTTCCGTCTGGTCACGGCCCAGTATCATATCTGGAAACTGGGTGCCAATCCGTTCTACTTCCCCCAATACTGTGCGTACTCCATTCTCACTCTGATACCAGTTTTCCCGGTTGATCCCCTGAGTCTCTGCCGGACATACTATAATCTTCGCATCTGGAAATACATTTTGAAAATACATTCCAGCCCTTGCCCCATGAAATGCCTGGCATACCAGTAAAATCTTCTCCGGCATGGTCTCTTCCATCTGCTCCAGTAACATTCGAATATAGATCGCATTCTCATAAGTAAAGGCCGCTCGTTTTTCCTGTATGATGTCCTGTTCTTTTACCTGGCAGTCCAATAATACCTTTTTTAAAAAATCGCTTTCTGTTTCAAATGCAAACTTCTGATATTCAACAGGAGATTTTGCTCCCTGAAAATGGGACTGTAAAATACTATATTTCCCAGATACCACTATTTTTTTTGCATATTCTTTCCGATATAACTGTGCTGCCTTCTGCGCCAATTCTCCATATCCACTTCCCGGAATGAAGATCACATCCGCTTTCTCCGGTATTTCTGATCGAAAGATAAAATCCGTAATTCTGTCAAAATACATTTTTTGCTCCTGTTCCCCTGTTTTGTCAAAATCAGGGTTTTTATTGAAAAAAAAACTACTGCGTGTTATAGTGTAAAAGAATGATTGATAAATAACATGGGGGTACTATGAAACAACAACTTTTTGAAACGGAAGTCTGCAGCGAACACCATCACCATCTAAATCTGCATGTTCCACAGATTGATACCGATGATCTTTATCAATTAGCCGATTTATTTAAGGCTTTTGGTGATCCTACCAGACTTCGTATCTTATATACACTTTCCGATGGAGAACTGTGTGTCTGTGACATTGCAGACAGTCTGTCCATGACACAGAGTGCGATTTCACATCAGCTGCGTATTCTGAAAGAAAAACATCTGGTAAAGGCTCGTCGGGATGGCAAAACGATCTATTATTCCCTTGCTGACGCTCATGTTGCAACGATTATTTCTCAGGGATTAAACCATGTACTGGAATAGTTTCCAACAGGCGAATGAAACGAAATGCCCTGTTCACCTCGGTGAACCAGGGCATTTTCTTTTTCTGTTATTTGTTTGCCGGAAGCTTAAAAGAACTCTTCAGAGATACAATACGGTTAAAGACCGGATGTTCCGGTGTAGAATCATGAGAATCCACGCAGAAAAATCCCTGTCTCACAAACTGAAAGCTGTCATATGCTTTTGCTTCGCCCAGTGCCGGTTCTACATAACATTCTTTCAAGACAGTCAGAGAATTTGGATTGAGATTTAAGGAGCCATCCTCATTATATACTCCTTTTTCTTCATCAATAATATTCTCATACAGTCTTACCTCTGCTTTTACAGCAGTCTTAGCAGCTACCCAGTGAATCGTTCCTTTTACTTTTCTTCCATCCGGGCTGTTACCACCCTTGGATGCCGGGTCATAGGTACAATGGATCACTGTCACATTGCCCTCTTCATCTTTCTCATAACCGACACATTTTACAAAATAAGCATTCATCAGACGCACTTCATTATCCGGGAACAGACGGAAGTATTTCTTTGGCGGCACTTCCATAAAGTCTTCCCGGTCAATATACAGCTCGCGGCCAAACGGTACTTTTCTGGATCCCAGTTCTGGATTTTCCAGATTGTTTACCACATCCAGATATTCGATCTGATCTTCCGGATAGTTATCGATCACCAGCTTCACAGGATGCAAAGCTGCCATCATACGTGGTCTCTTCAGCTTCAGATCTTCACGGATACAATATTCCAGCATTGCATAATCCACAGAACTCTGTGCCTTAGATACACCACACAGTTCTACAAACATCTTAATGGCCTCCGGTGTAAATCCACGTCTTTTCAATGCTGCAATAGAAACCAGACGAGGATCATCCCATCCGTCTACAATCTTCTCTTCTACCAGCTTCTTAATATAACGTTTTCCTGTTACTACATTTGTCAGGTACAGCTTGGCAAATTCAATCTGTTTTGGAGGATGCTCATAACCCACTTCGCGTACCACCCAGTCATACAGCGGTCTGTGATCCTCGAACTCCAACGTACAGATCGAATGTGTCACACCCTCAATCGCGTCCTCTATCGGATGTGCAAAATCATACATCGGATAAATGCACCATTTATCTCCTGTATTGTGATGTGTCATATGAGCCACACGATAAATAATCGGGTCTCTCATATTGATGTTCGGAGATGCCATGTCGATCTTGGCACGAAGTACCTTTTCTCCATCTGCGTACCTGCCAGCACGCATCTCTTCAAACAGCTGCAGGTTTTCCTCCACGCTTCTGTCTCTGTACGGGCTGTTCTTTCCCGGTTCTGTCAATGTTCCTCTGTACTCACGAATCTGATCTGCTGTCAGATCGCAGACATAAGCTTTCCCTTTTTTAATCAAAGCTACTGCTGCCTCGTACATCTGGTCAAAATAATTTGACGCAAAAAACAGACGATCTTCCCAATCTGCTCCCAGCCATGCCACATCTGCCTTGATGGACTCTACGAATTCCATCTTTTCCTTTGTCGGGTTGGTATCATCAAATCGTAAATTAAACTTGCCGCCATACTTCTGAGCCAGTCCATAATTTAATAAAATAGACTTGGCATGTCCGATATGCAGATATCCGTTCGGTTCCGGCGGGAATCGTGTGCATACTGTCTGACAATGTCCTTCTGCAATATCATTCTCTATGATCTGTTCAATAAAGTTCTTGGAAACTGTTTCCTTTTCCATAAATCTGCCTCCGATAATTAATCTCCTCGCGATGTAATCGCATACTTCTTCTTTTATACCATAATTTTCAATGGAATTCAACGTATTTAGATTTACTTTTTCCGTCGGATATACTATGATAATGTCAGATTATGTCAGATAGGGAACAGAATGCTTGTTATTCTGCTCTTGAGAGGTTATGTTATGTATTATTTTATTGTAAATCCGTCTTCCAGTTCCGGAAAAGGAATGAAGACCTGGCAGACAGTAGAACATTTACTGCACAGTGAACATGTGCCATATCATGTTTTCTTCACAAACCGCAAAAGACAGGGGGAAGAGCTGGCTCATATGATCTCCACCAGGCATGCGCCATGCACGATTATTGCAGTGGGTGGAGACGGTACCGCAAATGAAGTGATTAGTGGTCTGACAAACTACGGGCAGATCCGATTTGGCTACATTCCATCTGGTTCCGGTAACGATCTGGCTGCAGGCCTGAATCTGAAGACCAGCCCTTCTGCCGCTCTTCAGGCAATCCTTCATCCTAAAAAAGTTTTGCCGGTCACAGTCGGATGTACTCACACACCAGAAAAAACGTATCATTTTATTGTCAGCAGTGGCATCGGATTCGATGCCGCAGTCTGCCATGAAGCTGTGAATTCCAATTTTAAAAAGCTGTTAAATCGTTTTGGTCTTGGCAAACTTACTTATCTGGGGATTGCTTTAAAGCAGCTCATTCTTCTTCATTCAACTCCGGTAAGTATGGTGCTGGATGATCGCCGCCAGTTTGAATTTGACGATGTCTTTTTTATTGCTGCCATGAATCTGAAGTATGAGGGTGGTGGATTTAAGTTTTGCCCTGAAGCTGATCCAAGTGACGATTATCTGGATCTGTGTCTGGTGGAAAAGATGCCAAAGCTTCGCATTTTACGTCTTCTTCCGACCGCTTTTAATGGTGATCATGTCAAATTTGACGGGGTACATATTTACCGTTGCAAAAAGGCTGTCATCCGCACTGCATCGCCACTGGCAGTTCACACCGATGGCGAAAAAGCAGGATTTCAGAGACTTGTCACCATGGAACTGGGACAGGAAAAGCTGCCATTTATTGTAGCATAAACCATTGGGGACGGAGTTTTCTGGCTCTAAAGAGCCAGAAAACTCCGTCCCCAAGTGGCTTTAATTAAAGCCATAGAATTTCTGCGTGATTCGATAAGCTGCCACTGACATCTTGCGGCCGCTCTTTCCCGGCAGATTGCATGCCCGTCCCAGCAAGCCATGTCGAACCTGCAGATACAGACCTGCATCTGCAGATTTCAAATAAGCCCACAGTTCCTGTTTTTTCTTTAAATTCTCTTCAGTACCGGACTTCAACAGTAACATAGAAGATACGGTCATAATGATATCCAGATAACTGAGCATATAGCGTCGGCAATTCTTATTTACTCCACGCTGACCTGCCATCGTATCGATCATCAGTTTGTTTACCTTCAACTGCTGATCAATTCTTCCAATCATCACCTGTTCATTCACCGACTGATCTTCCCTGCCGATGTAATAATGATAAAACAGATCATCTATATAATACATCTTTTTCACAGATGGCAGAGGCTGGAACACAAACAGATTGTCTACATAGAACGTATGTTTTGGAAGTTCCAGTCCACATTCTCTCAAAAGATTGGTACGATAGATCATGGAATGCATCAAAATATATTTTCCTGTCCGCATCTTTTTCAGGTCTTTCCACTCAAATACGGTTTCCGTCGGCATATATTTTCGATACTGCATGACTTTTTTATGCTTTGCTCCAACCTTATCGTACACAAAATTACTGATCACCGCATCTACTGTATCTGGTCCGGCCACCAGTTTCTTCAACGTCTCAATGATCTTTGGCAGTGTTCTTTCATCAACCCAGTCATCACTGTCTACCACTTTGAAATACAGACCGGTTGCATTTTTCAATCCGGTATTTACCGCTTCCCCGTGGCCACCGTTTTCCTGATGTACTGCTTTTACGATGCCGGGATAACGAGATGCATATTCTTCAGCAATCTCTCCGGTACGATCCTTCGATCCATCATTTACAATAATAATCTCAATATCATTCCCAGCAGGGAGTAATGACTCCACGCATTTTCTCATATAATCCTGTGAATTGTAACTCGGTATCGCTACTGATAAAATCTTCATTTATAATTCCTCCCTGTACTTTTCCTGTCCCAGTTTGATCTCCATATATCTGGCATAGGCTGCAAATGCTGCCGGAATGGGATACTTCTCTTCCGTTTTCTCCGGTTCCACAAATAGATAGTCACCTGTTTCCTGTGGATCTTCAATTAAAATCAAATATGCTGTCATGTGCCATTCCACATGGCTGAAAATATGTTTTGCCATTTCCAGTTCTCTGATACGAATTGGCGAAAATCCTTTTTCCTTTACCCAGGCAACGGCTTCATCCTGTGTCAGATGTCCCTCCGTATTCGGCAATTCATACAACCCGGACAGCAGGCCTTTTGGCGGCCGTTTGTGAATCGCAAGATGCTCTCCATCACGGATAATCATAACAGTCTTTTCTTCTACCCGACGAGGTTTTTTGGCCTTCTTTACAGGAATCTCATCCACAACTCCTTTTTTTCTGGCGAGGCACAGTTCTTTTAATGGACATACTTCGCAATGAGGTTCTCCATTCGGCACACAGACCATTGCGCCCAGTTCCATCAAGGCCTGGTTAAAAGCACCCGGACGATTCACCGGCATGATTGCAGCAATTTCCTGCTCCATGCTGCGTTTTACAGATTGTTTCAAAATGTCTTCTCTGCTCAGGGTGACTCTTGAGATTACTCTCAGTACATTTCCATCCACTGCCGGTGCCACTTTCCCATAGGCAATTGATGCAATAGCTCCGGCCGTATAACTGCCAATTCCTTTCAATTTCTGAAGCTCCTGATAATCATCTGGCAGCTTTCCACCATATTCTTCGATCACTGTACGTGCTGCTATCTGCATATTCCGCACACGATTATAATAGCCAAGTCCTTCCCAGAGCTTTAACAGCTCCTCTTCTTCACAGTCTGCCAATGCCTGTATATCTGGCAGTGCCTCCATAAATCTCTGATAAAATGGCTTCACAGCCTCTACTCTTGTCTGCTGCAGCATAATCTCAGACACCCATACACGATATGGTGTCGGCTGATCCCTCCACGGAAGAATCCGGGCATTCTGATCAAACCATTTCAGCAGTGGCTGTACGATTGATTCTAAATTTTCTTTCATGTCATTCCTTTAATAATAGCAGATGATCGGTATTCCATCATATACTCTTTCATAAATTTCTTTTGCTGCTGATGGTGGAAGATTCACACAACCATGAGAACCATTGGTCTGATAAATATTTCCTCCAAAGCTGCTCCGCCAGTTGGCATCATGGAGCCCTATGCCACCATTAAACGGCATCCAATAGGTCACTTTTGTCTCATACTCATTATTTTCACCTTTGAGCACAGACGGCGATTCCTTATAATAAAGCGTATAGGTACCTTCCGGCGTCTTTCTGGATGGATCTGATGCCAGGCCAGATACACAATCTGTAGATACTGCTTCCTGTCCATCTATATAAAGCCAGACATGCTGACTTCCCAGGTTTATTTCCACATAACTGTCTCCCAGATCACTATTGTACCAGCTGACTGCCGTCTGTGCAAACTCTGCGTAGGTGTCTCCCGTATTGCCTGCCCAGATAGCATCAATCAGATAGTCATAAGTGGCATCCTGATCCATCAGCCATCCATAGGAGCCTCCCGAAACAGTCACTTCCCTGCCATCATGGGTACGGAATGTACGCGGTTTGTCTGCCGTATCATACTTCTCTGCCATCTCTGCCACAAAAGCCCGAATCGCATCATTATCCAGTTCCACATTACCAGAATCGTCATAGCTGAGCCATCCGCGCACTCTCTCTGCATCTACTTTCTCGGAATGTTCTCCAAAAAGATACGTCAGATCTGTACTGATACAGGTATTCAGCTTTTCCACAGTCTGCGCCATGGTCTCATCATTCTGTCTCTTCACCGGAGTCTCATAACAGCCCTTTTCTTCCAGCGAAACCTTTACATTTGCGAAATCTACCGCTTCCTGGATAACACCGTATACCATATCTTTTTTCAAAAGATTACCTTCCACTTCTGGCACAACCTGATACTTTCCTTCCAGGAAGTCGATATATGCATCCGCCGGCTTTATTACCTGACTCTCATCCAGACAATTCAGTCCATCCACTGTCTGCCGCAGCATTTCTTCATCATACTGTGCGCTGGAATCAAAAGTATACGATATCTGATCCTTCATATACAACGGCCATCGATATAGCTTCTGACTGTTCAGGAATGCCTGTACTTCTCCCTTAGACACATAATGATAATTGATCTGTTCTGCGGTGATCGTCTCTGTGTTGCCTCCACGTTCACCAATCTCCAGACGATAGTCAGCAATCCTGTCTGCCACTTTATCTTCTACCTCTTCCACCGTCAGCTGCGATGCGTCAATACCATTGATCGAAGTGTGCAGGAAAAAATGATCTTTAAAATAAATCATTCCATAGAGATAGACCCCTGCCACTGCAAGCAAAACTAAAATAAGCAGGGAAAGAAAGATATTCCGGATCACTCGTCCGGCTGATCCCTTCTTCTCCCTGTTCTCTCCCTGCTCCCTTTCTGTCCGTCTGCGTCTCGCTTCCTCACCGGAACGCTCCCCTGTTTCTCGCATCTTTTTATTTCCCCCAAAATATCTTTACTGTTCACAGCTCTGTTTCTTCAAAAGTATACCATATTTTATATGCTGTGAAAAGGCTCTTCTGCACAGCCACAAAAAATTAAGTTTTTCTTCATGTTCCTGTTCAGGTTGTAATATAAGTCTGATAGCCATGCTCTCTTAAATCAGCTTCCATTCGTACTGCATTTTCCAGTTTACGAAAAGCCCCCACCTGTACCAGATAGTATCCGTCTTTCTCCAGCAGGAACACCGGGTAACCTTCCTCTTCCAGTTTTTCCTGCTGCCGGATGGCATTTTCCCGATTTCGAAACGCACCGGTCTGCACCCGGTAGTAAACCTCCTCCTGATCCTGCACAGTATCATCAGAAATCTGAAAATTTGCTAAAATTGTGTCTGCAATCGCATCTGCAATCCGATCGAACTCTTCATCAAACAAACGATTGTCTTCCTCACTGTTGATAAACCCACTTTCCACCAGAACTGCCGGCATTTTGCTCCTTCTTAATATAACCAGTCCCGGCCTGCTCTTTACCCCATTATTACGAAACCCGATATTTTCCAGTCCATCATTGATCTGCTCTGCAATCTCCGCTTTTTCTCCGTTTTTGTCATACACCAATGTTTCAACCCCAGTATATTGATTTGGATATTCACTGGAATTGCGGTGCAGTGATATCAGAAAGTCTGCCCCGGACTCATTGGCTGCCATGGCTTTCTGATAAGGTGTCTGATAAATATCCTCTGTTCTGGTATAGTAAACATCCAGTCCACCATTTTGCAATCTTTCTCCCACTGCCAGTGCCAGTTTCAGATTATCCTCTTTTTCCTGCCGTCCCTGATAGACCGCTCCTGGGTCTGCTCCCCCATGTCCTGCATCAATTGCTATTTTTGTCATAAAAATACTCCTGCATCATGCTGTCTCTATAGCATATGCAGAAGCGCTTCTGTTGGATGCTGGCTTTTCTTACCGCTCTCTGCTGTGCTGTATCGCACTTATCGATACCGGCTTCAGCAAATAATCATTGATAAACAGCTTCCAGCCATCCATCGCATATTCTTTCGTATCTGAAATAAAATTAATCTTCACCCGATCATTTTGCTTTCGCAATTCTTTTGCCAGAGCGATTCCGGACATTCGTGTCAATATCACTTCCGTAAAGCAAACATCAATCTGTCTGTTTTTTGCATAATCTAAAGCGTCTTCTCCGCTGGGAAAAGCAGATATGCAATCTTCCTTATAGACGGCCTGTACTTTCCGTCTCAGATCCGTCCGTTCTTTTCTGTCATTAATCACCAGAATCACTTCCATGCTTCTCGAACACTCCCTTTGAAAATTCTGCCCAGCTGTAGTTTCTCATATATTCACCGTTATAAGAATTCACAGCCAGTGGATCTCCCTTCATAAAGTCATAGGCATCACACTGAATTTTGCTGACATCCAACGCCAGGTGATTCCAGGTTTTCAAATACAGATCCTCTATCCCTTCTTTTTTCAAATCTGCCTTAAGGCTATTCATAATCACGTTTGTCTGACTTTTCAGATTCCGGTCATATACACGGTCCTCAAACAGTACTCCGGCAATCTCTGCCGTCGTAACCGATGCTCCCCTGCGGTCCACCAGATAAGCAAACAATTCTTTCTCCCTGGCCCGTTCAAAGGTCATCGGCTTTCCATCTACAAACACTTCAAAATTCCCAAAAGTCTGGACTTTTACCGTCTTTTGTCCATGAAGCTTCTTCGCTGCAGCTTCTTCCATCCAGTTTTTATCCATATTCCGAAGTGTTTCGCGAATATCGTCCGCCTTTATCGGCTTCAGCAGATATCCAATAGCATATACATGATAAGCTTCAAACGCATATTCACTATATGCGGTACAGAATAAGATCTTCGTCTTTGGAAAAGATTCCTTTATCAGCTTTGCCAGTTCAATTCCTGTCATTCCCCGCAACTTAATATCAAGAAACGCATAATCCAATGGAGTCTGCTCTTTCCTGCATGTTTCCAGAAAAGAAAGAACCTCCCCTGTTTTCTGAAATCCAGAGATCGTTTCTTCCGGAAACACTTCCTTTAAGGCTCTTGTCAATGCCTTCAATTCCAGGCTTTCATCATCTACCGCTAAAATCTGCATATTCCATCTCCGTTATCGTTCTGTTTTTAACGTAATCTTTACCTCTGTTCCCGTCTCTTTTCTGCTGCGAATGGTCATGGTTCCATTCACCATCTTTTCAATTCGATGTTTTACATTTGATAATCCTATATGTGTACGGCCATCTTTCTGAATGGGGATATGTTCAATCTCGTCCACATCGAATCCAATCCCGTCATCCCGGATGGTTATCACAATCTGATCTCCATCTCTGCGTGTCTCGATCCAGACCGTTCCGCCTTCTTCTTTGTTTCCAACTCCATACTTCACTGCATTTTCTACAATGGGCTGAATCGTCAATGTAGGAAGGAAAAAATCATCTTCCCGGATATCATATTCCACATGAAGTTCATCACCAAAGCGGATCTGTTCCAGATGGAGGTAGTGTTTTACATGTGCCAGTTCCCGTGAAAATGGAACTGGCACTTTACTTCTGAGAGAATCCATATTGCCGCGCAAGAATGACGAAAACTCTTCCAAAGCTTCCTGTGCCTTTTTGGGGTCTTCTATACATAATTCGCGAATCGTCGAAAGAGAATTATACAGAAAATGAGGCTGTATCTGACTGAGCATAATAGAAATATCCGTCTCCTTCAGCCGTTCATCAAGTTCTTTCTCTCTCTTTTTTAATATTATTATCTGACATCCCTGCCAGATACAGAGGCATGCCAAAAGGATCCATACTATGATGAAACATACTGTTCTGGCAGTCATCATTCCATTCCCCCATTATTTCTCTGCCTTTTTTAATTTTCCATCCATCCACTCAAAGATATGTGTCAGTCCCTGATTCAGAACACATACCATACAGATCATCGGAATCAGGAATAAACTCTGCCAGCAATCCAACCGATGAATTCCCAGGAAACCAGGTGCGATTACCAGTCCCGCTGCAAAAATCACAGTAAGGCTCACACACAACGCTTTGTGATATCTGGTCATCGGCATACAAACTCTGTATACTACAATCAGACTGGCCATACCGCCGAGTACCAGATGATACAGAGATGACAAAAGACCTTCTCCGTTCCAGAACGGCGAAAGCACTTCTGTCAGAACCAGTGTTCCAACCATGGTCAAGGCTGCCGGCAACGCAACACGCATTACATGACGTAAAAAACCTTCTGAAATGCTGTTCTGATTTTGTTCCAGAGTCAGAAGAAAGCTCGGTACACCGATCGCCACACCACTGATCCAGGACAGCTGAATCGGTATAAATGGATATTCTTTTTGCCAGAAAATAAAAATCAGACAAAGTAAAACCGAATAAATCGTCTTGGTCAGATACAGTGAACTGACCTTTTCAATGTTACTGATAATGGTTCGTCCTTCTCCTACAATATTGGTCATACTTGCGAAGTTCGAATCCAGCAGCACGATATGTGCTACCTGTTTTGCTGCATCACTTCCGGCAGCCATGGCAATACCACAATCTGCATCTTTCAGTGCCAGGACATCATTGACACCATCTCCCACCATTCCGGCAATTTTTCCATTTGCCTGACAGGCCTTGATAATATTCTGCTTCTGTTCCGGACGCACACGGCCAAACACTGCATACTTCTCCACCACTTCCCGCAGTTCTTCAAAATCCTCCGGCAGATTTCTGGCATCCAGATATCTCTCTGCGCCCTCCAGTCCTGCTTTTCCGGCTATCTGGGATACGGTCACCGGATTGTCTCCGGACAGAACCTTAATTGCTACTTTCTGCTCTCTGAAGTATGCAAATGTATCCTTTGCCTCCGGACGTATCTGGTCTTCAATAATGATCAGTCCAAGTGGTTTTACCTCGTCCACCCGGCTTTCCTCTGCCTTTACTGCCACAGAAGCAAGAAGCAATACACGCATACCTTCCGCAGAATACCGATTCACCTGTTCCAGAAGCTGTGTATCCTCTGGTACCAGAAACTCCGGTGCACCAAGGGCATATCCCCCATGTTCTTCAAAAAAAGCTGCCCGGTACTTACGGTCAGAAGAAAATGGGATCTTCTCTTCTGCTTTCCATTTTCCGGTCTTTTTAAACTTCTTTCTCAGTGCATCCTGTGTGCTGTTCACATCATCAAAAACCCATGTCAGTTCACTCATAATGGAAGTCAGTTCTTCCACACTCTGCTCTTCCTGCACTGGAACCACATCGATAACATCCAGCTTTCCAGTGGTAATCGTTCCTGTTTTATCCAGACACAGAACATTCACTCTTGCCAGTGCTTCAATCGCCTCCATCTCCTGTACCAGCGCTTTTTTCCTGGCCAGTCTGCCCACACCAAGAACAAAAGATACGCTGGTGAGAAGTACGAGTCCTTCCGGAATCATACCAATGACACCAGCTACCGTATTCACAATGGCATCCGATGTTGTTTCCGCAATTCCTCTCTGGGATAGATACAGCAGGATTCCTACCGGAATCAGCAGTACGCCATCAATCTTTATGATTTTCTTTATGATCTCCTGCATCTGGGAAGATGCACGTTTTTTTATCTTTGCTTTTTTTGCCAGTGTTGCAGCATAATTATTGTCCCCTACATGAAAGACCTTCGCCACACCACTGCCGGAAACCAGGTAGCTTCCTGACAAAAGTTCTTCTCCTGCCTGTTTTTTTACCGGCCTGGACTCTCCAGTCAGCATAGATTCATTCACTTCTATTCCAGTGGCATCCAGCAATCTGCAGTCAGCACATACCTGCTCACCGCTCTCTACCAGAATGACGTCATCTACCACCACATCACTGACATCTATTTCCTTTGTTACTCCCTCACGAATCACTCTTGTTCTGGCAACAGTCATCACTGAAATCTGATCAATCAGTTTTTTTACTTTCAGCTCCTGCACAATACCAATCGCAGTATTGATCAGAATCACACCCATAAATGTCATATTCTTGAACTGTCCAGTCAGGGCCACCAGTACTGCAAGAAACAGATTCAGGAAATTAAAGTAAGTAAGAGAATGTTCTTTTACGATATCTGACACAGATTTGGATGCACTGGTATTCATTCGATTGGTGCGATCCATCCTGATCCTGTCTTCTACTTCTGCAGATGATAATCCATGAAATTGCTTTTCTTCCATATGCACTCCTGTTCTGTCTATTCTTTTCCATTCCAGCAATAGGTACACAGGCTGTCCGGGTTAATTCCTACGGACTGTATCATATCATCCAGTCTGTGATATCTCAGCGAGGAAAAATTCATCTCCCGTCCAATCGCCTCTACCATATCATGATACTTGTCTGTATCCGGATTGGCATATTCCTGAAGAATTTCCTCATCCTGGTGCCCTTCCAGCCTCTGAATAATCCGCCTGGTAATCAAGTCCATGTCTGAAGTGGATCTCGAAAAATTCAGGAATCTGCAGCCGTAAATCAACGGTGGGCATGCCGGTCTGATATGTACCTCTCTTGCTCCACTGCGATACAGGAACTCCGTAGTTTCGCGAAGCTGCGTTCCTCTTACAATAGAATCATCAATTAAAAGCAGCCTTCTTCCCTTAATCAGATCATGAACTGGAATCAGCTTCATCTTTGCGATCTGATTTCTCTGGCTCTGTATCGTCGGCATGAAGGAACGCGGCCAGGTCGGTGTATATTTAATGAAAGGTCTGGAAAACGGGATTCCTGATTCATTAGCATATCCTACGGCATGAGCTGTTCCGGAATCTGGCACCCCCGCCACTGTGTCTGCAGCCACGTTATCTCTGCGTGCCAGCAGCTTACCACAGTTATACCTCATCTGTTCCACGCTGATTCCCTCATAAGAAGAAGAAGGATATCCATAGTATACCCATAAAAAGGTACAGATTTTCATCTTCTCACCAGGTTTCACCAATGTAATCACTGCTTCCGGGGTCATCACAACAATCTCACCAGGTCCAAGCTCCCGGTATTCTTCATAGCCCAGATTCAGATAAGCAAAACTTTCAAAAGACGCACAATACGCATCATCCTTTTTCCCCAGTGCTATCGGAGTTCGTCCCATTTTATCTCTGGCGAGATAAATTCCCTTTGGTGTCAGAAGCTGCAGAGTCAGGGAGCCATCTATCTTATCCTGTGCATACTGAATACCTTCCACAATGCTTTCCTTCTGATTGATCAATGTAGCCACCAGCTCGGTAGCATTAATTTCCCCCGTAGTCATCTCCATAAAATGAGTATGCCCAGAACGGAACAGCTCTTCTTCCAACTGCTCCATATTATTGATCCTGCCAACTGTCGAGATCACATAAGTGCCATGATGGGAACGAATCAAAAGCGGCTGTGGCTCATAATCCGAAATACAGCCAATTCCCATATACCCTTTCATCTCATTTGCTTCTTTTTCAAACTTAGTTCGGAATGGCGAATTCTCAATATTGTGAATCGCCCGGTCAAACCCGTCTTTTCCATACACTGCCATCCCACCTCGTCTGGTTCCCAGATGAGAATGATAATCCGTTCCAAAAAATAAATCAAATACACAATCCTGCTTTGATGCTACCGCAAAAAATCCGCCCATATATCCTCCTTATATCTGCTGTAATGCAGTATTTCTCTGTCCCTGGCTATTACCATTATGAACAGGCATTTTTATCTCCAATCTGCCATATCTGCTATTCCTACACAAATACAGAAATTTCCATATCATGTACAGTATACAAAACTCTTTTCTTTTTCACAAGTAAAATAAAAATAAACAAGCACCGCCTGATGAGGTCTTTTTTGCGCGAGACGGCGCTATTGGTCCAGTGGACCAATGTTTAGCGCCGACCGAGGAGGACTTTAGGTCCTCCGAGACCTCGAACAGCATTCATAGAATGCTGTTTGAGCCCGGCAGGGCTCTTTTTACACAAAAAGAGGCATCCAACCGGATGCCCCTTTTTGCGTAAAACAAAAGCGCGAGACGGGACTCGAACCCGCGGCCTCGACCTTGGCAAGGTCGCGCTCCACCAACTGAGCCACTCGCGCATTATCTTGTCACTTCCTCAGTGACAAGAATCATTATATATGACTGTTTCTCATTTGTCAACTACTATTTTGCAAATTTTTCAAATTACATCTATTATTGTAAAAACTCTGACTATTTTGCTCTCACAGCCGTTGTATCATCACCAGCCTGCTATTCTCCCGTTCATTAATCACTTCTTCTTTCAGAATGCGATATTCCTGATATTTTCTGGTCACATTCTCTAACACATCCGGCAATGCAGTATAAGCCACAATGACTCCATCCTTTTCCAGCATTTCCAAAGATTTTTTTAAAAAACGATCATATAGCAACTGCACAGACTGAAGATCTTTATTCTTTCCTGCTCCCGGCATATTGGTCACAATCTCATCAAACCGATATTCATGCCTAAAGTCAAAATAATTGCGGTTGATATAGTGAATCGGTATATTCGCCTGTTCTGTATTAGTTCTGGCTTTCTGAACTGCCTCTTCCAAAATGTCAATTCCATACAGGGTATGGCACGGATGCAGTCTGGCACGTTCAATCAGCATGGTACCTGTACCGCAGAACGGATCCAGGACGCGCGCATTTTCCTTTAGGTATGGTTCTGCCAGCTTCATGATCAATGCAGCATTTACCGGTGCAATAGAGGTTGGAAGCACGTCTTTTCGATAAGCAAATCTCCAGTCCGGTATGGTAAACAGCTTGAGCAGCGGAACAAACTTTCCATCTTTCCCTGCCACCAGACGAATCTCCAGTTCATAACCAGATGTGGTATTCACCAGTTTCCGTTCAGATTCTTTTTCAATGGCAATCGACATCTTTTTTACAAGATCAATCCGCCGATCCGGCACCATATTGCTCTTTATCTCCAGGCGGAAATAATAAGGTGATATTCCGTCATGGCACGCATCCAGGAACCGCATCATTCCCCCCTGTAAAAGCTGTCTGGACATATGATCCGGACTTCCTTCCAGTGCTTTCTGCCCTGGAATTGGGAATAATACTTCTGAATAAGTACGAATCTTCAACACATCCTCCAAATGGGTTGTGCGAAATCTTACTCCACCAGCCAGCATCTTTACTTCTGTCTCCGGAAGCTGTTCTACCGTCACTTTTCTGTGATTGCGATTTGTCATCAGAATGATTTCTGTTTCATTCTGATAACCAATAAACCGATGATGGCGTGGACGGTCATATTTCAGAACCAGCGCCTGGAGCGCAAACATCTCACTGCGCACATGCTTTTCTTCTTCTGGCAGAATCTCTCTCTCCGAAAGTTCCTGAAGCCGTTTTTTCAGGACCGGAAGAAGATGACGACATTCACATTTTGCAAGGCTTTTGATATAGTCCGCCTTCACAAACATGGTCTGCTCTGCTTCATAAGTCTGCCAGATCTGGTCTGCCAGGTCATCGCACTCCATCTCACCCAAAATCAGGACGGCATTTTTTCTCACTTTCGGATCTTCATGAGACAACAGTGCCGTAAAGTCAGAGAAATCCCCTGCCAGTTCATAAGCAAGGGCTTTCTTCTGATTTTCGTCACGAATCAGTTGTTTTAATTCAATCAGATTCTGTCTGACGTTATGATTTTCTCTAATCTGCTCTAAGTAATTACTCTTCAACACTATAGTTCGGTGCCTCTTTGGTAATATGAATATCATGAGGATGTGATTCTTTCAAGGACGCAGCTGAGATCTTCACAAATCTTCCACGTTCCTTCAATTCCTCGATTGTAGGGGTTCCACAGTATCCCATACCGGAGCGAAGACCACCAAGCAGCTGGAATACCGTATCTTCTACGCTTCCTTTATATGCAACACGTCCCTCTACTCCTTCTGGAACCAGCTTCTTCGCATTGGTCTGGAAATAACGGTCTTTGCTTCCGTTTTCCATTGCTGCAATAGAACCCATTCCACGGTATACCTTATATTTTCTTCCCTGGAACAGTTCGAAAGTTCCCGGGCTCTCATCGCATCCTGCAAAGATGCTTCCCATCATGCAGACATTCGCGCCTGCTGCAATCGCCTTTGTCATATCTCCGGAATACTTAATACCACCATCTGCAATAATTGGGATACCATATTCCTTTGCTACGTTATAGCATTCCATAACTGCTGTAATCTGTGGTACACCTACACCTGATACCACACGGGTAGTACAAATCGAGCCAGGGCCAATACCAACCTTTACTGCATCCACACCCGCTTCGATCAGCGCTTTGGTTGCTTCTCCGGTTGCCACATTACCTGCAATCAGCTGCAGATCCGGGAATTTTTCCTTAATCATCTTCACACATCTTAATACATTTGCAGAATGACCATGTGCACAGTCCAGAACAACCACATCCACATGAGCCTTTACCAGTGCTTCTGTTCTTTCCAGACAGTTGGCTGTAATACCTACAGCTGCTCCACAAAGCAGTCTTCCCTGTGCGTCTTTTGCGGAATTTGGATACTTAATCTGTTTTTCAATATCTTTGATTGTGATTAATCCTTTCAGATTGAAATCATCATCTACAATCGGAAGCTTCTCCTTACGGGCCTTTCCAAGAATCTTCTTGGCTTCTTCCAGTGTAATTCCTACTTTTGCT
Organism: uncultured Marvinbryantia sp.; assembly: GCA_934408725.1. Classification (GTDB taxonomy): domain Bacteria; phylum Bacillota; class Clostridia; order Lachnospirales; family Lachnospiraceae; genus Marvinbryantia. Next base: position 29,520 of record CAKRVB010000018.1, read on the forward strand.
GTAACCAGACCTTCTGATGTCATGCAGTCCTTGATCAGCTTGGAATAATCTTCTTCAAACTTCAGATCACGGTTTGTAATAATACCTACCAGTTTTCCATTCTCGGTAATTGGAACACCGGAAATACGAAACTTTGCCATCAAATCATTTGCATCCGCAAGAGTATGCTCCGGAGATAAATAAAATGGGTCCGAAATAACTCCGTTTTCGGAACGTTTTACTTTGTCTACTTCTTCTGCCTGCGCCTCAATAGACATATTCTTATGGATAATACCAATTCCACCCTGTCTTGCCATCGCAATTGCCATTCTGTGTTCGGTAACCGTATCCATACCTGCACTCATCATTGGAATATTCAATTTGATCTTTTTCGTCAAATGAGTATCCAGACTGACTTCATTCGGAATCACTTCTGAATAAGCCGGAACCAATAATACGTCATCAAAGGTAATTCCTTCACCTATAATGCTGCCCATTTGTATTTCCTCACTTTCTTCCTATAGTTAATATGACTTTTGCTCGATATTCTATCAAAAATAAAAGTGTCTGTCAATCGTTTCTATCGTCCGCTTTCATAAAAAGCACCTTGTTACTGCAGATGCACTTCTCTTGGTGCCATACGTTTCATATCTTTTAACATGACTTCACTTGGTTCAAATATCACCAGTTCCATACCCTGATCTTTTTTTAAAATCATCGTATACGTTTTGGCATCCTTTTTCCCTGATGAAAAATCATTCTTTTTGATATCTGTTCTGGTTCGATAATGATCTAATTCATGTGACTGACTTGGTGCAAGGAGCTCCAAGGAAGCCACATCACCGGAGAACACCCGTTTTCTCTTCTGCTTCGACATAATCTTGTCAATGTCAATTTCCCCGTTTACATACAGGTATTCATATTCCAGATCCAATGTTGGCATAACAAAATAATCCGCTACTGCAAATGCAATGATCAGAATAATAGATAACCAGCCAAGAACCATCAGTGACAAAACAGATACTGCAGTTCCGGCAATCAGAAGTACCTTGATCACGGTATCTTTCATTGTTTTTTCTTTTTTTACAATCTCTTCAGTGTATAAATCGCTCATCCGTCCTCTCCTGTCTGTTTGTTCTCGCAGACATGTTGCCTGCTGATTATGTTATTATAACACACCCTGGCTCGATTCACCATGTAAACATCGTATATTTTCTTTATGAAAAAAGTCCTGCTGTCACACAGCAGGACTTTTTTGATTCTTATCTTACATCATTCCTGGATTCATACCTGCACCAGCTGGCATTGCCGGTTCTGGCTCTTTGATATTTGCTACACAAGATTCTGTAGTAAGGAATGTAGATGCTACGCTGGTTGCGTTCTGAAGGGCACTTCTGGTAACCTTTGCAGGATCCAGAATACCAGCCTCTACCATATCTACATATTCTTCATTGTATGCATCAAATCCAATACCTTCTTTGGATTCCATTACTTTGTTTACGATGACTGCACCTTCCAGACCTGCATTCTGTGCAATCTGTGTCAGTGGAGCTGTCAGAGCTTTCAGAATTACTTTTGCTCCTGTCTTTTCATCACCTTCCAGCTCATCTACCAGTTTGGCAACCTGTTTTGCAGCATGAATATATGCAGATCCACCACCTGCTACAATACCTTCTTCTACTGCTGCACGAGTAGCATTCAAAGCATCTTCCATACGAAGTTTTGCTTCTTTCATTTCTGTCTCAGTAGCAGCACCAACACGAATAACAGCAACGCCACCAGCCAGTTTTGCCAGTCTTTCCTGAAGTTTCTCTTTGTCAAATTCAGATGTTGTAGTAGCGATTGCAGATTTGATCTGTTCTACTCTTGCTTTGATTTCATCTTTGTTGCCAAGGCCATCTACGATAACAGTATTTTCTTTTGCAACTTTTACAGATTTTGCACGTCCAAGCATTTCCAGAGTGGTATCTTTCAGTTCCAGGCCAAGTTCTTCAGAAATAACCTGTCCACCTGTCAGAATGGCGATATCTTTCAGCATTTCTTTTCTTCTGTCACCATATCCAGGAGCTTTTACTGCAACAACTCCAAAAGTACCTCTTAATTTGTTTACAATCAGAGTAGTAAGTGCTTCACCTTCTACATCCTCAGCAATGATCAGAAGCTTTCTTCCAGCCTGAACAATCTGCTCCAGCACTGGCAGGATATCCTGGATAACTGTGATCTTTCTGTCTGTGATCAGGATGTATGGATCATCCAGAACTGCTTCCATTTTTTCCATATCTGTTGCCATGTATGCGGAAATATATCCTCTGTCGAACTGCATACCTTCTACCAGATCCAGCTCTGTCTTCATGGTCTTGGATTCTTCAATTGTGATAACTCCATCAGCAGATACCTTTTCCATTGCATCTGCTACCATATTTCCAACTTCTTCATCTCCGGCAGAGATTGCTGCTACTCTTGCCATCTGATGTTTTCCATTTACCTTGCTGCTCATATCAGCGATAGCTTTTACAGCGGCTTCTGTTGCTTTTTTCATACCTTTTCTCAGTACGATTGGATTGGCACCTGCTGCCAGGTTCTTCATACCTTCCTGTATCATTGCCTGTGCAAGAACAGTTGCGGTTGTTGTACCATCACCTGCTACGTCATTAGTCTTTGTAGCTACTTCTTTTACCAGCTGTGCTCCCATGTTTTCGAAAGCATCTGGAAGATCGATTTCTTTTGCGATAGATACACCATCATTTGTGATCAATGGAGCTCCATACTGCTTATCCAGTACTACGTTTCTTCCTTTCGGTCCAAGTGTTACTTTTACTGTATCAGCCAGTTTGTTTACGCCTTCTGCAAGAGCCTGTCTGGCTTCTGATCCATATTTAATTTCTTTTGCCATGATGATTGTTCCTCCTGATTATTATTCAACGATTGCAAGAATATCATTCTGTTTTACAATAATATATTCTTCGCCATCCAGTTTTACTTCATTTCCTGAATATTTGGAATAGATTACTTTATCGCCTGCCTTAACCTGCATGGTAACTTCTTTTCCATCAACCATTCCGCCAGGTCCTACTGCTACAACTTCTGCTTCCTGAGGTTTTTCCTGGGATTTTGCTGCAAGGATAATACCGGATTTTGTGGTCTCTTCTGCTTCAAACTGTTTTAAAACGACTCTGTCGCCAAGTGGTACTAACTTCATAATTAAGCCTCCTTCGTTCAACTCTTCGAACTTCTTATTAGCACTCTCTTCTATTGAGTGCTAACTACGGTTTTTATATTAGTAAATATATGCAAATTATGCAACTTTATACTTTTTCGCTATTTTTAATATTTCTTAATTATACTCTCTTTTTCTTAATTTTACTCTTTTTTTCTCACATTTATCATTTTCTGTAAAAAAGAATCTCATTTCATAGGATACCATTTTCTATGAAATGAAAAAGAGTCCCAGTTAATGGAACTCTCTCTGTCTTCTGATTTCATTTAGTTCTTCAAATACCATCTGATTCACTACCTTGATGTATGTGCCCTTCATTCCAGAAGATCTGGACTCGATGACTCCCGCACTTTCAAATTTACGAAGTGCATTTACAATCACGGATCTGGTAATTCCTACCCGGTCTGCTATTTTGCTGGCTACCAGAATTCCTTCATTGCCGTCCAATTCATCAAAAATATGAAGAATTGCCTCCAGCTCCGAATAAGACAAGGTATTGATTGCTGATTTTACGATCTGAATCTTCCTGTGTTCTTCTGCACTCTCTTCATTTACAGAGCGCATCATCTCAAGTCCCACCACAGTCGTTCCGTATTCGCTTAAAATAATGTCGTCTATGGTGTATGCATCTTTTACCCGATACATAAATACTGTTCCAAGACGTTCCCCAGCAATATCAATGGGATTGATAATAGCCTGGTATTGCTTCACCCCATCTGGTTCGAATCCCAGTGTCTCCAGATTCACATTTTCTTTTGTAGAAAGTACTCCAAGAAGGCGTTCATTTAACATTGGATCAATAAAAGTCCCCACTTTGTTTTCCACCAGCTCATGAATTTCTCCAATCTCACTGCTGATGCTTACCCCAAGCACTTTTCCTTTTTTACTGAGTACCAGTATATTTGAATCCATGATATCCGTCAGTACTTTACAGATATCATTAAATACGACTTTGCTGGAATTGTTGTTATGCAGCAGCTTATTGATCTTTCGTGTCTTGTCCAATAATTGAACGCTCATAAAAAACCTCCTCTTTGATTCTCAGGACTAAAAACGATTGAATTTTCCCAAACATATTTTTATATTACCATATATTATGCAGGAATTCAAAGGAATTTTCTGATAATTTCTAAATTATTTGTATTTATCAGAAAAAAAGAGAAATCACAGGCAGATTCTGTCATTTCTCTTTCTATACTTTCCTGTTTTTGAACGCTCAATCTTCGTTCTTTTTTTCCTTTGTTTCTACATAACCGCACTGCTCATCTGCACACACCAGTTTATTACCCTTTTCCAGCATATACCCACCACAGTTCGGACATTTTTTCGCAGATGGTTTCTGCCAGGACATAAAATCACATTCTGGATTATCCTCGCATCCATAATACTTTCTGCCCTTTTTCGTCTTACGGATCACTACATCTTTTCCGCATTTCGGACATGCAATACCTATTTTTTCCAGATAAGGCTTAGTATTGCGACATTCCGGGAAACCTGGACACGCCAGAAACTTTCCATGAGGGCCATATTTTACTACCATATTACGGCCGCACTGTTCGCAGACCACATCTGTCACTTCATCTTCAATCTTGACTTCTTCCAGTTCTTTTTCCGCATTCTGAACTGCTTCATCTAAGTCCGGATAAAAATTGCTGACAACGGTCTTCCAGTTGACCTTTCCTTCTTCTACCATGTCCAGCAGTGATTCCATATTCGCCGTAAAATTCACATCCACAATACTTGGAAACGCTTCTTTCATGATATTATTCACCACTTCTCCCAGCTCTGTCATGTAAAGGTTCTTACTTTCTTTTGTCACATACCTTCTGTTAAGCAGTGTGGTAATGGTCGGGGCATAGGTACTAGGTCTTCCGATCCCCAGTTCCTCCAGTGTCTTTACAAGAGACGCTTCTGTATAATGTGCCGGCGGCTGAGTAAAATGCTGCTTCTCTTCCAGTTCATTCAAAGACAATTGTGTATCTTTTGTAATCTTGCCAAGCAGGGTATTGGCTTTGCCATCTTCTTCCCCGTCTGTATAAACAGAAAGAAAACCTTCAAACAATACTCTGGAAGTAGCCACTGTAAAAATATACTTCCCTGCTGCGATCTTCACGGATGTTGTCTCATATTTTGCATTCTCCATCCGGCTGGCTGTGAATCGCTTCCAGATCAGCTGATACAGACGGAACTGATCTCTGGACAGCGATTCTTTCACAAATACCGGTGTTCTGGTAATATCACTTGGACGAATCGCTTCATGGGCATCCTGTATCTTCTGGCCAGAAGCCTTTTTCTGAGGGTTCTCAGACACATACTCTTCTCCGTATTCCTGACGGATATACTCTCTTGCCGCTACATCTGCTTCTTCTGCAATTCGTGTGGAATCGGTTCTCAGGTACGTGATCAGACCTACTGTACCATTTCCTTTGATATCAATTCCTTCATATAACTGCTGGGCGATACGCATGGTCTTCTGCGTGGAAAAATTCAGCACCTTTGCAGCTTCCTGCTGCAATGTACTGGTAGTAAATGGAAGCGGAGCTTTCCGGCTCCGTTCTCCTGTCTTAATCTCCTTCACCAGGAACTCTTCTTTTTCTACTTCTCCACGGATTTTTTCCATTTCTGTTCTGGAATGAATGGTTACTTTCTCCTCTTCGGTTCCATAAAACTTAGCTTCCAGTATTTTACGTTCTCCGGACACCTTCAGGCGGGCATCCAGACTCCAGTACTCGTCCGGAATAAATGCATTAATCTCATCTTCCCGGTCTCCAATCAACCTGAGTACTACTGACTGTACACGTCCGGCACTTAATCCTCTTTTCACTTTCTGCCACAAAAGGGGACTGATTTTGTAACCTACCATACGATCCAGCATTCGTCTGGCCTGCTGCGCATCTACCAGATCCATATCTATCGCTCTCGGACTTTTCAGGGATGCTTTCACCGCATTCTTGGTAATCTCATTAAATGTAATACGATAGGCCTTCTTATCATCCAGCTTCAATGCATGAGACAAATGCCAGCTGATAGCCTCTCCCTCACGGTCAGGGTCAGTAGCAAGATAAACCTTGTCCGCCTTCTTTACTTCCTTACGGAGTCCGGCAAGGAGTTCCCCCTTTCCTCTGATCGTGATATATTTCGGTTCAAAATCATGTTCTACATCGATTCCGAACTGACTCTTTGGGAAGTCTCTTACATGTCCATTGGATGCTGCAACGGTATAGTTGGCTCCCAGAAACTTTTTAATTGTTTTAACTTTAGTCGGAGATTCTACGATCACCAGATATTTTGCCATCTAAAAATTCCTCCGTGGAAAACCACTGCGTTTTTATTTCTTTAAAACGTAATAATTCTTCGATATTTCTTCAACCAGCCCCTTCATCTGCAGATCCATCAGGATACGCATCACTGCCTCTGCCGGAAGTCCACTGCTTCTGATAATTTCAGTCAGGCTCTTTGGTCGAAAATCCAGACAAATATACACCATATTCTCGGAACTTGCAAGCGTAATGTTATTTTTTTTCTTTTTTTTCATATTTTCCATTGAAATTCCCAGGTGCGATTTCAGTTCTTCCATAGAAGTCAGAATCCCGGCTCCCTGGGAGATCAGCTGATTGCAGCCCTCGCTTAATGGGTCTTCCATCCGCCCAGGCACTGCCAGTACATCTTTTCCCTGATCAAGAGCCAGATCGGCCGTAATAAGGGAACCACTTTTTTTCTTTGCTTCTACTACAATCACGCATTCACTCAGCCCACTGATCAGCCGGTTTCGCATAGGGAAATGCAGTGGCATAGGCTTTGTACCCGGCGGATATTCCGTAATCACGCCGCCTTTTTGCGCCAGTTCCAGACAAAGGCTCTTATGATCCGCCGGATAACAGATATCTGCCCCACACCCGGTTACCGCATAGCTTCTTCCACCTGCTTTCAGACAGGCCGCCTGTGCAATTCCATCAATTCCATATGCCATGCCACTGACTATGGAAATTCCATGTTCTGACAGCATCTCTGCTACTTCCACTGCTATGCTGCGCCCATAGTTCGTACACATACGGGCACCCACTACCGCGACACAACGCTCTCTGGGATCTGGAAGTCCGCCCAGATAAAACAGTCCATACGGATAATCCTCCAGTGATCTGAGGCGTTCCGGATATTCCTGTTCCATGCAGCTGATAAACTTTATTCCTTTTTCTGTCAGTTTATGCCTGATTTCTTCCGCAGAATGACTTTTCCATTCCTCCAGTGCCTCCTTTTGCCTGTCTTTTAAAAACGGTAAAAGTGAAATTTGTTTTTTTGCACTTTTCCGTATTTCCTCTGGAGATTCAAAAAATTGCAAAAGCCTGGCAAAATCATTCCGGTAAAATCCTGGCAGACTGCACATCCACAACCATTCGTCCATCCTTTCCTCCTATTGATATATTCCACTTCCTGTACGGTAGCAAAGAGCTTCCTGCAGATGCTCGGTCTGTATCCATTCTTTTTCCTCCAAATCTGCTATCGTTCTTGCGACTTTCAAAATTTTGGTATATCCTCTTGCACTCATCTTAAGTTCATCAAAAGCTTTTTTCATAAGCTTCTTTTCCTGCGTTCCAAGTGCACAATATTCTTCCAGTTCCTGATTCCCCATTCTGGAATTAAACAGAAAGGACTGACCTTTCCGCCGTTCTTTCTGAATTTCCCGGACACGTTCCACTTTTTTCTTCATCTGGGCACTGGACATTTCCTGTGTCGTCTGATTCCACTGGGGATAAGAAAGCGCTGATACTTCAATCATCATATCTATACGATCCAGCAATGGCATACTGATTTTTTCCTGATACCGCCGCACCGCAGTATAGCTGCAATGACATCTGGACAGATTCGGATAAAATCCGCAGGGGCAGGGATTCATGGCAGCCACCAGCATAAACTGTGCCGGAAAATCATAGGTGTAGCCACATCTGTGAATCTGCATACTTCCATTTTCCAGCGGCTGTCGTAAAACCTCCAGTGTTTCCCTGTGAAATTCCGGTAATTCATCCAAAAATAAGACACCGCAGTGCGCCAGACTGATTTCCCCGGGTCCGGGAATCGTTCCTCCACCGCATAATGCTTTTGCCGTAATCGTATGATGTGGTGCACGAAATGGCCGTTCTCTTATCAGTGATCCATTCGGCGGCAACTTACCTATTACGCTATATATGGCAGATAATTCAATGGCCTCTTCTTCAGTCATGGATGGCAAAATGCCAGGAATGCGGCTGGCAATCATAGATTTTCCAGCTCCCGGCGGTCCGATCATAAGCAGATTATGAAATCCTGCCGCTGCCACCAGTGCTGCCCGTTTTGCACCATCCTGCCCATGTACTTCGTAAAAATCTGGCTTTTCTTTTGGTTTTTCTGCTTCTTCCTGTACAGTTTCTTCTACCCTGGGAATTTCTCCTGTCTGTAAATAGGCGAGCACCTGTTCCAGCGTCTCTGCTCCGATTACCTCTATCCCTTCTATGGCTCTGGCTTCTCTCTGATTCTGCCAGGGTACAATGCAGCGACTGCATTGTACGCTTCTGGCCTTCGCTGCCATCGGAAGGATGCCGGGTACTCCATTGATTTTTCCATTCAGACTGAGTTCACCGATGATAAAGGTATCTTCCAGTCTTTCCCGGTCTACCAGCCCATAGGATGCCGCGATTGCTATGGCAATAGGCAGATCAAATCCGGTTCCCGATTTATGCAGATCGGCTGGTGATAAATTAACGGTAATCTTTTTAGGCTGCAGCTGTATACCTGAGTTTTTCAAAGCTGTACGTACTCGTTCCTGTGCTTCTTTCACCTGAGTAGACAGATAACCTACCATAGAAAAAGAAGGCAGTCCGTTGGTAATATCTGCTTCTACCTGAACCACTTTACTCTGCACACCGTATACAGCTGCCGATAATACTTTACTGAACAATCTGTATCCTCCTGTATGTAATTGTCTGATATATTTTTTGAAACGCTTCAGGAGAACCCTGAAGCATGAAGTGCCTGATCAACGCAGCATTAGTTTATCACTTTTTCATAATAGATGCAACACATGATTGTTATTTTCTTCTTTTCCACACACAGACATCCAAAAATCTTCTATAAAATAGGATTTCATACAGGCAGTATGAGCCTGTCCATGTTCCAGCACGGTAATCTCTTTCTGTTCAGGTATTTTTTTCAGTACCGATGTAAAGTCCAGGTCTCGAAGATCCTCACGCAGCCCGGTTCCCCGATATTTTAACCATGCTTCTTTCATTGTCCAGATCTGAATCCACGCCTCATTCAAATCTGGCTGTCTTTGAAGCCAGATCCATTCCCCCTGACTGCAAAAACGCTGTGCTGTCTTTTCGCTGTATTTTCGTACCTGCTCCAGATCAATTCCAACTGCCTGTTTCGAAAGAACACAGGCAGCAGCGTGTTTACTGTGACTATAATTAAAATGCAGTTCCGGATAATTCAGGAAATAAGGTTTCCCATAAGGTGTCCTGACAATCTCCGGCAGTCTGGTCATTCCATATTCTGCCTTTAATGCATCCAGAAGAAGATTTCTGGCAAATGCTGTCTGTTCTGCTTTTTTTAGTCCTTGCTTCATAGTACGCCAGTATATCATCGATTCTCTATCTCCTCCCGGAACATTTCTCTTAATTTTTCGATCGCCGTTTTTTCGATTCTGGAAACATAAGATCTGGAAATACCCAGAATTTCAGCAATTTCTCTCTGGGTCAGTTCTTTTTCCCTTCCAATGCCGTAACGCATTCGCAAAATGCACCGCTCTCTGTCATCCAGCTCTTTCTCCATTAACCTCTCCAGTTTTCTGGCATTGTCTTTTTGCTGCATCTGCTCAATCACATCTATTTTTTCACTTTCCAGAATGTCCAGCAGACTGATTTCATTTCCCTCTTTATCCGTTCCAATGGGATCATAAAGAGATACATCTCTGCTGATTTTTTTTCGATTGCGAAACAGCATCAGCAATTCATTTTCTACACATCTTGCTGCATAAGTCGCCAGTTTATTGTTTTTCTGATGATTAAAAGTTCCCACTGCTTTTATCAGCCCTACAGTTCCAACCGCTATCAGATCTTCTGTTTCCTCTCCCTGATTAACATACTTTTTGGCCACATGTGCAACCAGACGAAGATTACGTTCAATCAGAATTCTTTTTGCATCCATATCGCCCTCCCGGTATCTGCGAAGGTAATAGGCTTCTTCTTCTGCAGTAAGCGGTTTTGGAAAGGACTTCATAAAAAGCACCTCAAAGGGGGTTTCTATTAGTTTATGTGATACCCCACTTTTTAGTGCTTTTCCAACTCTTATTCCTGTCTTCTTAAAATATCATAATGGTCTGCGCATTGATCCAGCCGAACATAAAGCACCTGCTTCGGATGCGGAGCACTATCCTGCTCCTGCCCTTCCTCATTCAGAATCTGCAGTACTTTCGTACGGATATTCTCTCCGCCTGGCTTCATGATCTCGATCTCTTCGCCCACTGAGAACTTATTTCTCTGCTCTATTTTGCACAGTCCTTCTTCCGTCACATCCCCCACAATACCCAGATACGTATATTCTTTTACATAGGTATTGCTGTCATAGATCTGTGCGGATTCATCTGGCTTGCCATAAAAGAATCCTGTTGTAAACTGACGATAAGTACAGTTGGAAATCTGTTCCAGATACCATGGCATATTTTTCTCATATAACTCTCTGGACTGCAGACAGTCATCAATTGCTTTTCGATAAGTTCTGGCTACTGTTGCCACATAAAGTGCCGTCTTCATACGTCCTTCGATTTTCAGACTGTCGATTCCTGATTCCAGGATCTCCGGAATATGTTCAATCATACAGAGATCTTTGGAATTGAAGATATAGGTACCACGTTCATTTTCATAAACCGGCAGATACTCTCCTGGTCTGGTCTCTTCCACAATGGCATACTTCCACCTGCATGGATGTGTGCAGGCACCTCTGTTGGCATCTCTTCCTGTGAAATAATTACTCAGCAGGCAGCGGCCGGAATAGGAAATGCACATTGCACCATGAATAAACGTCTCAATCTCACAATCATCTGGAATATGTGCACGAATCTGACGAATCTCTTCCAGAGAAAGTTCTCTGGCCGAAACGATTCTTTTGGCTCCCAGTTCATACCAGAATCGATAAGTTTCATAGTTGGTATTATTCGCCTGTGTACTAATGTGGCGCTCAATCTCCGGGCAAACCCGTTTTGCAATGGAAAAGACACCCGGATCTGCAATAATCAATGCGTCTGGATGGATCTCTTTCAGTTCCCTGAAATACTGTTCTACTCCTTCCAGATCGTAATTGTGGGCAAGAATATTCGCTGTCACATAAACTTTTACGCCTCTGGCATGTGCGAACTCAATTCCTTCTTTCATTTCTTCCATAGAAAAATTTTTTGCCTTAGCTCTCAATCCAAAAGCCTCGCCACCAATATATACTGCATCTGCCCCGAATATAACAGCCGTCTTTAATACTTCAAGGCTGCTGGCAGGTATTAATAATTCTGGTTTTCTCATCTTACTGCCTTTCTGTTTTCTTTTTGTAACTAACTGCTGCTCCGTCCCCTACAGGAAGAATAGAGGTCTCCAGACGTTCATCATGTTTCAGCACATAAAGATACTCCCGCATCCTTTTGTATATCGTACGGTTCCGCCGTTCGACTGCAAAATGTGATTCAATCAAATCGCCCTCCTGCAGTACATTATCCGACACCAGGATCCCTTCCGGTGCCAGAAGGCGCATAACTTCCGGATAAAAATGAATATACTGTCCCTTGGCAGCATCCATAAAGATAAGGTCAAAAGAATCTTCCATCTCTCGAAGTATCTCCAGTGCGTCTCCCTCCAGAAGTGTAATCCTATGATCCATTCCGGCAGCTTGAAAATTCGCCTTCGCAACCGGAATTCTTTTTTCATATTTTTCAATGGTAACGATTCTGGTATCTTCTGACGTATATTTTGCCATCAAAAGTGCAGAAAACCCTACTGCAGTCCCTACTTCCAGAATCTTTGCCGGTTTTTTGATCTGCAGGAGTACTTTCAGGAAGCTTTGCATCTCCCTTCGAATAATCGGCACTCTGTCTTTCTTTGCCTGCAGTTCCAGCTGATCCAGAAACTGTCCACTCCCGGTATCCAGAGAATTGATATAGGTTACCATTCTCTCGTCTACTATCATATGTTATGTCTCCTTATTCTCTGACTCATCTCCATGACCACTGAGAATGGCGATCATCTGATTTCCACTCTGGGAAGTATTCAGCACATAATTGCCAGGCTGAATCTGGCCATGATATTCCGACAGACGTTCCTGTACCAAAAATACATAAGGATCGCTGATCAGTCCAAACTGTTTTAACATCTGTGCGATCTCTTTTGTACTTTCCCCTTCAGACACCACAACGGCAACATCTTTTCCAGGTGCTGCCGTCATTCCTTCTTCACTGTATATTTGTCTGCCAAATGTAAAGGCAAAGGTTCCAAAGTGATATAATCCAATCGAAATCAGCACGATCAGCAGCATTCTCAGTACAAATAAGGAAATTCCTGCCATAAAATGCTTCAATCTGTCATCCTCCTGTTTTACCGTCAGTCTTTACATCTGGTAAATATCATTGGCAATATCATCCAGATCCAGTTCTACTGATTCCACCACTTTACCTGCAATTTGCTGTAACATACGGCAAATTGCAAGTTCACACCGCAGATATTCTTCTACCAGAGGGTTTTTCAGTAACTCATCATATTGCCTGTCAAACTGCTGCGTTCTTTCATAAAGAGATTCCACATCTCCGCTGTTCTGCAAATGATAACACTCTTTCCGGTATTGATTCACCTTACTTTTCAGTTCCGGATCCTGGGAAAGTCTGTTCTTTACTGCTTTATAATCCTTATATACATCACTGTCATGAATCACACGAATCAATGCCAGTGTGTAGATCTCTACATTATCCTTCATTGAAACCCTTCCGTCCGACTTCGTTCTCAGATCTCCATAATAATCGGCAGGATCATCGGACTTCTCTTTGTTCTCTTCCAGATGAAACTATTCAGATCATCTTTTATTGTATTCTTAATCTTGCCCCAGTCTGTCACATGCTTTGCGCTGCAATACTCCAGCGCATCCAGAACCACCTGTCTGGCATCTTCCATCAGATCTTCGGATTCTCTTACATAAACAAATCCACGGGATACAATATCCGGACCAGCCAGAAGCTGATTACTGTATTTTTCCAGTGAAAGTACCACAATCACAATTCCATCCTCAGCCAGATGCTGTCTGTCTCGAAGTACAATATTACCTACATCACCAACTCCCAGACCATCTACCAGAATACCTCCGGTCTGTACCTTATCTACAATCTTGGCATCCTCCTGATCCAGTGCCAGTACATCGCCTGCACGGAGGATAAAAATATTCTCCTTTGGGATACCAAGACTGGCTGCCAGTCCTGCCTGCGCTTTCAGATGACGCAGCTCTCCATGTACCGGGATCGCATATTTCGGATGTACCAGGGAATAGATCAGCTTAATCTCTTCCTGGCATGCATGTCCGGAAACATGTGCATCCTGGAAAATAACGTCTGCCCCCTTTGCGGTCAGTTCGTTGATCACCTTGGATACTGCTTTTTCATTTCCCGGAATCGGATTGGAACTGAAGATAACAGTATCACCTGGCTTAATCGTTACCTTGCGGTGCATATCCGCTGCCATTCTGGACAATGCCGCCATGGACTCGCCCTGACTTCCGGTAGTGATCAGAACCATCTGCTCATCAGGATAATTTTTCATCTGTTCAATCTCGATCAATGTCTGATCCGGGATATTCAGATATCCAAGTTCTGAGGCTGTCGCAATAATATTCACCATGCTTCGGCCTTCTACTACTACTTTTCTTCCATACTTATATGCAGAATTGATAATCTGCTGTACACGATCTACATTCGATGCAAAAGTAGCAATAATAATACGAGTATTGCGGTGTTCTGCAAAAATATTGTCAAATGTCTTTCCTACTGTACGCTCTGACATGGTAAATCCTGGGCGTTCTGCATTCGTGCTGTCGCACATCAGGGCGAGTACTCCCTTTTTACCAATCTCACCAAAACGCTGTAAATCAATCGCATCTCCGAATACCGGTGTATAGTCTACCTTAAAGTCTCCGGTGTGTACCACAATACCTGCCGGTGAATAAATTGCCAGTGCAGAAGCATCCTGAATACTGTGATTGGTCTTGATAAATTCTATACGAAATGCTCCAAGATTAATGGATTGTCCATGCTTTACCACTTTTCTCTTAGTGGTCTTCAGCAAACCATGTTCCTTGAACTTATTCTCAATGATACCTATCGTCAGTTTTGTTGCATAAATCGGTGCATTGATTTCCTTCATCACATAAGGGAGTGCGCCAATATGATCTTCATGGCCATGTGTAATAACAAATCCCTTCACTTTGTCTGCATGTTCCTTCAAATAAGTGATATCCGGGATGACCAGGTCAATTCCCAGCATATCATCCTCCGGAAATGACAAACCACAGTCCACTACTACGATACTGTCTTCGAACTCAAAGGCTGTGATATTCATTCCAATCTGTTCCAGTCCCCCAAGCGGGATAATTTTCAATTTTGAATTATTTATATTTTTCAATCAAATCTCCTTTCTGTTTAGAACGTCAGATCTACGTCTTCCAGCATCTCGCCGAAGATCACAGATAAGGCCTCTAACTCATCATCATCTTCTACAATCTCATATACTGCTTCCTGTTCTCCATCTTCTGAAAGATCCTTCAGGATCAGTGCTTCACCATCTCCATCTTCCGCATCTGTCACAAGAATATAATCTGCTCCGTTAATTCTGGTTTGTTCCAACACAAAAAAATCTACCGTTTCCTGAGAATCCGGTAACTGAAATGCGATCTTTTCCATTAATTCTAAGCTCCCAATTTTACTGTCCGACAGTCTCTTTTTCCTAAAGAGACTGCTCCTCTGCGTCTTTCTGCTCCTGCATACGGCAGTAATCCATATATCCCTGTAAGATATATACCGCTGCCAGCATATCTACATATTCTTTTCGATGCTCTCTGCGGATGCCGGCTTCTATCATGGTACGGTCTGCTTCTACCGTTGTCAGCCGCTCATCCCAGGTCACAACTTCCAGTCCTGTTCTGCGTTCCAGCATCTCTTTAAATGCAAGTGTCTTCTCCACTCTGTCACCAAGGGTATTATTCATATGCTTCGGCAGACCCAGTACAATCTTCTTAACATCGTATTCATCAATGATCGCCTCAATTCTTGCACAGGTCTGTCTCAACTTGTTCTCTGCATTTCTTCTGATAATCTCCAGCCCCTGTGCTGTGATTCCAAGGCCATCACTGACAGCCACGCCTACCGTCTTGGACCCAAAGTCCAGTCCTATCATTCTATCCATATTCTGACTCATTATGCCCTGTTCTTAATATATTCTTTTAATAATTCTTCTACCAGTTCGTCCCTCTCTACCTTCATAATCATACTTCTGGCATTCTTATGGCTGGTAATATACGTAGGGTCTCCCGACATGATATAACCTACAATCTGATTCACCGGGTTGTATCCTTTTTCTTCCATTGCATCATATACTGCGTCCAGTATATCCTTTACGCTGACCTCGGTGTCGAGATTGAATTTAAAATACTGTGTATTATTCACTTTTTCCATTTTCCACGCCCCATCTTGCTTGTTTAGATTTATTCTACATCAGACTTCTGTAAAATACAATCACAAATTTTGTTGTGAAGATCACGTCCATCATCTGGGACTGTCACCTTCAGATACTCTCTGGTATGGCCCTGCCAGCAGGAAATTCCGTCTTTTTCCACCGCTTCCTCAAAGAGTACTTCTACTGGTTTTCCGATATAACAGGACTCAAATGCATGCTTATTTTTTTCATTCAGCTGCTGCAGAATATGACTTCTTTTGGTCTTGATCTCCTCTGAAATCTGTCCTTCCATATCTGCTGCACGGGTTCCCTTTCTTCTGGAATATTTGAAAATATGTGTTTCATAGAAGTTCACTTTTTTCAGGAACTGCTTTGTTATCTCAAATTCTTCCTCACTCTCCTGTGGGAATCCTACAATCACATCTGTGGTCAGAGCCGGATGATCAAAATACTTTCTAAGCAGCTCACATTTTTCATAATATTCTTCCGCCGTATATCTGCGGTTCATTCGTTTCAGTGTTGCGTTGCAGCCACTTTGAAGCGATAGATGAAAATGCGGACACATTTTCTCCATACTGCCAATGGCTCTGGCAAATTCCTCGGTAATAATACGTGGTTCCAGTGATCCCAGACGAATCCGGCGGATTCCTTCCGTCTCATGCACAGCCTGAATCAGTCCGAGCAGATTACTGCCATCCTCTTTATCAATTCCATAAGAGCTCAGATGGATTCCGGTCAGCACCACTTCCTGATAGCCTGCTGCGGCCAGCTGTTTCACTTCATTCACCACATCTTCCAGTTCCCTGCTTCGCACTCGGCCTCTGGCGTATGGAATGATACAATAAGAGCAGAACTGATTACATCCATCCTGCACCTTAATATAAGCTCTGGTATGTTCTGCTGTCTTATGAATAGACAATGCTTCGTATTCCTTTGTATGATTGATATCTATCAGCGCTACTCCCTGATCTGGCATCTCTTCTGAATGAGATTTTTCATATACTTCCAGGATCTCTGCCAGATGCTGCTTCTGATTGTTGCCAATCACAATATCGATTGCCTCATCTGCTTTCAGTTCTTCGCCCGCAGCCTGCACATAGCACCCGGCAGCCACTACGATTGCCTGCGGGTTCATTTTTTTTGCTTTATGAAGCATCTGTCTGGACTTGCGGTCTGCAATATTGGTTACCGTACAGGTATTGATGACATAAATATCAGCTCCCGGTGCAAATGGTACAATCTCATACCCTTTTTCTTCCAGGATCTGCTGCATCGCCTCTGTCTCATATGCGTTTACCTTACATCCAAGATTATGGAGCGCTACTTTTTTGTTTTTCATCTTGACTTTTTCCTTTCCGAAAGGTAATATCAGACTTGTATTACAGTACATTTTTTACATAAAATTAAAACAAACAGTAAGGAGAGTTTTTTATGAAAACAGTACAGATTTCTTTAAATTCTATTGATAAAGTAAAATCCTTCGTTAATGACATTACCAAATTCGATTATGATTTTGATTTAGTATCCGGAAGATATGTGATTGATGCAAAATCCATTATGGGTATCTTCAGCCTGGATCTTTCCAAGCCGATCGAACTGAATATCCATGCAGAAGATGATGTAGATACTATTTTAGATGTTTTGAAGCCATACGTAATTGAATAATCAAATCACTATGGAACAGATAGGAATCCTGCTTTTCAGGCAGGATTCTTTTTTATTCCATAAAATCTGTTACGCCTTTGCTTCTACCCAGATGGTCTCCGTGGTATCAATCGCTTCTTTTACCAGCTCATCAATCTTTTCTTCCAGTTTGGTTTCTGATCTCTTAATGATATTGATATTCGGTTTGGTAACCGGATGCTTGGCCACAAAAATAGTGCAGCAGTCTTCATATGGTAAGATTGATGTCTCATAAGCATCAATCTTCAGAGATACATCAACTATCTCCTGCTTGTCAAACCCGATCAGCGGACGATAAACCGGCATCGTACATACCTCATTCGTTGCCGCCAGGCTCTGCATCGTCTGGCTGGCTACCTGCCCGATACTCTCACCGGTGATCAATCCCAGAGAACCTGTCTCTTTTGCAAAATGTTCAGCAATACGCATCATATAACGGCGCATGATAATGGTCAGTTCCTCATGCGGACATTTTTCATAGATATACAGCTGAATATCTGTAAAGTTCACCACATGAAGGTTGATCGGTCCGGAATATCTTGCCACGATACTGGCCAGATCTACTACTTTCTGCTTTGCACGTTCGCTGGTGTATGGCGGTGCATGGAAGTAAACTGCATCAATTTTGACTCCACGCTTGGCAATCATATAACCTGCTACCGGGCTGTCTATTCCACCTGACAACAGCAGCATGGCTTTTCCATTGGTACCTACCGGCATTCCGCCTGCACCCGGAATAATACGGGAATAAATATAGATTTTTTCGCGAATCTCCACGTTCAGCACCATCTCAGGCTTGTGCACATCCACCTTCATTTCCGGAAATGCATCCAGAATTTTTTCTCCAAGATCTGCATTTAATTCCATAGAATTCTTCGGATAATTTTTTCTTGCACGTCTGGAATCTACCTTGAAAGTCTGTGTATGACTGTCATATTCTTTTGCAAGATAACCTGTCACTGTCTCTGCCAGCTTTTCAAATCCTTCATCCTCTGTCACTACGACCGGACAAATACCAACGATGCCAAATACTCTCTTCAATGCATCTACCACTTCATCAAATTCATAGTCTGACAGAGCGTCAACATAGATACGTCCCTGTTCCTTACGTACTTCAAATTCGCCTTCTACGTGCTTTAAAGCATGGCGAATCTGCTTCACCAGTGCATCTTCGAACAGATAACGATTTTTTCCCTTGATACCTATTTCTCCATATTTAATCAAAAATGTCTTAAATATCATATTTCCTCCTGATTAATGTCTTGTGTATTTTCTCAGCATTGGAACAATCCGATGCAGCTCTTCGATACAATATGCAATCTCTTCCTCTGTGGTCTGGCTGCTGAAGCTGAACCGCACTGTAGAATCCAGCAATTCCTTCGGCACATGCGCTTCTTTGAGCACGGTACTTACCGGAAGCTTCTTGTTCGATGAACAGGCCGATCCGGAGGAAATATAAATCTGTCTGTCTTCCAGTGCATGTAACAGCACTTCGCTCCTTACACCAGCGAAGCTGACACTGACGATATGCGGTGCCCCACCGCCTTCTGATGCCTGTCCCTGAATAAACACATCCGGGATGTCCTTCAGGCCATCTGTCAGCTGCTGCTTTAATGCCTGTAAATGTGACACTTTCTCATCCAGATTCTGATACGCCTCTTTTGCAGCTACACCCAGTCCTGCGATACCAGGAACATTATCCGTACCGGAACGCATACCCTTCTGTTGACCGCCGCCTAAGATAATCGGACGAATCTTTGCTTTTTCATTTACATACAGAAATCCACTGCCTTTTGGTCCATGGATCTTATGTCCGCTGACAGAAAGCAGATCAATGCCCAGCTTCTTGGGATGAATGCGATACTTTCCATATGCCTGAATGGCGTCTACATGAAACAGAATATCGGAATTCTTCTCTTTGATAATCTTTGCCGCTTCTTCCACTGGTTCTTCCGTTCCCAGTTCATTATTCACATACATCATGGATACCAGTATGGTATCTTCACAGATTGCTTTCTTCAGAGCCTCCAGATCTGCCACTCCATACTTGTCTACCGGAAGATAGGTAATGCGAAATCCCATCTCCTCCAGGAATCCCATAGGCTGTAATACCGCTGCATGTTCTACTGCTGTGGTAATCAGATGATTGCCCGCTCTTCGGTTGGCCAGCGCACTCCCCACCAATGCCCAGTTATTGGATTCTGTTCCTCCTGAAGTGAAAAAGATCTCTTTGTCCTGCACTTTCAGTGTCTTTGCGATCTCTGTTCTTGCCGCTCTTACATAGTTCTCTGCATCCAGCCCCTTCTGATGCTTGGAAGATGGATTCCCATAGTCTTCTCTCATGGTCTTCTCCACAATCTCAATGACACTGTCCAGACATCTGGTCGTTGCAGAATTATCTAAATATGCTTCCATGTTTTTCTCCATTATACAATAACAAAAGCAGCCACAACTAGACAAGCTAATTAAGACTGCTTTATTGTCTGTCACCTTTCAAGATTATACACTAACATAGCCAGTGTGACAAGACCTGCTGTTTCAGTTCTTAGAATTCTTTTTCCCAGAGTAATCGGCCATGCACCGATCTCCATGGCTTTTTCAATCTCACTGCTTTCAAATCCGCCCTCCGGTCCGATAAATACTGCTACTGACTGTCCCGGCTGGATACTGCTCATCAATTCTCTGGTTTTTTCCATGCCTTCTGCCAGTTCATAAGGAATCAGACGGACATCCATCTTCTTTGCCATCTCCAATGCTTCCCGGTAAGAAACTACCGGCGTCACCTCGGGGATACGCAGTCTCCCGGACTGTTTTGCCGCACTTTCCGAAATGCTCATCCAGCGCTTTCGCTTATTGGTCTCTTTCTTCGCATCCAGCTTTACCACGGTACGGTCTGTGGATACTGGCACAATTGTGTGCACACCCAGTTCCACTGCCTTCTGAATGATCAACTCCATTTTATCACTTTTTGGCAGCCCCTGAAACAGTACAATTTCATTGCCAAGTTCCTGATCTGATTCCCGGATCTCACAGATTCTGGTATCCACTGCATCATTTCCAACTGCTGTGATTTCACAGTAGTACTCTTTGTTATTCTGTCCATTGATGACACAGATTTTGTCGCCCACAGACATACGGAGTACATTTTTGATATGATTCACATCTCCACCGATAATGGTGATGCTATCCTCTCCCATAGCCGGCTCTTCCACAAAAAATCGATGCATATTAGCCTATCTTTCTGGCGGTCACAGATACCCATTCGCCCTGATGTGTTATTTCTACTACTTCCAGGCCTGCCGCCTTTACTGCTGCTACCACACTTTCTTCTTTATCATCAATAATACCGGAGGTAATATACAGACCACCTTTTTTCATCTGATGCAGAATCACAGGTGTCAGTGGGATCAGAACATCTGCAAGAATGTTAGCCACAACAATGTCGTACTTCTCATATCCTACTTCATCCTGGATCTTTTTATCGTCAATGATATTGCCCAGAATCATGTCCATGGCTGTCACTGGTACCTCATTGGCTTCCAGGTTCTCTTTTACAGCTGAAATCGCACATGGATCCAGATCTGTTCCTACCGCATGGGCCGCTCCCAGCTTCAGAGCTGCAATCGACAGGATGCCGCTTCCGGTACCTACATCCAAAATCTGTGTATCTTTGTTGACATATTTCTTTAACTGTCTCATACACAGCTGTGTTGTCTCATGCATACCGGTACCAAAAGCTGTACCAGGATCAATATGAATGATCATCTTATCCTGATCTTCCGGCTTTACCTCTTCCCAGGACGGAATAATCAGGATATCATCTACATAGAACTGATGGAAATACTGCTTCCAGTTATTAATCCAGTCCTTGTCCTCTGTCTGACTCTCCGTAATCGTACCTTCTCCAATATCCATAAACATACGAAGCTCTTCCAGTGCTTCCTTCACTCTGTCCAGAAGCGGCTGTGGATCCTGATCTTCTTCTACGTAGAAATTCAGGTAGGCAATTCCGTCATCTGCCGGTCCGTCTGGCAGAATATCTACAAACATCTGTTTTTTATCTGACTCTGTTAAAGGCACTTTATCCTCGATCTCTACGCCCTCTACTCCTACATCTGCCAGCGTGGAGATTACAATATCTTCCACCTCTGATCTGGTTTTTAATGTATATTTATTCCATTTCATTTACAGGATCCTCACTCTTTCCTATCTGACTCTAATCTTCAAAGGTTTCTTTTAATTTATCCATAAAACCCTTTTTCTTTGGCTTTTCTTCTTTTTTCGCTGCATTGGTATTCTGCTGATTCAGACTGTTTCCAGTTGCTGCATCAAATGCTTTCAGGGCTTCTTTTGCCTCATTATTCAGCTTGGTCGGTACCTGAACAACCAGTGTTACATAATGGTCACCTCTGACAGATTTATTTCTAAGAGATGGAACTCCCTTACCCTTCAAACGAATACGTGTATCCGTCTGTGTACCTGGCTTCACATTGTACATTACATCTCCGTCAATGGTACTGATCCGTACATCACCGCCAAGAGTGGCCTGTGCGAAGCTCATTGGTGCGGTAGAATAAATATTCATATCCTGTCTCTGGAATATCGGATGTCTCTGAACAACCACTTCTACCAGCAGATCTCCTCTTGGGCCGCCATTGGTTCCCGGTTCTCCCTTGCCTGCAATTCTGACGCACTGGCCATTATCAATACCTGCCGGAATAGATACCTTGATCTTCTTTCTGCTGGAAGTATAACCCGTACCTCCACAGGAAGTACATTTTTCTTTGATGATCTTTCCGGTTCCGCCACAATCTGGACAGGTCGTCACATTCTGCACCATGCCAAACAGGGACTGCTGTGTCATAACAACCTGACCACGGCCGCCACATTTCGGACATGTCTCCGGACTGGTTCCAGGCTTGGCACCTGTTCCGTGACAGTTGGTACATTCATCCTTTAAGGAAAGCTCCAGTTCTTTCTCACAGCCAAATACAGCTTCTTCGAAAGTGATTCTTACGGATGCACGTAAATTAGCCCCCTTCATTGGACCATTATTGGCTCTTCGTCTGGATCCACCGCCAAAGAGATCTCCAAAAATATCTCCAAAGATGTCTCCCATATCCGCTCCGTTGAAATCAAATCCGCCGGCACCTCCGCCACCCTGTTCAAAGGCCGCATGACCAAACTGGTCATACTGATGACGTTTGTTATCATCTGATAAAACAGAGTACGCTTCTGCTGCTTCTTTAAACTTCTGCTCGGCTTCTTTATCTCCAGGATTCATATCCGGATGATACTTCTTGGCCAGCTGCCGATATGCTTTTTTTATAGTAGCTGCATCGGCATTTCGGTCAACGCCCAGCACTTCGTAATAATCTCTTTTTGTTTCCGCCATTTTTCTCTCCTAGCGCCCAAAAGACGGGGGATATGCTCCTCCGTCCCCTGGGACTTTCTATTTACTTCCTAATGCTTCAGTGCCTTCCATGTTGTCGCATCCGCAATGGATTCGACACGCACCAGAACTTACTTTACACCTCTTTATAGTCTGCGTCAATGACATCATCATCATTATTCTGTGCTGTGCTGCCCTGGCTGTACTGAGCACCGCCCATATCAGGACCAGCTCCCTGTGGACCAGCCTGTGCTCCCTGAGTCTGTTCGTATACTTTTGCGAATACCTTCTGAGCACTTTCCATCAGTTTTTCTTTTGCCGCTTTGATCTCAGCTACCTGAGCGTCTGTCATCTCTTCTGGATTGCTCTTTTCTACCAGTTCTTTCAGTGCTGTAATATCAGCTTCTACGGCTGTCTTATCGTTAGCATCCAGTTTATCTCCTACTTCTTCCAGAGCTTTTTCTGTCTGGAATACCATAGCATCTGCATCATTTCTTGCATCAATCGCTTCTTTTCTCTTCTTGTCCTGTGCTTCGAATTCAGCAGCTTCTTTTACTGCTTTTTCGATATCGCTGTCAGACATGTTAGATCCTGAAGTAATGGTAATGTGCTGTTCTTTTCCTGTTCCAAGATCTTTTGCAGATACATTTACGATACCATTTGCATCGATATCAAAAGTAACTTCGATCTGTGGCACACCTCTTCTTGCTGGTGGGATACCATCCAGTCTGAACTGGCCAAGGGACTTGTTATCTTTCGCAAACTGTCTCTCACCCTGTACTACATGGATATCAACGGCTGTCTGATTATCTGCTGCAGTAGAGAATACCTGACTCTTCTTAGTAGGGATCGTTGTGTTTCTCTCGATCAGTCTGGTTGCTACACCACCCATGGTCTCGATAGACAGTGACAATGGTGTGACATCCAGAAGAAGGATATCGCCTGCGCCTGTATCACCAGCCAGATTGCCACCCTGAATTGCTGCACCGATCGCTACACATTCATCTGGATTCAGAGTCTTGCTAGGTTCTTTGCCTGTCAGGGCTTTTACTTTATCCTGTACAGCCGGGATACGTGTAGATCCACCAACCAGAAGTACTTTAGACAGATCAGATGCTGTGATACCTGCATCACGTAATGCATTCTGTACCGGGATAGCTGTTCTCTCTACCAGGTCATGAGTCAGTTCATCAAATTTTGCTCTGGAGAGATTCATATCAAAGTGCTTTGGTCCTTCTGCTGTTGCAGTGATGAATGGCAGGTTGATATTTGTGGTTGTAGCAGAAGAAAGTTCTTTCTTTGCTTTTTCAGCTGCTTCTTTTAATCTCTGAAGAGCCATCTTATCTACAGAAAGGTCTACACCTTCTGCTTTCTTAAATTCATCAATCATGTAATTTGTGATCTTCTGGTCGAAGTCATCACCACCCAGTCTGTTATCACCGTTCGTTGCCAGAACTTCGATGACACCATCACCGATCTCAATGATAGATACATCAAATGTACCACCGCCAAGGTCATATACCATGATCTTCTGTTCTTTTTCGTTATCAAGACCATAGGCAAGTGCTGCAGCAGTAGGCTCGTTAATAATACGTTTTACATCCAGACCTGCGATCTTACCGGCATCTTTTGTTGCCTGACGCTGTGCATCATTGAAATATGCAGGTACCGTAATGACTGCTTCAGATACTTTTTCACCAAGATAATTCTCAGCATCTGCTTTCAGCTTCTGAAGAATCATTGCGGAGATCTCCTGTGGTGTATAGTTCTTTCCATCAATAGATACTTTATAATCCGTACCCATATGTCTCTTGATAGAAGAGATGGTCTTGTCTGCGTTGGTTACTGCCTGACGTTTTGCAGGTTCACCAACCAGTCTTTCACCTGTTTTTGAAAATGCTACAACAGACGGTGTTGTTCTTGC
>CAKRVB010000019.1 GCA_934408725.1 uncultured Marvinbryantia sp.
TTGTGAGTAAGGTAAATGATCGCGGCTGGCAGGCCGAAAGGTGCCAGACGAGGAAAGTCCGGGCTTCACAGGGCAGGATGCCGGATAACGTCCGGTGGAGGCGACTCCAAGGATAGTGCAACAGAAATGTACCGCCTCTTTTGAGGTAAGGGTGGAAGGGCAGTGTAAGAGACTACCGCCTGGCTGGTAACAGACAGGGCATATGTAAACCCCATTCGAAGCAAGACCGAATAAAAGCATATGGCGGCCCGTCAGCTTTAGGTAGGTCGCTTGAGCCTGGTGGCAACATCAGGCCTGGATAGATGATCATTCACGACATAACCCGGCTTATCGCTTTGCTCACAGATATGCCATGACAACAAAAAAGGTGCCTTGAAACTTAACGGTTTCAAGGCACCTTTTTATCACAGCGATTTATTGTCCGCTGCCGTATTTCTGTTCACAGTATTTGCAGCGGTATACTTCTTTTTCCGGATCGGTCAGAGTAAAGATCTGATCCAGTCCCTGTTCAATAGAAGTGATACATCTCGGATTCTTGCATTTCAGGATATTGACAATCTTTTTCGGAAGAGTCAGTTCCCTTTTAGCAACAATCACCCCATCTTTGATAATATTTACCGTAATATTGTGGTCAATGAATCCCAGAATATCGATATTCAGCATATCGATCGGACATTCCACCTTGATGATGTCTTTTCTGCCCATTTTGTTGCTGGTGGCATTTTTGATAATTGCAACAGTACAGTCCAGTTCATCCAGCTTCAGATAATGATAAATGGTCATACTTTTGCCGGCTTCGATATGATCCAGAACAAATCCTTCGTTTAACTGTCCTACATTTAACATAAGTTTTCACACTCCTTTTTCGAATTACTGGTCGCGCCATTTCAACAGTGTCAGAATCAGGGCCATTCTTGCATAGACGCCGTACTGAACTTGTTTGAAGTAGGCTGCTCGTGGGTCATCATCAACTTCTACAGCAATCTCGTTTACACGAGGAAGCGGATGGAGAACCAGCATATCAGGTCCGGCCAGTTTCATCTTTTCTTTATCCAGGATATAGAAATCCTTCATACGTACATAATCCTCTTCATTGAAGAAACGTTCCTTCTGCACACGGGTCATGTAGAGCAGATCCAGTTCCGGAAGGGCATCTTCCAGACGAACGACTTCTTTATAAGGAATATTGTTTTTGGCCAGAACATCTTCACGGATATAGCTTGGCACACGAAGCTCCTCCGGAGAGATCAGGACAAAACGTACATTCGGGTAACGGATCATGGCATGGATCAGAGAATGAACGGTACGTCCAAATTTCAGGTCTCCACAGAAACCAATGGTCAGGTTATCCAGACGTCCTTTCAGGGAACGGATTGTCAGCAGATCTGTAAGAGTCTGGGTCGGATGCTGATGTCCGCCGTCGCCTGCGTTGATGACAGGAATGGATGATTTGGTGGAAGCTACATAGGCAGCACCTTCCTTAGGATGACGGATCGCGCAGATGTCTGCGTAGCAGGAAATCATGCGGATCGTATCAGCAACGCTTTCTCCTTTGGCAGCAGAACTGCTGGCAGCCGAAGAAAAACCAAGTACCTGACCACCCAGATTGATCATAGCAGCTTCAAAACTGAGTCGTGTTCGTGTACTTGGTTCATAAAATAAAGTAGCAATTTTAAGGCCATCACATTTATGTGAATACTTGGAAGGGTTCGCTTCAATGTCATTCGCAAGATCAAGAATACCGTCGATTTCCTCTACGGTAAGATCTAAAGGGTTCATCAAATGTCTCATCTAATTATCTCCTTTTCGTATACTCTGTAAACAGTATACACGAAAAGTTTAAAATAGCAAGCAGAAAAATCAGTGTTTTACAACTTTTTCAAACAGGAGCCCTGTGAGGAACCAGACAGGGGCATAGTCCAGACGGATGACACCGTGAAAGTTCAGAGGAGCATTGCTGTAATCCCAGGGACAGAGATCATGCTTTTTTAAAAGGGTACCGGTCAGGTACTCCATGGTGAAGATACCGTTCATGTAGAGCATACCACGAAGAGCAATATTTTGGTTTTTCAGTTTTCTGGACAGCGGTCCTATGATGGCTGCCATGCCATAGATCGGGAACATCCAAACGGAAGAATGACCAATCATCTTATAATCCTGGCGGGACAGGGAATGCAGACTGGTCCAGAGAAGCTCCAGACACCAGCCGCAGATACCGCATTTCATAAAGTTCTTCATAGAGTCAGTATGTCCAGGAAGCAAAAAAGTATGCTACTTGAAAAAAAGATGAGGTATGATATACTAAAAAATAATATGCCGTGTCCATAAGAATAGAGGGCAGGCAGGAAAAGTGATGAAGTATCAAATGAGGAGAAATTATGACATACGAAGAAGCGAGAAGCTATCTGGAGGAAATGAATAAAACCGGAATTGTGCTCGGACTGGAGAGTATGGAACATCTCTTGGCGGAACTTGGGAATCCACAGGATCAGCTGAAGTTTATCCATATTGCAGGAACCAATGGAAAAGGTTCTGTGCTGGCTTATCTGTCTACTATTTTAAAAGAAGCAGGATACCGGGTGGGACGGTATATATCCCCGACTTTGTTTTCTTATCGGGAGCGTATTCAGGTAAATGAGGAATATATCAGCCGTGAGGCCGTGAGCTGCTATGTGGAAAAGATAAAGCAGGCTATTGAACGGATGCGGGAAAAGAATATGCCGGATCCGACGATTTTTGAAGTGGAGACGGCAATGGCTTTTTTATATTTTGTGGATCAGAACTGTGATATTGTTGTTCTGGAGACTGGCATGGGTGGTGACACGGATGCTACCAATGTGATCCGCACGACGGTGATGGAAGTCATCGTATCCATCAGCAAGGATCACACAGCATTTCTGGGAAATACACTGGCTGAGATTGCCGGACACAAAGCAGGTATTATTAAGCCGGGAACGGTGGTAGTATCTGCAAAGCAGGCACCGGAAGCCATGGCTGTGCTGGAAGAAAAAGCCAGAAGCTGCAATGCTGTATTAAAAGCAGCAGACTGGGAGCAGGCAGAAGACATCCGCTATGGTCTGGAGGAGCAGAGCTTCTCTTATGGCCATGACCGTGACATCTGTATTCATCTTGGTGGAAGTTATCAGATTAAAAATGCGGTGACTGCCTATATTGGTGTGCAGGCACTGAGGGAACTGGGCTATTCGATCAGTGAGGGGCAGATGCGGCAGGGATTTGCAAAGACACGATGGAATGGAAGATTTACTGTGCTGCAGAAAAATCCCATGGTGATTATTGATGGTGCACATAATCCGGACGGTGCAGCAGAACTGGAAAAATCCATCTGCCAGTGCCTGAAAAATAAAGAGATTTATGCGATCTGCGGGGTCTTTCGGGATAAGGAATATGATCAGGTGCTACACTGTATTCTGCCCCACGTGAAATCAGTGATTACTATTCAGACCCCAGGCAATCCAAGGGCACTGCCTGCAGAGGAACTGGCAGAAGCTGCAAAGCAGTATTGTCCGCAGGTTCATGCAGAAGAGAATATAGAAAAAGCGGTTCGGAAGTCTGTGGAACAGGCAAAAAGGTCGAATGGTGTGGTACTGGCATTTGGTTCCCTGTCTTTCCTTGGGGAGATCCGAAAAGCAATAAATGAAAGGAAAACAGAAGGAATATATGATTGATTTATCAGAATTAAGAAACCAGATCGATGACATCGACCGTCAGATTGTGGATTTATATGAAAAACGTATGGCTGTCAGCAGTCAGGTGGCAGAATATAAGATTGAGACAGGGAAGAAAGTCTTTGATAAAGAACGGGAGGATTCCAAGCTGGAGACATTAAAAGGACTGACACATAACGACTTTAACAGTCATGGAATCGAAGAACTGTTTCAGCAGATTATGTCCATGAGCCGTAAGCTTCAGTATCAGCTGCTGACTAAAAAAGGTGTGGTAGGCAGGCTGCCATTTACAGAAGTAGAGCAGCTGGAGAAGCAAAATGTCCGGGTCGTATTTCAGGGCGTGGAAGGCGCTTACAGTCAGGCGGCCATGAAAGCTTTTTTCGGAGATGAGATCACCTCCTTTCACGTAAAACAGTGGAGAGATGCGTTAAGCGCCATTTCGGAAGGAATGGCAGATTTTGCAGTACTTCCAATTGAAAATTCGACTGCAGGTTTTGTCAGTGAAATCTATGATCTGTTATTGAAATACGATGATTACATTGTGGGCGAGCAGATCATAAGAATTGAGCACAAGCTGCTGGGATGCCCGGGAGCAAAGCTGGAGGATATCCGCAGTGTCTACTCCCATGAACAGGCTCTGATGCAGTGTGAGCAGTATTTGAATCGTCACCGTAACTGGACACAAACGGCATTGGAGAATACTGCAGGTGCGGCCAAGAAGGTGGCAGAAGACCATGATAAGACACAGGCGGCGATTGCCAGTGCGATTGCCGGAGAAACTTTTGGACTGGAGATTCTGGATGAGAATCTCTGTGAAAATGATGTGAATTCTACCAGGTTCATTATTGTATCCAATCAGCGCATTTTTGAAAAGAATGCGAAAAAGATCAGTATTTGCTTTGAACTGCCACATCACAGCGGATCATTGTATAATATTTTATCTCATTTTATTTATAATAATCTGAATATGAGCAAGATTGAATCCCGCCCGCTTCCGGGAAGAAACTGGGAGTATCGTTTTTTTGTGGATTTTGAAGGCAATCTGAATGACAGTGCTGTAAAAAATGCAATCCGTGGCATTACGGAAGAAGCAGCAAATATGAAAATACTTGGAAATTACTAAACAGGAGCAAGTTATGACAAGAACAGAAGAATTAATGATCTATCGCAATTTTGAAGATGGAAGAATCTTTGAAGATATGATCTGGATACTGAACCATTACGAAGAAGAAGAAAGCAGCGTACTGAAAGAGATGTATTACGAAACTGCTCACGGGCTGATTGAGATGGCCGGGAACTTTGGTTTTGCCGGCAATCTCTGGCATAATTATCTGACCTATCTGCTGGTGAATAACGAGAATGTATTCAGTACTTCCTGTGAGATTGTAGGAAAAATAGAAGGTACGATCAATGAACTGGCCAGACATGATTTTGAGATTTTCCGTGCACTGTATCAGTTTGATTTCGGAAAACTGGACGAAAAGCTGGGGGTTACCGGTATGCAGTATCTGAGAGCCTATCAGAACAGTGGCTCAGGCAGGCAATTCAACCAGAGAATCCGCGACCGTATCGATACACTGACCAGGGAACTGGAAGCTTCCGTTTCCGTGGAAGAGTTTATGGAACATATGATTCACTTCTACCAGGAATTTGGTGTAGGCAAGCTGGGGCTGCACAAAGCCTTTCGAATTGTGCATGATGAAGCGGGAGTAAAGATTGTGCCGATCACCAGAATCGCTCATGTGTGCCTGGAAGATCTGGTAGGATATGAAGCGGCAAAGCAAAAGCTGATTGACAATACAGAAGCATTTATTAAAGGAAAAAGAGCGAATAACTGCCTGCTTTTTGGAGATGCGGGAACCGGAAAATCTTCCAGTATCAAAGCAATCCTAAATAAATACTATGATCAGGGACTTCGTGTGATTGAAGTATACAAGCACCAGTTCCAGGATCTGAATGATGTGATTGCCCAGGTAAAGAACCGTAATTATAAGTTCATTATTTATATGGATGATTTGTCTTTTGAAGACTTTGAGATCGAATACAAGTACCTGAAAGCTGTGATCGAAGGTGGGCTGGAACGTAAGCCGGACAATATCCTGATTTATGCAACATCCAACCGCAGACATCTGGTAAGAGAGAAGTTCAGCGATAAAGAGGACAGAAGAGATGATCTTCATTCTTCTGATACGGTACAGGAAAAGCTGTCACTGGTGAATCGTTTTGGAGTGCAGATCTTCTTCTGTGCACCAAGCAAGAAAGAATTCCAGAACATTGTCAGAACGCTTGCAGAAAAGAATCATGTGGTGATGGACGAGGAAGAACTGCTCCTGGAAGCAAATAAATGGGAACTGTCCCATGGAGGGTTGTCAGGAAGAACGGCGCAGCAGTTTATCGATTATCTGCTGGGAAAGATGTAAGTATTTCAAACCAATAACAATAAAGGAGAAAAGAAGATGGCTGTCACACTATTTGCTGCGATCAATGTTGGTTCCTATGAAGTGGAAATGAAGATTTTTCAGTATGTGACACGGAAAGAGTTCAAGGAGATCGATCATGTCAGATACCGGATTGAACTGGGAAAGGACACCTATACCACAGGCAAAATCGGGGTAGACAAGATTGAGGAGTTGTGCAAAGTACTGAATGATTTTGTAAAGATCATGAATGGATATAAGGTAAAAGTCTATCGTGCCTGTGCCACCAGTGCAGTCAGAGAAGCAGAGAATCATTTGCTGATTGCGGAGTACGTGGAACATATGACAGGAATTCATATGGAGATTCTGGACAACTCTGAGCAGAGATTCCTGGATTATAAGTCGATTGCTTTTGGAGAAAAGGACTTTTACAAAATAATCCAGAAGGGTACAGCCATCGTAGAAGTAGGCGGCGGAAGTGTGCAGGTATGCTTATTTGATAATGATAAGCTGGTGACCACGCAGAATATCCGCATCGGAAATCTGCGTATTCGTGAGAAAGTAGCAGATTTTTCCAGAGAAACGCTTCATACCGAGGAAATGGTGGAAGAACTGATCAATAATGATCTGGAAAGCTTTAAAAAGATGTATCTGAAGGATCGTGATATCAAGTGCCTGGTTATTACCGGAGATTACATCCTGGAACTGCTGAAAAAGCATGAGGTCACGGCAGAAGAATTTCGTGCCATGTACGATGCTATCATTTACAAGCACCCGGAAGAGATTGCCAAGGAGTATGGAATCCCTTCAGAAAGTGCCTCTCTGATTCTTCCTTCTGTTACGATCTATAAACGCATCATCGAGGAATTAGAAGCAGAGGCGATTTATCTGCCGGGTACCTCATTAAGCGATGGAATCGCTTATGACTATGCTCAGAAAATGCGTTATATTAAGCCGGAACATCAGTTCAATGATGATATCATTGCAGCTGCCCGTATCATTGCCAAACGATATCAGGGAAACAAAGGACATATCCGGAATCTGGAAAAACTGGCACTGGCCATTTTTGATAAAATGAAGAAAATCTCCGGGCTGGGAGAGCGACAGAGACTGCTTTTGCAGATCGCAGTGATTCTCCACGGCTGCGGCAAATATATTAATTTATCAGATGCAGCCCAGTGTTCTTACAGTATTATTATGGCGACAGAGATTATTGGGTTGTCCACTGCGGAAAGAAGCATTATTGCCAACGTAGTAAGATATAATACAGTAGAATTTACCATGGAAGATGTGCTGACCCAGCAGCTGCGGCAGGAAGATTATCTGGTGATTGTGAAACTGGTGGCTATTTTACGTGTGGCCAATGCACTGGATCGCAGTCATAAGCAGAAGTTTGAGCAGGTACGGCTGATATTAAAGGACGCACAGCTGGAAATTGTGGTGGATACCAGTGAAGATATTACACTGGAAAAAGGATTGTTTCCACCAAAAGCGGACTATTTTGAAGAAGTATTTCATGTACGGCCAATGATCCGTAAGAAAAAGAATCTATAGGGAGGGAGCACAGGTGAATACAGAGTATTACAAACCGGACTATTACAGAAACAGGGAAGACAGCTGGATCAGTTTTGATGAGCGGGTACTCAGTGAGGCAAGAGATAAGAATATTCCTTTATTTGAACGCTTAAAGTTTCTGAGTATTACAGCATCAAACCTGGATGAATTCTTTATGATTCGTGTGGCATCCCTGAAAGATATGGTACATGCAGGCTATACGAAAAAAGACATTGCCGGCATGACAGCTCAGGAACAGATTGATCTGATTCTGAAACGCGTACATGATATGGTGAATGTACAGTATTCTACTTATGAACGTAGCCTGGTACCACTTCTGAAGCAGAATGGGCTGGAGATTATTGCTACTCATGAGGAATTGTCAGAAGCTCAGAAAGAATATGTAGATCGTTATTTTGATGAGAATGTGTATCCTGTGCTGACTCCGATGGCCATGGATTCCTCCAGACCGTTTCCTTTGATTCGTAATAAAACACTGAATATAGGAGCACTGATTTCGAAAAAAGGCAGTGAGGAAGAACCACAGTTTGCAACGGTACAGGTGCCTTCGGTATTGACAAGGATTGTGGAGATCCCATCTGGAAAAGATGGGATGCGCAGTGTGATTCATCTGGAGCAGGTCATCGAACGGAATATTGGCAAACTGTTCCTGAACTATGATGTAGTCTGCGCACATCCATACCGGATTATGCGAAATGCGGATCTGACCATTGAAGAAGATGAAGCCGCAGATTTATTAAAAGAGATTCAGAAACAGCTGAAAAAGAGACAGTGGGGAGAAGTTATCCGCCTGGAAGTGGAAGAAGGGATGGAAAAGCCGCTCCTGAAAATTCTTAAGAAGGAATTTGATATCAAAAATGATGCGATCTTTTTAATTAATGGACCACTGGATCTGACATTCCTGATGAAGATATATGGCATGGAAGGATTCGAAAAACTGAAGGAGAAAAAATATATTCCACAGCCGGTACCGGCGCTGATGCACACAGAGGATATCTTTGAAGCTATCCGGAAGCAGGATATTTTACTCCATCATCCATACATGACCTTTGATCCGGTAGTGAATTTTGTAAAACAGGCGGCGAAAGATCCAGACGTACTGGCTATTAAACAGACCCTGTATCGTGTCAGCGGTAATTCACCAATTATTGCAGCACTGGCACAGGCGGCGGAAAATGGCAAGCAGGTGTCTGTTCTGGTAGAATTAAAGGCACGTTTTGATGAGGAAAATAATATTGTCTGGGCAAAGATGCTGGAAAAAGCAGGCTGCCATGTTATCTATGGCCTGCTTGGACTGAAGACGCACAGTAAGATAACGCTTGTGGTAAGACGGGAAGCAGATGGTATTCGCAGATATGTGCATCTGGGAACCGGAAACTACAACGATTCTACGGCAAAGCTCTATACAGACTGTGGTCTGCTTACCTGTGCGGAACCGGTTGGAGAAGATGCGACAGCAGTATTTAATATGCTGTCCGGCTATTCGGAACCAAAGAACTGGAATAAACTGTCTCTGGCACCACTTTGGCTGAGAGATCGTTTCGCAGAACTGATTCAAAGAGAAACAGAACATGCCAGAAATGGGGAAGAAGCGCATATCATTGCCAAGATGAATTCTCTGTGTGACCGCGATATTATTGCATTGCTTTATGAAGCTTCTGCAGCAGGTGTGAAGATCGAACTGATTGTAAGAGGAATCTGTTGCCTTAAGACTGGAATCCCTGGAATCAGTGAGAATATTACAGTTCATTCGATTGTGGGAAATTTCCTGGAACATGCCAGAATCTTCTATTTCCGCAACAATGGTATGGAAGAGTATTATATGGGAAGTGCGGACTGGATGCCGCGAAATCTGGATAAACGTGTAGAGATTTTATTCCCGGTGGAAGATGAGAAGCTCAAAACAGAATTGGGACATATTTTACAGATTCAGCTGGAAGATAATGTGAAATCTCATATTTTACAGCCAGACGGAAGCTATGTGAAAGTAAACAGAAGAGGAAAAAAACGACTCTGTGCACAGGAGTATTTCTGTCAGGAAGCAGTGGAAAGGGCTAAGCTGCCAAAGGAACCTGGAAAAGACCGGGTATTTATTCCGGAAGAATCGATATCAGAACAGTAAAAAAGGACATCGGTGCTTTTTCAAATGGAAGAAACACCGATGTCCTTTTCTTATTTAATAAACAAAAACAGTGGTACCAACTGGACAGTTATTGTAAATAAAACGTAATACGCTGGTACTGACACGAACACAGCCATGAGACTTAGCTCCGGTTCGACTGCCGTCTACAAAATTGTGGAAAGCATTTCCGTTTGGATTGCTGGTAGTTCCGGTACCGGAAGTAAAAGTAATCACAGGTCCACCATACTGACCGGCGCTTCTCTTTTTCAGGATGCGGCGCAGACCAGGTGAAGTACGGCTGTTCCATTTTCCTACGATACATGGATAGCTGCCGACCAGTTTCCAGTCACCTGCTGTACCCTTGAAGATATTGGTACGATAGGTATACTGAGAGATCCAGATCAGGTATTTTGTTTTACTGGAAAGTCCTTTACTGTTTACAAACTGTTCTTTTACAGAGACAGAATAGTCAGATGACCGACGATCCAGACCAGTATATTTCAGAGAAGAACGTTTTACCTGAATCGAAGTACCATCATTGAGGTATCCATATACTTTGGAACCTTTTTTGCTTTTTACTACCAATTTCTGTCCGGATTTTAGAGTAATGTTTCCGCCACTGGAAAGATTGGAAGCGGTCACTGTTTTTTTCACTTTAACTGTGTAGTAAGGAGTACGTACAGAATTTACGCTGGATGAAAATGTAATGGCGGTTACTGTTACACTGTCTGACGGACTGCTGTAAAGAACAGTGCCGTTTACATTGCGGAAACTTCTGATGCGGAACTTGTAAGTATGATTCTCCGTCAGTTTTTTGATCTGAGTATCTTTTGTTTTGGCAGAGGAGATTGTTTTGATGATATCGTAACTGCCGGTAGATTCATTGTAGGATTCAATCACATAACCGCTGGCCTTGCCAACGCCACTCCATTTCAGAGTGACAGAAAGACTTCCACGAGATTTTAAATGGAAGTTCTTCGGTGTTTCAGGTGTGCTGACCCGAGGAGTTACTCCAATCACAGAGGAGAAAGCACCCTGTTTACCAGATTTGTCGATGGCACAAACCTTATAATAAGAAATGACACCAAGCGTACCTGTTACACGGCAGGAGGCAGAAGTTGTCTTTTTGATCAGCTGTTCCTGACCACCATTACTGTCTACACGATAGATCGCATATTTTTTGGCCTTTGAAGCCTTATGCCACTTCAGACGGATGGTGGCATCATTTGAGGTCGCTTTTAATCCGGTTACTTTTCCAGGAGCAGCGCTGACTGGTGTACAGCAGAAGCAAAGCAGAAGAAAAAGCAATGGAAAAAGCCTTTTTGCATAACGTTTCATAGTCTTTCCCTTTCTATATAAGTATAGTAATATAGATATTATAGAAGTTGACAGATGCTTTGTCAAACCATAAGGGGGAAATCTTGACACTGATTTTGATTTCGCCTATAATTCATAGCAATAGAATGTCCGCAGAGCGCGCATTCTTTTGTTTGTGTACAACTTTATCTGAAAATTCGAAATAAGGAGAAAAAATATGAGACAGGAGACACGAAGCGGGAAGGCTGTTTCATCCAGAAAAGAATGGGTGAATTATCTTTTGTACTATAGCCTTTTATTTGCAGTCGTTTCTTTTGGTATATTTATCTGGTTTATGATAGAAAACAGAAGTTTTTGCTGGACGGCTGATTCTTCTCCGCAGTATGTACCAAAAGTAATGTATTTTATCAGAGAGGGCAGAGCATTTCTGCAGAATTTACTGCAGGGAGAATGGAATTTTAAAATGTATGATTTTCAGTTCGGTCTGGGAGATGCGGTTCCACTGCATATGGAACCGATCTACTGGCTGTATCTGCTTTTTGGAGAAAATCAGATTGAACTGGCATATGGAGTACTGATTCTGCTCCGCTATTACTTTGCAGGCATAAGCATTTCCATATTTATGAAATATTTTGATTACAGCCACTGGGAATGCCTGATCGGAAGTATGGTATATGTATTCTCGGGATATGGACTTTTTGCCGGTATGCAGCACAGTCATTTTATTATACCGATGATTACACTGCCATTGCTGCTCCTGGGGATGGAGGAGATCTATCGTCAGAAAAGATGGTATTTGTGTACGATCTTTGTAGCACTGAGTTTTTGGTGTGGGTATTATTTTACTTATATGAATACGATCTTAATGGGATGTTATTTCCTGATCCGCTTTTTCTTCGGGGAAGAAGAACGGACAGTAAAACGTTTCTTTTTGCGGATGAGGACAATAATTGGTTCTTATTTGCTGGGGATTGGTATTGCCAATATTACATTTTTCAATACCTTTGCAGGATATCTGACATCTTCCCGTACCGGAGGCGGAGCCACTCAGACGGTTACCTCTATGTGGAAGTATGGTTCTGGTTTCCTGAAGGATGCTTTTCAGTGCTTCCTGATTACCGGAACAGGACCGGGCAGCTGGCTGCGTCTTGGCTTTATCGCATTTTCTTATCTGGCAGTCGTGCTGCTTTTTCTGAGAAAGGGAAACAGACAGATAAAAGCAGGATTTTTGCTGGGTACGCTGTTTTGCCTGGTACCGATATTTGGATATGTATTCAGTGGATTTGGAACGATTACCAATCGCTGGTGTTATGGTTATGCGTTTGTAGTGGCACTGATTACTGCAAAGATGGCAGAGCAGCTGAAAAAGATGAATAGAAAAGAACTGGTGATTATGGGACTTGCCATTCTGCCATATCTTTATTATGGTATGGGAAAACGGCTGCTTGGCATAAGCTATAAAAAGGCTGCATTCTGGGCAGGTATCTGTCTGCTCCTTACGTATTTACTGGTTGTATTTCTGAATCTTTGGAAAAAACTTCCGCAGCGGTTGAAAACAGCTGCAATTACCGGTAATTTCATTGTACTTTTGTGGGTATCTGGACTGATGTTTTTCCACAGCGGTTTTGGAAATATGATCAGTGAATTTACGAAGTCAGGAACTGTGATTGACACAGCAACCGACACCCCGTTAAAAGTAATGGACGAAGTAGAGGATGATTCCTTTTACCGTTCTTATGCCAGACAGAAGTCTGCGACGCAGGGGGCTTCTATGATACTGGAATATAATGGAGTGGAGTATTTTAACAGTACACTTGCAGGTCCGACTGTGGACTTTTACCGTGAGATGGGGCTGACCTCCTGGACACTGGTAAAACTGATGGGATTTGATGAACGTGGATACCTGGATGCCATGGGAAATGTGAAATACATGGTGATGAAGGAAGGAAAAGAATTCCCGCTGCCATATGGATTTGAGGAAGTAAAAAAAATACTGAGAGATGATGTGTATTATACGGTATATGAAAACCAGAATGTGTTGCCTCTGGGATATACCTATGATCAGGTGATTTCTTTGGAGAATCTGGAAAATATAGAGACACCATTCCGTCAGGAAGTCATGCTCCAGGCAGCTGTAGTGGATCAACCGGAAAAGGTTCCGGAATGTCAGAATGTATCGGATACCGGGGATGGATCCATACAGATCAGCGGACAGAAGATAGAAATCACTGGAATCCAGTGTGATGAAAATGTTACTTATGATGGCAGTACTATAAAAGCCACAGAAGCAGATGCAACCATGACCCTTTATTTTGACGGGCTGGAAGATTCTGAAACTTATCTGTATCTGAAAGGACTGTCCATGAAAAAAGGAAAGAAAGCAACGATTTCTTTCCAGGTAGAAGATGGAAAAGAAACACAGTCCTATGTAGTGAAGGGAGAGGCGAATACGTATAATACCAGACAGGATGAGTTCCTGATTAATCTTGGATATGCGCAGGCTAAACGGGTATACTGTAAGATTCGTTTTAACCAGAAGATGACCATTCAACTGGAAGATCTGGCGATCTACTGTCAGCCGATGTCGCCATTGACTTCTTATGTAGATGCAAGAAAGTCAGATGCTCTGGAAAATGTGTCACTGGAAACGAACCGGATCATCGGAACAGTGCAGGCACAGAAGAATGAATTTATGGTATTTGGCATTCCATATCAGAGTGGATGGAGTGCGTATGTCGATGGGGTTAAGACCGATATTTTCAGAGCCAATATCATGTATATGGGAATCCATATCGGTGAGGGGGCACATACGATTGAACTTCGTTATGAGATGCCTGGACTGAGAATCAGTCTGGTAATCACAGCAGTTTCGCTGGTGATTTTTGGATGTGCATTGATTTTAAGAAAAAGAGGAGGAAGGATGCAGTGCAAAAGCGAATAAGAAGATCAGGTGCAGGACTTGGTATGGTATCGGTGGTACTTGCAGCAGGTTCCATGAATGTGCAGGCAGCTGGCAGGACATTAAGTGTGGCAACCAATGCGGATTTTCCACCTTATGAATATTGTGAAGATCAGGAAATCATTGGGATTGATATGGAGATTGCCGAACTGATTGCAGATGAGCTTGGGATGGAACTTGAGATTTGTAACATGTCTTTTGATGAAATGCTGGAGTCTGTGCTGGCTGGAAAAACAGATATTGCCATGGGCAGAATTGTGGAGCCGCAGGAAGAATCAGATGATCTTGTATTTTCTGACGGGTATCTGGAGATTACTTATGCAGTGGTGGTGATGGACGACAGCAGGATTGAGACGAAGGAAGATCTGGATGGTAAAACAGTAGGAACAGCAGATCAGATGAACGGAGAGACTCTTGCAGAAGAACTCAGCGAAGAAAAAGCGGTGCTCTATGAGAAAGATGAGATGGCAGTAGAAGCACTTCGGAAGGGCGAAGTAGATGCTCTGATTCTGGATGAAAAAGCGGCCAGATATTTCAGTAATCAGGATGAGACTCTTCGGATTGCGGACAGCATCTCGGATCAGCATAAGTTTGTGATTGCAGCACGTGCAGAAAAGGAAGAGATGATGACAGAGATCAATGATGCCTTGTCTACCATGGAAGAAACCGGCGAGATGGACAAAATTGTGGAAAAATATCTTGGCGAGGAAAATCAGGAGGAGACGGAAGAAGAATCCTGAGGTGATCTATGAGCAGGATTTTATGGCGAATCCTGCGAAAAATTTTACTTGCAATCAGAGAATGAAGTATATATGATAAGTAAGAAGTAGTTACGAAAATGAACAGATTGGAAGAAGAATAAAAGATGACATATGAAGAAGCGGAAGCTTATATTAACAGTGTACCTAAGTTTACATCAAAGAACAAACCGGAGAATACCCTGGAGTTAATTCGCAGAATTGGCCACCCGGAACGGAAGATGAAGGTGATTCATGTGGCTGGAACCAATGGAAAGGGTTCAGTCTGCGCGTTTCTTTCTTCTATGATGACAGCAGGAGGAAAAAGATGCGGATTATTTACTTCCCCTCATCTGGTAAAGATGAATGAGAGATTTCAGATTAATAATATTCCGGTCAGTGATGAAATTTTTCTTGGGGCTTATGATAAAGTGATGAAGATTGTGAAAGAGATGCAGGAAGATGGATTTTATCATCCGGCTTATTTTGAACTTCTCTTTGCGATCGGAATGGTGATTTTTGAAGAAGAAGGAGTAGAATATCTGGTTCTGGAGACCGGTCTGGGCGGAAGGCTGGATGCAACCAACATTGTAGAGCATCCGATTGTGACAGTCATTACTTCCATCAGTCTGGATCATACGGAGATCCTTGGAGATACCATAGAAGAGATTGCAGGCGAAAAAGCAGGTATTATTAAGCTGAGGGTACCAGTTGTCTACGATGGCAGAGAGAAACGGGCAGAAAAAGTGATATGCAAAAAGGCAGAGGAACAGAATGCCAGAGCAATTCCACTGTATGAGGAGACTCTTCATATACTGGGCTCTACGGATCACAGTGTGGATTATACGTTTGATGCACCGTATTATCGTGGACACGCGATTACGGTACCTTATCTGGCACCTTATCAGGTACGAAACAGTGCACTGGCACTTCTGGCTATGGAAGAGATCGACCCACAGCATGAGATTTCACTTGAGACTCGTCTGAATGCGATCCGTAATACCCGCTGGCAGGGAAGAATGGAGACGGTTCTTCCAGGAGTCATTGTAGATGGAGCACATAATGAAGATGGTGTACATGAATTTGTACGTACCCTGCGTCAGGTTGGAAAAGACCGCAGAATTGTCATGCTGTTTTCTGCGGTGGTAGAAAAGAACTATGAGGAGATGGTACATACCATCTGCCAGACGGGCTGCATTCAGGAAGTCATTGTAACAGAGATTCACGGAAGCAGAATTGTTCCGGCAGGGGAACTGGCAGAAGTATTCCACAGATACACTGATGTACCGGTGACTCCGGTGTGCGATATAGATGATGCCTTTGCACTTGCGCTGGAAAAGAAAGGGGACGGACTGCTGTTTTGTGTGGGGTCCCTGTATCTGGTAGGAGAAGTGAAGAGAGTAATAGAGGAGAAAAAGCATGATTAACTATGAAGAAGAACTGAAAAAGTTTCATCCCAGTCTGGATGTAAATGAAGCAGAAGATGCTATATATAAGAGGGACTTTACGGATGTTACAGATATTTTAAAAGAAATGATTCAGGAAGAAAAGAACAAGAGGAGATAAGGGGGACACGCTATGAGATGTATTTATTGCGGGACACCTTTATCTGCAATTGATTATTGTACCGGATGTGGAGCGGACGTAACGCTGCAGAAGCGAATTGTCCGTATATCCAATCTGTTATACAATGAAGGACTGGAGAAGGCCAGTGTCAGGGATCTGTCTGGTGCGATTTCCTGTCTGAAGCGAAGTCTGAAGTTTAATAAAGAGAACATTGATGCCAGAAACCTGCTGGGTCTGGTGTATTATGAGACGGGAGAAGTGGTTTCCGCCTTGAGTGAATGGGTCATCAGTAAGAATACCGTGGAAGAAAATAATGCGGCAGATTTCTATATTGCAAAGCTGCAGTCCAATAAAAACAAACTGGAGACCATCAATCAGACTATAAAGAAGTATAATCAGGCGCTGCTGTACTGCAAACAGGACGATGAGGATATGGCCGTGATTCAGCTGAAAAAGGTTCTGTCTCAGAATCCGAATCTGATCAAGGCTTATCATTTGCTGGCGCTGATCTATATGAAGCAGCAGGAGTACGAAAAGGCAAGAAAGCTGTTGAAAAAAGCGGCACAGATTGATACTACTAATACGACTACACTTCGCTATCTTCATGAGGTAGAAGAGGCTACAGGAGTGGGAACCAATCTGAACAAAAGCAGCAGGAGATTTCGAAAGACAGTAGATGGAGAAGAAAGGGAGCCACATCTTCTGGGACCGGTAACCTATAAGAATGGTAATGATATCATTATCCAGCCGACCACATTCCGTGACAGTTCTACGATGGCTACTTTTTTGAATATTTTTATGGGATTTGTGCTGGGAGCAGCGTTGATCTGGTTTTTGGGAATCCCGGCGAATACCAGAAAGATTAACCAGGAAGCAAGTAAGTCTGTTACAGATGCGAATACCAAGCTGGCTTCAGAAACCGCTAAAGTCACCAGTCTGGAAAAAGAGATCGAAGATTATCAGGCAAAGGTGGATGAAGCGAATAACACGATGCAGGCTGCAAAGGATAAAGCAGACGGATATGACACCCTTCTGAAAGCAGCCAATGAGTTTATTTCCGGAGATCAGAATGCAGCAGGAAATACACTGGGAGAGATCGAGGCAGACAGTATGGAAGGTGAAGCCAAGACATTGTATGAAAGTCTGCTGAACAGTGTGAAAGGCGCTATGTACAGTTCACTGTACAGCCAGGGAGCGACTGCCTATTCATCAGGAGATTATAAGACAGCAGCAGAGGCACTGAAAAAAGCAACGGAAGCAGATCCGACACAGTATGATGCCTGGTATTATCTGGCATTTTCATACTATAATCTGAATGATACGGAAAATGCAGACAAGACTCTGGCTGAAACAATTGTCCGGTTCCCACAGTATGAGGAACTGCTTTCTCCTTATATCACAGATAGTTCCGTGTTGACGGCAGCGAAGTCCAAGAGCACTGGAAATGCTGCAGACACACAGAATAGCTCTTCTGACAGCAGTCAGACAACCAGTACAGAAGCCGGCCAGATAACGCAGGATATGAATGCTGTAACGGACCAGGATAGTGTGACACAGGATGCAGGAAATTACGATACCAGCAATGGCTACTATGACGAAAATGGTATCTGGGTACAGACATATTAAAAAACAAATGAGGAACCTCGAAAAAGGGGGCTGCCGCAGACAATGCGGTGGCTCTTTTCTTTTTGCACAAGATAAGTAAATTCAAGTGAAATAGTGAAAGGGAGAGTATAAATGGAACAGTATTTTGAAATTTCAGGAACTGATTTACAGATCTATCTTCCGGAAGAAGTGGATCATTTTAATGCGGAACAACTGAGAAAAGAAGCTGACAGGATTCTGCAGAGCCGGAATATCAGGCGGATTGTGTTCGACTTCTCCAGGACGCAGTTTATGGACAGCTCCGGGATTGGAGTTATTATGGGGCGGTATAAGAATATGCGTTTTATGGGAGGAACGGTAATTGCCGTACATGTGAATGAACGAATCCGGAGAATTCTGACACTGTCCGGAGTCTATAAAGTTCTGGATATATACGAAGGACAGGCAGTACCATCTAATATGTTTTAAGGGGGAGAACATGAGCGAGACGAATGAAATGAAACTGGAATTTGACAGCCGGCCATGTAACGAGAGCTTTGCCAGAGTGTCGGTGGCAGCTTTTATGACACAGCTGAATCCTACGCTGGAAGAGGTTGCGGATGTAAAAACGGCACTTTCTGAGGCTGTGACGAATGCCATTGTACACGGATATGAAAATAAAGTGAAGAAAATATACATAGAGTGCCGTATGGAAGACCAGGAACTTCTGGTGAAAGTTACAGATTATGGCGTGGGAATCGAAAATGTAGAACTGGCTATGCAGCCACTTTATACAACCAAACCGGATGAAGAACGTTCAGGCATGGGGTTTGCATTTATGGAGGCCTTTATGGATGAACTGTCAGTGGAATCAGAACCAGGAAAGGGAACCACTGTGTGTATGCGGAAAAGAATAGGAAGATTTGAAAGGAAGTAGAGATGGATCGCACCCTGTGGCTGATTGAATGTGCACACCAGGGGGATAAAAAAGCAAGAGAAGCGGCGGTAGAAGAAAATATGGGACTGGTCATGCATGTGGTGAAGCGTTATCAGGGAAAAACAACAGATATGGAAGATCTGATTCAGATCGGCTGCATTGGTTTGCTGAAAGCAGTGGACTATTTCGACCTGAA
Organism: uncultured Marvinbryantia sp.; assembly: GCA_934408725.1. Lineage (GTDB taxonomy): Bacteria > Bacillota > Clostridia > Lachnospirales > Lachnospiraceae > Marvinbryantia. The sequence continues at coordinate 19,097 of CAKRVB010000019.1, forward strand.
CATGGATGTTCGGTTTTCAAGCTATGCTGTACCAATGATTCTTGGCGAAATCAGGCGGTATCTGAGAGATGACGGGATGCTGAAGGTCAGCAGATCTCTGAAAAATATCGCATATCAGACATCAAAGACCAGGGAAATGCTGACGATACAGCTGGGAAGAGAGCCGTCCATAGAGGAAATCGCAAAGGAGACCGGAGTGGAAAGGGAAGAAATTATCATGGCCATGGAAGCCTCTGCGGAACTGGAATCTTTGCAAAAATCTGTATATCAGTCAGATGGAAATGAAATCTGCCTGGAAGATAAGGTGGAAGATGGGCGAGATGCGGTCAGTGAACTGATGAATCATGTTTTGCTTGAGGATATGCTGAAGGTACTGGATCCAGAGGAAAAAAGCCTGATCCATATGCGCTATTATGAAGAAATGACACAGTCTCAGATTGCTGCAAAAATGAAGAAAACACAGGTTCAGATATCCAGGATGGAAAAAAAGATACTGAAGAAAATGCGGTTATGTATAAAGGAATGAAAAATGGGAAAGATAGAGAAAAACAAAAAATATACATTGAAAAGAGGGATCATGTGGCAGCAGAAACCTTATATCTGAAGATTGACAGTAATGTTCTGGTGCATCAGAAGAATCTGACTGTGAAGGATATTGCACAGACAGCCTGTGCCAATTCGTCTGTACAGAATAAAATCCAGACACTGAAACTGAGTAATCTGCAAATTACAAAACCCGGAAGATATGTAAAGTCGGTTCTGGATGTACTGGAGGACATACAGAAGGAGTACCCTTCTCTGGAAATTGAGAATCTGGGGGAAGCAGATTTTATCATTACTTATGAAGAAGAAAAGGGAAAAAGCCGCTTGACCGGATATCTGAAAACGATTATGGTCAGTGTCCTGAGTTTTTTCGGAGCGGCATTTTCCATTATGACATTTAATAACGATGTGGATATCCGTGGATTATTCGCAGATGTCTATCTGTTATTTACCGGGCAGACATCGGACGGGTTTACGGTACTGGAACTGGCGTATTCTTTTGGACTTGGAATTGGCATTATTCTGTTTTTTAATCATTTTGCTGGAAAAAGAATCGAAACGGACCCTACCCCTATGGATGTACAGATGCATACCTATGAGCAGGATGTGAATCAGACAATTATGTCCAATTATGGGGTAAGAAAAAAGCAGGAAAAGACGACGGGAGAAAAAAGGTGAAAAGATTAGTGATCCAATATGTGGTTATGGCAGCTGGAGCCTTCAGTTGTGGATTCCTGGTGGCAGGAGGAGTGATTGCCCTGATTGTAGGACTGGGAATTATAACAAGACTGACTGGCATCACCCATACGGCAAAAGAAAACAGATGGTATGAAAGTATGATTTTCCTGGGAGCAGTATTTGGAAGCTGCCTGACGGTATATTTGCTTCCGGTACCGCTGGGAAGAGCAGGGCTTCTGGTGCTGGGACTCAGTGCAGGAATTTATACCGGAGGATGGATTATGGCCCTGGCAGAGATGGTGCATATGTTCCCAGTGTTTTCCCGCCGTATTGGGATTACCACAGGAATCGGGGCGATTATCTGGAGCCTGGCTCTGGGAAAAATGACCGGCAGCCTGCTGCAGTTTTATGAGAACTGGTAAAGGAGAAATAAGATGAGTGCGAACATAGAAAAAGAAGAAACAGAAAAATCAGAGGCCAGAGAAAAAAGAAATCAGTCATATCAGGAATATGTAAAGAAAGTGACGCCAAAGCACAGCGTGATAAAAAACTGCCTGAAAGCATTTGTAACAGGAGGAGCGATCTGTCTGCTTGGACAGATATTGCTTCATATGGGAAATACACTGGGGCTGGATGAAGAGGCGGCAGCAGGATGGTGTTCTGTGATACTGGTGCTGATCAGTATTATTCTGACTGCCGTAGGATGGTATCAGCCACTGGCTAAATTCGGCGGAGCCGGAACACTGGTTCCGATTACCGGATTTGCCAACTCAGTGGCGGCACCGGCAATTGAATTCCAGAAAGAAGGACAGGTATTCGGGATAGGATGCAAGATCTTTAATATTGCCGGACCGGTAATTCTGTACGGCATTTTTACCAGCTGGGTGCTGGGCGTAATCTATTGGCTGATCTGACAAAAAAATATAAGAAGAAAGGAAAAAAATATAATTGTTGTAAAATAAAGTTCCACTTACGGGATAAACATGGTATAATTATCACCAGAAATCTGAGGAGTGAGAACGATGTTTTTATTATTTTTTCTTGTATGGATTATTTTCAATGGGGCGATTACAACGGAGATTTGTATCTTTGGAGTTGTAGTTGCCTTTTTGATGTTTGGATTTGTATGTAAATTCATGGATTACAGCTGGAGAAAAGAAAAACTGCTGATCCAGAGGAGTGGATATTTCCTGCTTTATCTGGGTAATCTTCTGATCGAGATTGTAAGGGCAAATGTGTCAGTATGTCATTTTGTATTATCTGACAGAGATGAGATTCACCCGGTGATGGTATCTTTTCATACAACATTGAAGTCCAGTCTGGCCAGGGTGATTCTGACCAATTCCATTACACTGACACCGGGAACCATTACCGTATCGCTTCAGGGAGACGAGGTGATTGTCCATTGTCTGGACCGGTCACTGGCAGAGGGAATGGAAGACAGCAGCTTTGTGAAGATGCTGGAACATATGGAAAGGATAGGTGGAACAAATGGAAATCTATAGCAAATGTCCGTGGATATTTTCTATCATACTGATCTATCTGGCGGTATTGCTGTTCCTGTGTCTGCTTCGCGCAGTGAAGGGACCGACGATTGCAGACCGTCTGATGGCAGGAAATATGATGGGAACCATGGTTATGGTTATTATCTCGATCCTTGCCCTGTATCTGCAGGAAGGATATCTGGTGGACATCTGTCTGATCTATGCCATGATCAGTTTTCTGGCGGTAGTAGTTCTGACAAAGGTATACACCGGTGTCTATCTGGAGAAAAAAGATCAGGAACAGAAAAGACAGGAGCTGAAAACGGCAGCTGAAAAGAAAGAACAGACAGTATTGCGGGAAGATACCACAGAAAGGGAGGAGCAGCATGGTAATTCTTAGTTGGGTGCGTCTGGCACTGGGAATTGTTTTTTTACTGATTGGCATGTTTTTGTTTGGCATACAGATTCTGGCATTATTTAAATTTCGTTATGTACTGGACCGCATGCAGGCAGCGGCCATGGGGGATACGCTGGGAATCGGAAGCTCTCTGCTTGGCCTGATGCTGCTGTCCGGATGGAATCTCACCACAGCAAAGCTGGCGCTGGTGGTGATCTTTTTATGGTGTTCCTCACCGGTATCGTCTCATCTGATTGCCAGACTGGAGGCGGTGACCAATCCAAAGCTGGAGCAGAAGTGCGAGGTCCCGGATGAGATACGAAAAAGCATAGAAGAGCAGAATCAGCAGAGAGGGGATGCATGAATGAAGATCTTTGAATATATGCTGCTGGCATTTCTGGTATTGTGTGCCGTTTCCGTCAGCTTTTCTAAAAATTTGTTAAACTCTATTTTGATTTTTATGAGTTTCAGTCTGATTATGTCTATTATGTGGATACTGCTGCAGTCACCGGATCTGGCCATTACAGAAGCTGCGGTAGGTGCAGGCGTGACGACGATTTTGTTTTTTGCCACTTTGAAAAAGATTCATGGCATGGAAGAGGATCCAGATCAGGATGGAGAAGATCAGGGAGGAAAAAGACATGAATGAAAGCAGACAGGAGGAAAACAAAAAGCCGGCAGTGTATCGGATCTGGCGAGCCTTAAAGGGCCAGCCGGAGGAGAAAGCGGAGGAACTGACACTGGAGCGGGAACAGATCCTGGATGAGAAAGTACTGGAAGAGCATCGCCTGGATCATGAAAAGATGCTGGAGAAGACATATGACATTGAACATAATCCGATCTATGGATTTTTTCGCCGGTTTTATAAAGTGGCAGGCGTTTTGTGCTGTCTGGCACTGATTATTATTTTGCTGGTGCAGGTTTCTTACCTTCCACCGGTGGGAAGCAGCAACAATCCAGGAAGTAATGAAGTGGCAGCCAAATATATTGAAGACGGACTGCAGGATACAGGAGCTGTAAATATCGTGACGGGCATGATTCTGGACTATCGGGCTTTTGATACTTTTGGAGAGTCTAATGTATTGTTTATTGCTACCTGTACCGTATTGATTCTGCTGCGCAATGATAAGAAAAAAGGAAAAGACAGTGCCGAGGCAGAAGAACGCAGGGACAGCTATTATGAACCGAAGAATGATGTTATCCTCCAGACTATTACCAAAGTACTGGTGCCGATTATTTTTATTTTTGGAATTTATGTGATCCTGAATGGGCATCTGTCACCGGGAGGAGGATTTTCCGGAGGTGCGATCATTGGAGCCGGACTGATCCTGTATTTGAATGCTTTTGGATTTCAGAAGATCGAGCGGTTCTTTACAGAAAAGACTTATAAATGGGTAAGTTTTGGGTCACTGACTTTTTACTGCCTGGCAAAGAGCTATTCCTTTTATACCGGAGCCCATCATCTGGAAAGTGGCATTCCTCTGGGAAAGGCAGGAGCGATTATCAGCAGCGGGCTGATTCTGCCATTGAATATCTGTGTAGGGCTGGTGGTGGCCTGTACCATGTATGCATTCTTTGCACTGTTCCGGAAAGGAGGATTCTAAAGAAATGCTGTTATTTGGAGCAAATTTTATATCGAATATTGGAGAAGAAGTGGCAATGGTCTTATTCGGAATCGGATTTGCCAATCTGCTTTTTCAGAAAAACCTGATTAAAAAAATCATCGGCCTGAATATCATGGATTCCTCCGTTTATCTGTTTCTGGCCGAAAAAGGGTACATAGAAGGACGGCTGGCGCCGATTGTGGTGAATGGAATTCAGGATGTGAATACCTACATCAATCCGATTCCCAGCGGACTGGTGCTGACAGGAATCGTGGTGTCAGTATCCGTTACTGCACTGATGCTGTCATTGACGGTACGTCTGTACCGCAGATATCATACATTGGATCTGGATGAGATATCAGCCAGATTGAAGAAGGAGGGACTTTGATGGCTTTTGTACAGAATGTGCCTTTCTTCTCCATTATTCTGTCCATGTTTTCCGGAATCATCAGTTCGGTGCTGCCTGAGAAGCAGGCAAAATGGCTGAATACAGCGGTGATCACATTGGTAGGAGCAATGTCAGCCTGGCTGCTTTCCTATCTGCTGGAGGTGGGCGGAAGCTTTACCTTTATGATGGGACATTTTCCGGCACCCTGGGGAAATGAGATTCGAGCCGGCGCACTGGAAGCTTTGATGGCATTGATTTTTTCCATTATTATGCTGTTGTCCCTGCTGGGCGGAAGAAAGAAGTTAAAAGACGAAGTAGAGATTACCAAACACAACATATATTATATCCTGACGGATTTGCTGCTCAGTTCTCTGTTGGCACTGATCTATACCAATGACCTGTTTACGGCCTATGTATTTGTAGAGATCAACACCATCTCAGCCTGTGGTCTGATTATGATCCGTCAGAATGGACGTACCATTGAGGCCGCAGTCCGTTATATGATCATGAGTCTTCTGGGCTCCGGTCTGCTCCTGATGGGGATCTGCATGTTATATGATCTGACCGGACATCTGCTGATGTCCAATATCAAAGAATCCGTGCAGCAGATCATGGCGGAGGGCAGTTATCGTGTGCCAATGCTGATCACGATTGGATTGATTACAGTGGGACTTTCTATTAAAAGTGCATTGTTTCCATTTCATGCCTGGCTTCCGGATGCTTATGGATATTCGACCGTTTCATCTGCGGCGATGTTATCCAGTCTGGTGTCCAAAGGATATATTTTCCTGCTGATTAAGATCTTTTACCGGGTGATCGGTATCGATATTATTCGAAACAGTAATATCCTGAATGTACTGTTTGTCTTTGGACTTTGTGCCATGATTTTTGGCTCTGTCAGTGCCATCTGGGAAAATGATATTCGAAGAATGATTTCGTTTTCTTCTGTGGCGCAGATTGGTTACATTTATATGGGATTTGGACTGGGAACAGAAGCAGGAATGGTGGCCAGTGTCTTTCATATCCTGATGCATGCAGCGACCAAATCCATGCTGTTTATTTCCGCTATCGGACTGACAGATGCATCCAACGGAAGTCGTCATTTCGCAGAACTGACCGGCTCCGGGTACCGGAATAAGATAGCCGGTATAGGATTTACAGTGGGGTCGCTTTCCATGGTTGGAATTCCATGCTTTGCCGGGTTTGTCAGCAAAATTTTGTTTGCCCAGGCGGCAGTGGCCAATAATGCACCGGTGAAGATATTCCCAACGGTGATTGTTCTGGCTGTCAGCACGATATTAAATGCAGTCTATTTTCTGAAAACAGTGATTCGAATCTATGTGCCGGAGGATCCTGCATTTGAAAAACAGCAGGGCTATCTGTTTTTCCATATCTCCAGACAGAAATTGTATGGATTGACAATCATCTGTTTTATTGCTTTGAATCTGGTGCTTGGAATGATGTCACAGCCGATTGTACATATCATTGAAATCGGTCTGCAGAATTTCTCATAGGGGGCTTAGGATTAAGAATGAAAGTAGGTATTCTTTTATTAAATATGTGTTTCCCTGTGCTGGCAGGACTGGTAATGCTTCTGGGAAAAAGAGAATACACGGAAAAAGAACTTGCAGGGCGGTCGCTGACAGCGATGGTGATTGCAGCCTGTTTTCTGGTATGGAATCTGACGGGAGATCCGCTGTCACTGCATCTGTGTTCGCTGGGAAAAGATCTCCCGGTGTACTTTCATGTAGATGCAATCGGAAAACTGTTTGCATCCGTGGTTACTTTGGTCTGGATCCTGGCAATATGTTTTGCCGGAGAATATATGAAAAAAGAGCAGGATCAGAAACGATTCTTCGGATTTTTTCTGATTGTATATGGGGTGCTGATGGGACTGTGCTATGCAGGCAATCTGATCACCTTTTATCTGTTCTATGAAATGATGACATTAACCACGGTACCGCTGGTACTGCATACCCGGACAAGAGAGGCTGTTACAGCCGGTATGAAGTATCTGCTGTATTCCTTAAGCGGAGCATATCTGGTTTTGTTTAGCACTTATATGCTGAATCGATATACTACATCTTTGGATTTTACACCGGGCGGAACCCTGGATCTGGCAGCGGCAGAAGGGCATACTACACTGATATTAGTATGCGCCTGCCTGATGATTCTGGGATTTGGCGTGAAAGCCGGTATGTTTCCCATGCATGGATGGCTCTCGACTGCTCATCCGGTGGCACCGGCACCGGCCAGTGCAGTTCTTTCCGGTGTGATTGTTAAAATGGGAGTGCTGGGAGCAATCCGCGTAGTGTATGAGATTATCGGTCCGGAAGTGATCCGGGGTACCTGGGTACAGACAGTGTGGCTGACATTGTCACTGATAACGGTATTCATGGGCTCTATGCTGGCGTACCGGGAGAAGATATTGAAGAAAAGGCTGGCTTATTCTACCGTCAGTCAGATCTCTTATATTCTCTTTGGGCTTGCACTTTTGCAGCCCCAGGCATTGACAGGCTCTCTGCTTCATGTGGTGTTTCATGCATGTATCAAATCCTGCCTCTTCCTTTGTGCAGGTGCTGTGATTTTCTGTACCGGGAAGACCAGAACGGATCAGCTTACCGGAATCGGCAAGGAGATGCCGGTGACCATATGGTGCTATACCATTGCATCGCTGGCGCTGATTGGTATTCCGCCAGCCAGTGGCTTTATCAGTAAATGGTATCTGGCGGAAGGAGCACTCTCATCAGGAATCTCTGTTTTTGCAGTTCTGGGTCCGGTTGTACTTCTGATCAGCGCACTGCTGACAGCGGGGTATCTGCTGCCCATCAGCATGAAGGGATTCCTGCCTGGAAAAGAGTTTGATTATGCACATCTGATCAGAAAAGAAGCAAATCTGGCCATGTTGATTCCGGTAAGTATGTTATCTCTTCTGGCTTTGCTGCTGGGAATCTTTTGCGGACCATTGGTACAGTATGTGGAAAAAATTGTGGAGGTCATGCTATGAGCCAATATTGGATGACAGTTGCAATATTACTGCCAATCATTGGAGGAATCCTGGTAAAAGTGATTCCTTTTCCAAATCAGAAAATCATGAAAATTTATCTGGAATGTGTCATGGTGGTGACATCTCTGCTGGTTTTTCTTCTGGCCTGGAATCGCCCGGAGGGGACACTGGAAGTAGTTCATTTTATGCAGGGGCTTTCTATTTCTTTTCGCATAGATGGAATGTCCATGGTATTTTCTGTGCTGATAGCGGTTCTGTGGCCGCTGGCCATGTTGTATTCCTTTGAATATATGGAACGGGAACAGCATCAGAGAGTGTTTTTCCTGTTTTACTCTGTGACATATGGGGTAACACTCGGAATTGCCTACGCATCGGATATGCTGAGCATGTATTTCTTTTATGAACTGCTGACATTGGTAACAGTCCCATTGATTATGCACAGCTTAAGCCGCCAGGCGATTCATGCCACACGGAAATATCTGTATTATTCCCTTGGCGGTGCGGCGTTTGCGTTGATTGGAATTGTATTTCTGATGGTATATGGAAGCCAGCTGGATTTTGTCCTTGGTGGTGTACTGGATCTGGCGAAAGCAGAAGAGAAGAAGCAGGTACTTTTGGTGGTATATCTGATTGCCTGCCTGGGATTTGGTGTAAAGGCTGCCATGTTTCCCATGGGCTCCTGGCTCCCGGATGCAGGTGTGGCACCGACTCCGGTCACGGCACTGCTTCATGCAGTGGCTGTGGTAAAAGCAGGCGTATTTGCCATTATCCGTCTGACCTACTACAGTTTCGGAACGGATTTCCTCAAGGGAACCTGGGTGCAGGCTGTGGTGATGGCACTGGCTATGTTTTCTGTGGTTTATGGCTGCACAAGAGCAGTGATGGAACGTCATATAAAAAGAAGACTGGCCTATTCCACAATCAGCAACCTTTCTTATATTATCTTCAGTGCCATGATTATGACTCCGCTGGGACTGGTTGGAGCACTTACCCATATGGTATGCCATGCTGTAATGAAGATCTGTTCGTTTCTGTGTGCAGGTGCCATTATGCATCAGACAGGAAAGATGTTTATCGATGATCTGAATGGATATGCCAAAAAGATGCCAGTGGTATTCGGATGTTTCCTGGTATCTGCCCTTGGATTGATGGGAGTACCGGGGCTGGCAGGCTTTATCAGTAAATGGAATATTGCTCAGGCAGCAGTGGACAGCGGAAGAGTGCAGGCATATCTGGGAATTGGCTGTCTTTTGATTTCAGCGTTCCTTACCTCGATCTATATGATGTCGATTGTATTTCGGGCATATTTCCCGGGAAAAGAGTTCCACTATGAGGAACTGGGAGAAATCAGGGATCCATCCTGGAGAATGTGTGTGCCGCTGGTGTTGTTTGCAGCAGGCGTGGCAGGTCTGGGACTGGGGTCCGCACCACTGGTCAGATTCTTTACGGATGTGGCTAATGGACTGTATTAGAGGGGGAACGGTAAGATGATGGAAACACAGATTTATTTATTAGCCTGGATCGTATTTTTCCCATTGGCAGGAGCTGCAGTTACCTATCTGGCGGGAAGGGCAGACAAGGTCCTGCGTGACAGGATGGCGTCAGCGGTGACCGTGGCAGAATTCCTGATGCTGCTGGTACTTTTACTTACCGTCAGGGACAGCAGGGTATTTTGCCAGATTCCCGGTATCTGTCAGATGGGGCTGACATTTGAAAGTGATGGATTTCGATCTGTTTATGCGTTGATTGCAGCTTTTATGTGGATGATGACCACATTGTTTTCCGGGGAGTATTTTGCTTCTTACCGGAATCGAAATCGCTATTATTTCTTTTCTCTGATGACACTGGGAGCTACCGAGGGAGTATTGTTATCTGCAGATCTGTATACTACACTGATCTTTTTTGAACTGATGTCTTTCACCTCTTATGTATGGGTGGCCCAGGATGAGAGGAAAAAATCGCTGCGGGCAGCAGAGACGTATCTGGCGATTGCGGTAATCGGAGGTTTGTCCATTTTAATGGGACTGTTTTTACTATATCATCAGACAGGCACCCTGCGCATCGATGAACTGTATCAGGCATGTCAGGGGAAGAATGTTCTGCCGGCGTGCATCTGTATGCTGATTGGATTTGGAGGAAAAGCCGGAGTATTTCCGCTTCATATCTGGCTGCCGAAGGCACATCCGGCAGCACCGGCACCGGCCAGTGCATTACTGTCCGGTATCTTGACAAAGACCGGAATTTTCGGCATACTGGTAATCAGTTGTAAAATTTTTCTGCACGATGCAGGATGGGGAACAGCCATGCTGGTGCTGGGAGTACTGACTATGCTGTTTGGTGCGGTGCTGGCAGTCTTTTCCGTGGATATTAAGAGAACACTTGCCTGCTCCTCCGTTTCTCAGATCGGATTCATACTGGTAGGAATCGGCATGCAGGGGCTGCTTGGAGAGGAAAACATTCTGGCAGTACGGGGAACCATGCTCCATATGGTGAATCATTCCCTGTTTAAACTTACTCTGTTTATGGCTGCCGGTGTGATCTACATGAACCTGCACAGACTGGATCTGAATGAGATACGGGGATTTGGAAGAAATAAGCCACTTCTGAAAGCAGTATTTTTAGGAGGTGCACTGGGAATCAGCGGCGTACCATTTTTTTCCGGTTACATCAGTAAGACACTGCTGCATGAAAGTATTGTAGAATATAGCGAACTGATACAGACAGGCAGTGGAATATTGGGTTATTCAGATATTCGTCTGATAGAATGGCTGTTTTTGATCAGTGGAGGTCTGACGGCAGCGTATATGTGTAAACTATATGTGGCTGTCTTTGTGGAAGAAAATCAGAATGTGCAGACCCAGGCGGCCTATGATGCGTTAAAAGGGCATTATATGAATCGTGTCAGCGCAGCAGTACTGGCAGTCTGCGCCATGCTGTTTCCTGTGATGGGAATGGTGCCTCATCTGACGATGGATCGAATCGCAGATATGGGACAGGAATTTATGGGCGCAGAAGAGATGACAGGACAAGTAGCTTATTACAGCTTTGGCAATCTGTCAGGAAGCCTGATCTCTATTGGCATTGGCATTCTGGTTTATGTCCTGGTGATTCGTACCTGGATGATGCAGAAAAATGGTAATACAAAAGAATACGTGAACCGCTGGCCGGCAGTGCTGGATCTGGAGGATTATCTTTACCGACCGGTACTGTTGCAGATACTTCCGGCAATTGGAGGGGGAGTAAGCAGTCTGTTGGATAAGCTGGTGGATGTGACAGCAAAGATACAGCCGCTGGCAGGGTATGTGGAAGCCAGTTTCTTTGATACGATTCAGGATCCGATTATTGTAGAGATGAAAAAGGATGTCTATCATGGCAGCGTGGAAAAGACCGACCCGGAAGAGGGCAACCATCTGACCCATGTACTTGGTAAGCTGTGTAATGCAGTCAAACACCTGTGCAATGCTACGATCTGGAAAAAGCATCCGTGTCAGACAGATTTTATCCACAAACTGTCTCTGTGGTATGAAGAATTCAGAGAAAATACGATTCTGATCGGAAGAAGTATGTCCTATGGATTACTGCTGTTCTCCCTGGGGTTGTGTATTACACTGATTTATCTGCTTGTTTCAGCGGTTTGGTTGAATTAAAAGGAGAAGAGTAGAACAGATGAAGAAAATACTGTTAATTGCAACAGGAGGAACTATCGCATCAAAATATACGGACAAAGGCCTGTCACCACAGATCTCAGCGGAAGAACTGTTATCCTATGTTCCAGAAGCCAGAGAATTCTGTGAGATTGACCATATTCAGCCATTTAATCTGGACAGTACCAATGTGTGTGCCAGACAATGGACGCAGTTAGCAGAGCTGATAGAGAAGAAGTATGAATATTATGATGGATTTGTCATTTGTCACGGAACCGATACCATGGCGTATACGGCAGCAGCGCTTTCTTATCTGATTCAGAACAATCTAAAGCCGATCGTGGTGACCGGAGCACAGAAACCGATAGACCTGGCGATTACTGATGCGAGAGCCAATCTTCTGGACAGCCTGAGGTTTGCGTCACATCCCAAAGCACACGGAACCAATATTGTATTCGGAGGCTCCGTCATAGCGGGCACCAGAGCAAAGAAGGAGCGATCCAAGAGTTATAATGCATTTTCCAGTATCAATTATCCCGATATTGCAGTGATACAGGATCGACGGATTGTATTTTATATTGATGATAAGAATCATATTACGGACCGAATAAGGTTTTATCATAAGCTGGATGACCGGGTATTCCTGTTGAAGCTGATTCCGGGAAGCAGTGGAGCGATCATCGATTCCCTGGCGGAGACTACGGATGCCCTGATCATTGAATCTTTTGGTGTGGGAGGACTTCCAGATTATGGGGATGATGAATTCTATCAGGCGATTAAGCGGTTTGTAGAAAAAGGCAAGATTGTCATTATGGCGACCCAGGTCACCCATGAAGGCAGCGATATGAGTGTTTATCAGGTGGGAAAGATGATCAAACGGGAATTCTCTCTGCTGGAGTCCTATGATATGACTTTGGAGGCCACTGTGGCAAAGACGATGTGGGCGCTGCAGGAGAGCAGTGGTCCGGATGGCTTCCGGGAGAAATTCTATAAAAAGATCAATCATGACATTATGTTCAGCCCGGAACAGAATCATTAGTCCGGACTGAAGCATAACACAGAAGTGAAACGAGAAATGCCCATAACAGATACAGCGAAAGAAAGGCAAAGAAATGACTATGAAAAATAAAACTAATACCAAAAAGAAGAGTGCACATCACCAGACTGCAAAAAAATCTGCAGAGCAGATCAAACCTGTCAAAAAAATGCTGACAGAGTACTATCTGATTCCTCAGGAGACCAGTATTTCACAGATGGCAGAGCTATTGCCGGACTATCAGGAAAAAATCGAGCTCTGGCTGGAAATGGATCTGATGGAACTGACCTTAACACATGATACGATGGTATTTGAAGAGGCTGCAGAGGATTTTGTGAATTCGGAAGATCAGGCTTACTTTGCAGAACACAAAATAAAGAAAGTATATGCGATCACCTATGATGCACTCGATGCAGAAGAAGTGAAACAGATTCTTTCTACTTTGCAGGCTGCTCTTCAGGGAAGAGTCTGCGAAGAAGATGAGATACTGTAGGATTCAAATAACATGTTCCATTTGCGCACTGTTTTAAATGGTGCTTATAGTATATCATACGTGGCAAACAGAAAAATATGCCATTTTCTTTTTCAAAAAGCAAGAGAAAAACGAAAAAAGTATAAAACGGAAAAGAAATGCACATACTTCTGGCAAAAGGATAGCAGGAGGTTATGGCATGGATCAGACACAGGGCAGACAGAGTATCTGCTTTCAGAGAGCACCGCACATCATAGGTACTTCATCCGTAGTAGGAAAAAAGGAAGGAGAAGGACCGCTGGGCAGTGCTTTTTCTGTTGTATCCCAGGATGATTTGTTTGGAGAAGACTGCTGGGAGAAGGCAGAAAGTGAAATGCAGAAGGAGGCACTAACTACGGCAATTGAGGGTGCAGGAATTTCAAAGGATCAGATCCGCTATCTGTATGGAGGAGATCTTCTGGGACAGCTGATTGCTACGTCTTTTGGCCTGGAGAGTTTTGGAATTCCATGGTTTGGGTTGTATGGAGCCTGCTCTACCTGCGGGGAAGCACTGGCATTGGCGGCTATGACAGTTGCAGGCGGCTTTGCTGATTATACAGCAGCAGTAACGTCCAGCCATTTTGCCAGCGCAGAGAAACAGTTCCGTTTTCCGTTAGCTTATGGCAATCAGAGGCCACTGTCAGCCACCTGGACCGTTACCGGAAGCGGTGCTTTTATTCTGGGAAAAACAGGTGGACACGTGAGAGTTACCGGCATCACAGCAGGAAAAGTAACAGACTTCGGAGTACAGGACGCAATGAATATGGGAGCCTGTATGGCACCGGCGGCGTGTAAAATAGAACCATAACAAAGAAGAGGCGTATTAATTTACTAATGGTTCTACACACAAACTATTAGAGGATATTTATAACTGAAAATAGCTGATTCAGTAAAAATGGAGGTATAGATATGACAGACCTAACACTGGAAAGGAAGAAAAAAGAGAAAGATAATATTATATTTATCAATGAAGAACATGAAAAATTTTATTATGAAAAGTTAGAAGAGGTACGTTATCAGGACGTGTATCACATGGCATTGTGTTATTGCCTGGGGATCAATAATGATACAAGAAAAAATGTGAACAGAATTTACAATTTTAAGAATGGGTGTGTGAAGCCCAAATGTTTACATGAGGGATGGCAAACTGATGGAAGCCTGAAAGTGGTAAGATTGGCATTTAATCTTTATTGTAATGGAATACCAAGTATTAATACAGATAATAATAATATTAAAGAACAGATAGATGAATGCAAGAGATATACAGTGGAAGATTTATTTTGCTGTGTATATGCACCATATTTTTGGCAGGCAATACAAATTCGTTATCCAGAATATACTGGCTAATATATTGAGTATATAGGGGAAGTGAATAGAGAGCTACCAGATAATTGATAGACTATAGGGATACCTGTAAAATCAAGTATCCCTATTTTTATGAGATACTTCAGAAATAGAAGCACTGACAGAAGATGCCATTTACAGGATTTTGACGAAACGTGAAAATGAGAAAGTGAATGTGACAATCTTTGTGAAAAGATTAAATGACTATTTTCCGGTTACCTATACAAAAGAGCAGATGGAAGAGGTAATCTATGGACTTCTGGGTCGATGGAGACAGGAAAATGAACAGGGGGGATTAGGATGCATAAGATACAGTTTGATTATTTCAGGGGAATGGAAGCGGAGCAGTACAGCTTTTATCGCATCCCAAAAGTTTTGTTTACTGCGGAATGTTTTCAGACACTTTCCTGTGAAGCAAAGGTATTATACGGTCTGATGCTGGATCGTATGAGCCTGAGCATTAAGAACCGATGGCTTGATGGAGAAGACAGGGTATACATTATTTTTACAGTAGATGAAGTAACGGAACTGATGAACTGCGGAACCCAGAAGGCTGTGAAATTGATGAAAGAACTTGACAGTGAAAAAGGAATTGGACTGATTGAGAAGAAACGTCTGGGGCTTGGCAGACCAAATGTGATCTATGTGAAGAATTTCTTATTACAGGACATGAAAAAGACTACGGAAAAGGAAAATAGTATATCAGAACAGCGGGGGGATGTATCACAATTCAAGAATGGTGAAAATCACAATTCAGAAATAGTGAAAACCACAATTCAGGAAGTTCCAGAATCATCATCAAAGAATAATGAAAATCACAATTCTGGAATGATGAAAAAAGCAACTCAGGAATTGGGAAAATCACAATCTAATAAGACTGAAAAGAATGATACAGAGAGAAATAAGACTGATAGTATTCCATCTTATCTTATCAATCAGACAGATAAGGATATACAGGATGGGATGGATGTGATGGAAGAAATGAGCATCTATCGTCAGTTGATACAGGACCATATTGAATATCAGTGTCATAATCAGAAAGAGGTAGATGATCTTGTAGAATTGATGGTGGAGGTCATGATGATGCCAGATAACAGCATGATTCGGATTGCAGGAGTGGACAAGCCAGTGTCCATTGTGAAAAATCGTTTTATGAAAATCAATTATTCCCACATAGAGTATGTCCTGTTATGCATGAAAAAGAATACGACGAAAATCAAGAACATTAAAACCTATTTGATAACGGCATTATATAATGCACCGGCCACGATGAATAGTTTTTACCAGGCAGAGGTTAATCACGATTTGTTTGGCAGTACATAAAAAATAACTTTGCGACAAAGTGACATAAAGTGCAACAAAGATAAAAATACATAAAATTTTAATATAATCACATATTGACCATTATAGATATTTTCAGTATGATAAAAGAAAAACAATATGGTCAGGAATAGAAAAGGGAGGAAGGTACATGTTGAGGACAGTTGGAAGATTGATATTAAAATTAATGGCAATTGTGTGTATCATAGGAATTGTGGCATTGCTGGGAATCCTGGATGTATTTCTACTTCTTGGGTATGCGCTGCATGGCCTTATACTGGCATGTGCGGGATTCATGGTACTGATGATGATATTAGTCACACAGGACTGGCAGACGATTGGTGTGATCCTTGCAATAGTAGCAGGAAGTAGTCTGGTGATGTTCTTTGGTACCGGTTTGACAACACTTATGAGGAGTATAGAATTTGGTCTGGCAGAGTTTGTAGGATCATGATTATTGAAAATGACTTTGTGTCACGGTGGCATAAAGTAAAGATAATGAAGTGTATTCAGTATGGCAAGAGAAACAAGAAGTCGCTGCAGAAATTCTGTGGCGATTTTTTGTACCCTTCAATCTGAATATGCTATATCTGTTTCAGATGTTTTTCATATTTCGAATCTGTATGGCGTTTCATCTGTACTTCCAGACTATCCAGAACCTGTCTGCGACCTTCTTCATCCAGTATATAAAACTGAGTAAGGATCTGGTCAAGTAATGGGTAATCACTGTATGAGTACAGATTAAGAATCTGGGACATACGATTTTTCAAAGCACTGTTCGTATTTAGGGCAGAAAGAAGACCGTCAGTCTCAGATAAAGAGTCTGTTTCTGTCTGTGAGAAAGGATTTTCCCTGCATATCAGCTTTATATCAATGCCAAGTAGATTAGACAATCTCAGTGCGAGATCATATCGCATAGAGGAATCACGGCGGATTGATGTGTGGATGGTATTAGCATTTACACCGGATCTGCGTGCTGTTTCTGCAACAGACCAACCTCTGGCGGTTATCGCATTTGCAAGATTTTTTCCATATCCCATAACAGTATCTCCAATTTTCAAAAATAAGTATACAACTTATCCTACTATATAAGAGAGAATCCTACAACAAAAATTCTATGATTTTTTTATAAAAAGGAGGAGTGCTTATTGTAATACCCCACAGGAAGCCTGGGCGATTTAAGTTACTGATCTGGCAGATCTTGTGGTAGGTGCGTTTATTGGAAACATATTTATGATAATCCGTGAAGTTTGTCATATAAAAAATCTCCTTTATGTTTTTTGATATTAAAATTAATGGCAATTGTGTGTATCATAGGAATTGTGGCATTGCTGGGAATCTTGGATGTATTTCTACTTCTTGGGTATGCGCTGCATGACCTGATACTGGCATGTGCGGGATTCATGGTACTGATGCTGATATTAGTCACACAGGACTGGCAGACGATTGGTGTGATCCTTGCAATAGTAGCAGGAAGCAGTCTTGTGATATTCTTTGGTACCGGTTTGACAACACTTATGAGGAGTATAGAATTTGGTCTGGCAGAGTTTGTAGGATCATGATTATTGAAAATGACTTTGTGTTACGGTGGCATAAAGTAAAGATAATAAAATGTATTCAGTATAGCAAGAGAAACAAGAAGTCGCTGCAGAAATTCTGTGGCGATTTTTTGTACCCTTCAATCTGAATATGCTATATTTGTTTCAGCGGTTTCTCATATTTCGGATCTGTATGGCGTTTCATCTGTACTTCCAGACTGTCTAGGCTTTTTACTATCCTCACTGGTAATTAACTGTTTTGCAGAGCATTTACCCCCTGACGCAGCAACCGTGCATGTTCCTTCCGATCCCGTGAGATGTATTCCAGTGTTACATAAAGCGGATCCATACGTTGTACCAGCTCACGGACGCCATTTGCTACAAAGGGCTGATGCAGATCAATATGGAAGATATGAAGAAAAGCCTGCGTGGCCAGTTCCTTTGGATCTTCAGATGGTGTCAGCATATGCTGCTGATAGTCTTTTACATAAGCGCCACTCAGAGACTGGTTCAGATGAATGCCCTTGATCATCGGGATCAGATCTTTATGAGCATCCAGCATCTGATTCAGATAGACGACCGCATCATCCGGCGTCTGCAGATCAGTATTCGTGTTCATAAAATGTCCCGTATCCAGCATAAGCCCTTTCTTAGGGTAATGCACCTGTTCCAGGAGCCGGCTGGTTATGGCGGGATCTTCAAAGGTCAGTCCCGGCCACCATAAATTCTCCATCAGAAAATAAAAATCATAGTCTGTTCCGTCCAAAAGGCGGTTGATAAAAGCAGCGGCAGCATCCACCACTTCTTCATTGCTGTGGTGTATTACATAAGTAAGAGATTCTGCATAGCTTACCTGTGTGATGTGGAACACCACATATTCCGCATGAACAGCTTTCGCATAATCCAGATCTTTCCGGTAATGTTCCAGAAGCATCTCCTGATTCAGATCCATCCAGTCCGTAATGCAACAGGCATGTACACCAGTGATCATATCTGATTTCAAAAGGTGCGTTTCATCCGGCATAAGAGGCATCACTTCCAGACCACAAAGACCAAATTGCTGATAAAATGTACGCAGATCAGATGAGTCTGTATAACGTCTGGTATCGTCATCCGAGATAGAAAAATTCATAGTTAATTTCATAATCAAATACTCCTGTCTGTTATGTATTTATAATACAGCATAATAAGAAAATAGGACAGAACTTTTACGTTAATGAAACTTAATCCAGATATTCTACTTTAAATGATATAAATGAAAAGAATATCCCTGTAAACGATAAAATCCTAATAAATGAAAAAGTCCCACCGGGTTGCGCATGAAAATCAGAGGCGTGGTGGGTTCTGTTACTAATATATTACAACATGAAGTTTAGTTGTCAAGAATTCATTTTTCAAAAAAGATAATGTCAAAATTTGCGATGGATTTCGTGTTGAGAAAAAAAGAAAATGTTATAGGATAGATATGAAAATATGTTTACAACAAGGGCGTTTATGCAAGAAAATTATAGGTAGATAAAAAGATTCTGATATGATAAAATTAGAGAAAACCAAATGAATATGTCGAAATTTAGATAAAAAAGGAAAATTTTTATATGGAGTTATATCATGGAAGTACATATGATTTTACGGAAATAGATTTATCAAAAGCACGTAAAGGAAAAGATTTTGGTCTGGGATATTATCTGACAACAAATAAGAGTCAGGCAATCAGATGGGCTACAAGAGGAAAAATGAAAAAGGAAGGTTTTTTGTATACATACGCTTTTGATGAAAAAATCCTTAATGGGCACGAATTTAATATAAAAAAATTAACCAGATATAATAAAGAATGGGCAGACTTTTTATGTAAATGTAGATTGGAATTTTATAACAGTGACCATGATATTATTTATGACAGAATGGCAGACTCAACATTTAAGGTATTATCGAACTATATTGAACGATACTATTTTGGAGAGATAGACTTAAATATGCTGTTACTTATTGCCAGATTTCCGAAAAACAGACGCTATGATCAGTACTGTTTTAAAACAAAAAGAGCAATAGAAAAATTAAGTTTGGTAAAAAAGGAAGGTGTTTAAATGAATTATAATACTAGAAACATCATAAAAACATATTCTGCTATAACCGGGAATACGGATGTGAATCAAATTATCCGTGTCTTATCTAAGTCCCCAGCTTTTATGGCAGTGAAAAAAGGAAACTCGGTATTGATGTATGATGGATATAGTGCCAATCTTCTGGAAATAGTGGAAGAATTAAAACAGCAAAGTGACTGCCCGGAAGATGTGAAGAAAATTACGGCTGAAAATATTGCAATAGTAAACAGGGCAAGAAGAAATCATACAGGATCACGGGAACGGATGATAAGTGTGCGGCCGATTAATGCAGTTTCCAGGCGTGAACATGTTCTAAAGCGACTGTCTGGCAGAGCACTCAGACGAAACAGAAGGTTAAAAGTGGCAAAATCGGTAAACGCTGGGGTAAAAAGAACTGAAATTATGAAACCGTGAAAAAGATTTCCCCTGTCTGTGAAAACGAAAAGTTTCAGCAGACAGGGGATTTTTATACGATTTTTTACAGGTACGAAACCGCATACCCATTTCTCTTACAATATTCTTCCACAGCAGATCCCTGATAGCACCGTATCAGCGTGTCATGATTCGCCACATCCGGTCCGATATAGTCCGGATCATGGCGCAGCTCCAGCACTTTCATTTTCTGGCTGCCTTTGAAAGCCCTGTTTCCAATGTATCTGACCGAAGCCGGAATTTCCACATGGGTCAGCTGCGGACAGTGGTAGAAGGCTGCAGCACCAATGTATTCCAGCCCTTCCGGAAGAACGACTTCTGACAGCAGGCAGTAATGGAAAGCGTGTTCTCCGATCTGCTTCAGGCGTGACGGAAAATGAAACTGGTGCATCTTCTTGCAGGTGAAAAATGCCGCATCTTCAATAATGGTCACCCCGTCTGGAAGAAATAGGGAAGACAGTCTGGTACATTTGAAAAAAGCATTGACTCCAACCGAATGTAATCTGCTGTTTGCAGGAATATAAAGCTCCTGCAGCTTCCCGTCATCGGAAAATAGACGGTCAGGGATGGCAGCCAGGGAAACCGGCAGGACAGCACTTTCCAGATTTTTACATTCCCGGAATGCTTCTGCACCGATCCTGGAAACCCGGTTTGTCAATTCGATGCTTTTCAGCCCGGAACAACCGTGGAAAGCATGCGCACTGATGTACTGCAAGCTGTTGGGGAATACAATGGATTTTAACTTTTTAAAATCTGCAAAGGTACCTGCCTCGATTCCGACAATCCCATCAGGTAATCGCAAAAAAGAAGAACGGTACAGATGGACATTGCCGGGGTGTACCGTGCGTTTGTTTACATAATATTTTTTTGGCTCAGCCATAAATATTCCTTTCCTGATACAGCCAAATCATGTGTGGAAAATGAAATTCTGCGGCCAGAAAAAATACCCCCTGGCATATTGTACAGATTTTATGGCTGTTTGCATAGATACATGCTTTGCTTTTTAAGCATAATAGCATAAAAAAATAAAGAAAACAAGATTAAAATGGATCAGAATATATATAAAATTGACAAAAATGCAACAATTCTTTGGAAATACTTGACAAAATATTACAGGGTGGTACACTAAGCCTAAGTGAATATCATAGGGATTTTATGCAAGGTAAACAAAAAGTATTTCTCTGCATAGGAAGCTGGGTGAGATTCCCGCACAGGAACGCTACTGTGATGAGCGAAAGCTCTAAGTCAGGTCTATCTTTATGATGTTGTGCAACAACCCTCGATATCAGGGCGGCGCCGTATGGATTGTAGTGTGGGTCGTACTCTGAACGGGTATGGCCTTTTTTGATGCAGAACAAAAGACTTAAGAGAAGAAAGTCTGGAGACATCAGGATAATGAAAAAGAACCCTTTTCAGAATACCGCAGCCACAACGCATACCACTAATACGACAAAAAGGAGAAGAAGGCAGCCTGAAAACTGCCGGCGGGGATGGAATCGCATTCGCGTGTAACCAAGACACAGAGCATTTCAAAAACAAAACTAATATCAGGGAGGAAATGACAATGAACAAATTAGCAAAAAGAATTTCAGCAGTCGTATTAGCAGGAGCAATGACATTAAGCTCAAGCGTAGC
Organism: uncultured Marvinbryantia sp.; assembly: GCA_934408725.1. Lineage (GTDB taxonomy): Bacteria > Bacillota > Clostridia > Lachnospirales > Lachnospiraceae > Marvinbryantia. Next base: position 40,760 of record CAKRVB010000019.1, read on the forward strand.
TGCATTCGCAGCAGATCTGACAGTTTATATCAGAGAATCTAATGGAAATACTAAAACAATTACTAAAGACGCGTTCGAAGCGTTTAAGGTCGAGGATGTAGAAGCTACAGATACTTTATTCGATGCTCTAAAGGATGGAACCATTAAAGATGGCGTATTAACAACTACTTGGAAATATGATAAATACTTGAAAGATCTTACTTTGACAAAAAATGGTAAAGTGGTTTATCAGGGATTGGATAAAGGAGAATATAGTAATTTAGTTCCAGATGGAAATGGCGGATATAGCAGTGGAGAATGGGCTGGGCACTCATGGATGTGGGCTCCTGCAACATTAAAGGATGTGGTTTCATATCCAGAGGACAAGACTTTGAAAGATGTGACTTGTGCGGGAGCAAATTATGCGATTGTGCTCAGTTATGAATATTCTTCTTTTAAATGGTAGAAAGTAACATGGCAGATTGAACATTGCGAGGAACGAGAAGATGAAAAAGAAATATGTAGCATCTTTTTTATCATTATGTATGTTAATTAATTCAATAAGCCCAGTTGCATTTGCATCAGAAACAGCCGATTTTTCGGCTGTTTCTGATGTGGCTTTGGAAGAAGAAACTGAGGAGCTGATTGATGAAGAAACCAATAATGATTTAGAAGAGTATAATGAAGAAAATATTGATATTGTTTTAGATAATAATACATATTTAGAGGATGAAGAAAACAGTGAAATACTTTTTGACGCAGAATATGATGAAAGTGAAGAAAACAATATCTCACAATATTTAGCAGATGAAGAAAAAACATTAATGGATGTAAACGAAGATAATGACTTTACTCCTGTAGAAAACTCCAATATCCAATATAAATATGATAAAGCTAGCAAAACGTTGGAATTTAAATTAATAGATCCTGATGGATCTAAAGATATGCCAAACTATAAAGGCACTGCAGGCACACCTTGGTATAAAACACTTGGTGACGAAGGTCGCGATGAACTTACTTGTGTAAAAATAGATGAAGGTATTGAGTCAATTGGTGCATATAGCTTTTTGACAGATGGAAGCAATTGTTATAAAAATCTGAGTAGAGTTGATTTGCCAAGTTCTGTAACGACAATAGGCGATTATGCATTTACCTTTTACGCAACTGAAAGTTTGACTAGTAAGCTGGTCAATATAGATTTATCAAATGTAAATAAAATAGGTGTGAATGCTTTTCAGAATACTGGAATAAAAGAAATACAATTATTAGCAGATCAAGTGGATATAGGAAACGGTGCGTTTGCTCAGTGTGATGAATTATTATCAGTGAACGCCAAAAAGATCATTTTAAGTGGTAATGGCGCTTTTGGTAACTGCACTAATTTAACGACATTTATTTGTACAGAATTACAGGCAGTACCAACAAGTTCTTTTTCCTTAACGAAGTCATTAAAAAGATTTCAAGCACCAGGAATAACGTCAATAGGAAAAAAAGCATTTTATGCGTCAGGATTAGAGAAAATAGCACTGGATATGAATAATGTTACGATGAAAAGTACTTCTTTTAGTAGCTCTTCTTTAAATAATATTTGTTATTCAGGAACTACAGAGGAATGGAAAAACAAAGGCATTTCCTTGTCTGGCGTTACAGTTCATTGCAATATGGATGAACAACCATTGAAATATGCTACTTGTACGGAAGCGGGAGAGAAGATTTACACATGCGGAATTTGCGGTCATGAATATACGGATGGTACGGTGCAAGATCCACTGGGACATGATTATGCAGAAGATTATACGGTAGATAAAGCTGCAACCTGCACAGAAGCAGGAAGTGAGAGCAAACACTGCACCAGATGTGATGAAATTGAAGCTGGCAGTGAAAAAGAGATTCCGGCACTTGGACATGATTATGTAGCAGAAGTAACTGCTCAGCCAACCTGTACCAAAGATGGTGTCCGCACACTTACCTGTAGCCGTTGCAAAGATGTAAAGACAGAAATAATTCCTGCAACAGGCGTGCATCAGTGGAGTGACTGGAAGAAGACAGCAGATGCAACTGTATTTGCAGCAGAACAGCAGGAAAGAAACTGTGCAACCTGTGACAAGAAGGAAACACGGACTGTTGGAGAAAAGCTTGCAGCAACAGCATCTGTAAATGCATCCTCTGTAACATTAAAAGAAAAACAGAGCACAGGAACCGTGAAAGTTGCAGGACTGGCGAATGGAGATTCCATAACATCATGGAAATCCACAAATACCAAAGTCTTTAAAGTTTCTGGTAAAGCGGATGGAACCTGCAAACTGACAGGTGTGAAAAAAGGTACTGCGAAACTGGAAATTACACTGGCAAGCGGTTTGAAAAAAACAGTTACTGTAAAAGTTCAGGCAAAGACAGTAAAGACTTCCAAGATCTCTGGTCTGGCAAAGAAGATGACGGTCAAGAAGGGTGAAAAAACAACCTTAAAGCCAGTCATTACACCTGCAACATCCCAGCAGAAGGTAACTTATAGTAGCTCTAACAAAAAAGTAGCAACGGTTTCTTCTAAAGGTGTGATCACAGCTAAGAAAGCCGGGACTGCTAAGATTACAGTAAAATCCGGAAGCAAAAAAGTAACGGTAACCGTAACGGTGCCAAAAACCAAGACAACAGCAATTAAAGTTGGCGAAAAGGTATCGGTAAAGAAGGGAAAGACTTACAGCTTAAAGGCAAAAACAACCCCATCTAACAGCGACGAAAAGATCACCTATAAAACATCCAACAAAAAGATTGCAACTGTATCGAAATCCGGAAAAATAAAAGGTGTGAAAAAAGGTACCGCAACCATTACTATCAAATCCGGAAAAGCTGTTAAGAAAGTAAAAGTTACAGTTAAATAAAAAAGGTGAACAATAAAAGTAAGACGGGCTCTTCTTCCGAAAGGGAGATGAGCCTTTTTCAAAGTGGGGAAAAGGATGATGAAAAAGGCAGGTAAGCGTATACTCGGACTGCTTATGGCAGTGTTGATGATCTTCCAGCTTCCTTTTTCTGTATTGGCAGAAGACTGGGGAAATGGTTCGGAAGAAAGTGTGGTTTATTCATACGATGAAGAAGTCTCGGATGAGACAGGAGAAATTGAAGATATAACAGATGAGGATACGGATTTCATAGAAGAAAACCCAGACTCAGATGAAGAGATATTAAATGAAGAACAGGCAGATATTCTTCTGGAAGAGACAGAATCTGAAGATGAAGAGCAGATCCTGGAAGAAGAGACAGAAGAAGTGACAGAAGAGCAGAATGAAGTACAAGAGAATGTGGCTTTATTTGCTGAAGAAGGTACAGAAGAAACACAGGAAATCCATGTGACGGTCAGCATTAGTAAGGATGGAAAATTCCTCGATGATAAAGACGGGAATCCAATGGCTGGCAGGGAGGTTACCTTAACGGGTCAGGCAGTTTATACGATGGATGATGCATTAAAGGCGGCACATGATTTTTATTATCCGGGTGGATCGGAAGCAGGATATGATTATCATGCGGATGAGTCTGGAACATTTAAAGGATTAATCTATAAGTTGTGGGGATGCAACCGCTCAGACACAGTAAATATAAAGTGGTCTAAAAACCATGATTGCGCGGACTATGCCGATGCACTTTCCCGGACGGTAAAAGACGGGGATGAAATGCATTTCTATATTCAACAGAGAAAAAAAGAAGACTTGCTTGCTTTCTTTACGGAAACAGAAAAGACAGTAGTAGAAGGAGAGCCATTTTCGCTTAGACTGCGTCAGGTGAACGATCTCGGAAAAGTATTTTCTGATTGTGAAGGTGCAGTTATTTATTTTGATGGAAAGAAACAGGATAGTCTGGTAACAGATGCGAATGGAAAGGTTACGATAGAAGGACTTTCAGCAAGGGAAACACCATATTTTATCACTGCCGAAAAAATAGTTCAGGCATCTGATGGAGAAAAATATACTGCAATTTCAGCGGCGTATGCAAACGTCACTGTAGTGCCAAAAGCTGGTGAAAGTGGAAATTACTTAAAAAACGTAACATTATATACGGAAACAGATTCCAAAACAGGAAAGTATTCACTAGAGCAATTAGATGGAAACCAGCCATTTGTTATACCAACAGAAATGGCATATTGGTATGATGGGGTAAAGACCAATATGTATATTGGGGCGGAACTGAAGGAAGGGGCGCCAGCAGATTGTAAGGTATACGCATACTATGAATATCCAAAGGATGGAACAGTAAAAAGGGTACAAATTAGTTCTGGCACCCGTGCTTATATGAAAGATGCCATTGCAAAAGGAAATTATAATACTCCGATTAAATCTGTCCGATTGGAAGTAAGGGAAGCTGGAAATGTAGTAGAATCACATGAGGTTCCAATTAGATACAAGAACCATCTTCAGACTTTGCGAATAACAGATTCGCTGGGGCATACGCTGGATAGTGGATTAGAAGATAACCTGGAAGATCAAAATTTAGAAATACACGCGGCAGAAAACGTAGAGTACTTAAAATTCTATATATGGCAGTCTGGTTGCCTGGATATGAGAGCAACAATGACATGTAATGAAGAAAATGTATTAACGGGAAATTATGGATACTATACGTTCACACCGGATTGGAAAACGCACGACAGTTACCAGTTATCCATTGTATTTACACAAGAAAGCATCTATACAAAACCAGGAAGTGTTGTAAGTGATGAAAGCTCCAGCTATACACTAACGATTCATAAAGGAGATTGGGATTATACTCCAAATGTAAAAATTACATCAGACAGGAGTTATACAGAGGCTGTTTTTGAGAAGTCAAATCAAATTACGCTTACGGCAAATTTGGATGTAGAACGACTGGAAGAAGGAACAGTTTCTTATCAATGGTATTATGTACAGGAACCGTTCCCTAAAGGCGATTATTTTGTAGAGGATGTGAAAAAGGAAAACTACATTAAAGTAGAAAATGAAACACAAAAAACATGCATAGTAGACCCGGTTAAACCATGGAATGACAGGTATTACTGCTGTATTGCGACTTTTGAGATTGATGGAAAACAGTTTTCGGCAACAAGTAATTTTATTGAAATTGAAGTTTTAAAGAAAGACATTGATATACCGGTTATTTCAAAACAGCCGGAAAGTGCCATTTACATTGAAGGTCAGCCATACAATGTGAAATTGATTATCGAAACAGAAGATGCTCCATGGATGAGATTAATAAAATCATATCAATGGTATAAAAGCAGTGACGGAACTATCGAAGGAGGAACGCCTGTTGAGGGTGCAACAGAAAGTATCTATAAACCAGATGTTCCGTCCGGCGAAAAAGACTATTATTACTGTGCAGTAAGATATTACCGAATTATAAGGGATGAAGCAGGAGAACGGGAAGAATATGGCGAATATACATATTCAGATGTAGTTTCTATTACAAAAATTAAAGAAACTCTTCCATGGGAAGGAAATGGTTCTTCGGAAAGCCCATTTCTTATAAAAAATATTGCGGATCTGGAAGCACTCTGCGATAAAGTAAATAAGGAAGGATTTTCGTTTGATGGTGCACATTTCCAAATGACAGCAGATATTACATTGCCATCAGACTGGAAACCAATCGGAGCAATTGCGGCAGGAAAAACAGATACGGAAAAAGGAAAGTATCTTTGGGCATTTTCAGGTGTTTTTGATGGTGGTGGACACACGCTTACCGTGGCAACAGGTGGAAAGCCATTACTGAACTTTGTACGAAATGCTGTAGTGGAAGATTTGAAACTTGCAGGAAGCCAGATTAATGGATACGGATTGGTGAATGGATATACGGTGGATTACGGTGTAGATGGAGTTTATGACACAGGATGTCCGAACGCAGTAACCATTCGAAATGTAACCTTGAAATCTGGTATGAGTACGAAAAAGGCGGGTTTGATTGGTGGTACAGCGTCAGGTGAAAATACCGTTATTATCGAAAACTGCCGTGCAGAGAGTGGAGTAGTTATTGGCTATACAGGTCAGGAAAATGCCATTGGTACATTTGCAGGAAGTATCAATGGAATTATCCGTAACTGTCATAGTGCAGCGACTGTAAAAGGAAGAAACAAAGTAGGTGGTCTTGCCGGTAATAAGGGACAGTCCATGGGATTGTGTATTGTAGAAAACAGCAGCTTTACCGGAACAGTTTCTGCATCTGGTAATTGGGTTGGCGGCATCCTGGGAAGTGGCTATGAAGCAGACTCAGCGCCGAACACTCCGGTAGCATCGGTGAAGAACTGCTATGTGGCAGGAAATGTATCTGGTGCATCAAACGTTGGTGGCATCTTTGGCGGTGAACCGAGTTGCAAGCAGTGCTGGGGCAACGGAAGCGGTGCCATTGCGAATAACTTCTTCTACGGCACAGTCAGCGGAAGCAGCAACGTAGGTGCAATTGTCGGATATTTAAGAAGCTTTGATAAGTTTCAGGGTATTTCCAACAACTACTTCTTAGATACCTGCGGGGCATCTCAGGGCATCGGAGGGATAGGAATTATTCTGACAAAAGAGAATGATCCGGAGTATGGTATCGACTATGAGTTTGACCAGACACTGTACTGTTTTCCAAGAACTGCAGACGAGTTCAGGAATGGAACCGTTAAGAATGGATTAAACAGCGGTAACTATCACAACTGGGTACAGGGCGGTGACTATCCGGTTTATGGTCAGGCGGCTTATGCTACAGGTCTGACCCTGACGGGTAATTATAAGAAGGAATATTACATCGGTGAAGAACTGGATCTTTCCGGCGGCACATTTACCGTAACGTGGAGTGATGGAACAAAGACGTACCCGGAAGCGAAAGAGATCACAGTCATCGGCTATGATCCGAATAAACGTGGCAGCCAGATGCTGTCCCTAAAGTATGGTGCAGTAGAGACAACCATTACTGTAGGCGTGATCCTGAGATCAGGCCAGATTGAAGTCAGCTTTACCCTGCTTGGAGATTCTGTCCATGACAGTGATGCGGACGGAAACTGCCATACTTTAAGCAGCCAGAACCTGGAGACGTGGATCCCGGAGACGAAGATGATCGTCAGCAATAATGCAAAGGTGAAGGATGTACTGGAACAGGCATTAAGTGCCAACGGCATGACCTGTGAGAATCCGAAAGGAAACTATGTATCAGCGATCACCAGAAATGGGGTGAAGCTTGAGGAGTTCACCAACGGTAAGAATTCTGGATGGATGTATACCTTAAACGGCAAGCACCCGGATCTTGGCGTGAATGAACAGTACCTGAACAGCGGGGACGTAATCATTTTCCACTATACAGATAATTACGTAAATGAAGAGCATGTCCATCACTGGTCCAGCAGCTGGAGCAGCAACGGCGTAGTACACTGGCATGAGTGCGAGTGGGCCTGCGGCCAGAGAAAAGACCAGGCATCCCACAGCTGGAGTGCATGGAAGACCACAAAGGCAGCCACCTATACAACTGCGGCAGTACAGACACGGTACTGTACCGTATGCGGTCGGGAGCAGACACAGAGTGTTGGAAGCCCATTGCCACAGCCGGCACCAAAGCCAAACCCGACCATGCAGGTCAATGCCAGCAGGATTACCCTGAAGTACGGACAGTCCACAACAGGGCTGAAAGTAACCGGACTGCAGTCAGGGGACTATGTACAGTCCTATAAATCCAGCAATACCAAAATCTTTAAGGTGAACGGAAATGGTAAGATCACTGCAAAGAAAAAGGCAGGAAGCGCCACTCTGACCATCACCTTAAAGAGCGGCCTGTCCAGAAACGTAACCGTAACGGTCCAGAAGGGTACGGTAAAGACTGCGAAGGTAAGCGGCGTAGCAAAGAAAATCACCCTGAATAAGGGGAAGAAATATACATTAAAGCCAGTCATCACACCGTTTACATCCCAGGAAAAGGTGACTTATACATCTTCCAACAAGAAGGTGGCAAAGGTTACATCCAGGGGTGTGATTACGGCAAAAAAATCAGGAACCGCAAAGATTACGGTAAAATCCGGTAAGAAAAAAGCAGTTCTGACTGTAACCGTCCCGAAGACGGCAACAAAGAGTATTTCCGTTGCATCCGCAGTCAGTGTGAAAAAGGGAAAGACTTATACGCTGAAAGCAAAGAGAACACCGGCGAACAGCGAGGAGAAGATTACTTACAGATCTTCTAATAAGAAGGTAGCAACCGTAACCAAGTCCGGCAAGATTAAAGGCGTAAAGAAGGGAACAGCAACCATTACGGTAAAATCCGGAAAAGTCACGAAGAAAGTAACAGTAACTGTAAAATAAGCATTGAGGCATCCGTCTTCCCATACGGGAAGGCGGAACCGGCCTCTGAAGTATGAAAAGGGTAATTGTTCAGAACCCACTGTGAAGGTACTGGACAGATATGAAAATGGAAAACAACAATCCGGTAAGCGATGGCTGGAAGATGATGAAATAAATGGATGAGGCGTAAAGCTCATAACGATATCAAAATGGAATTATGCGGAAGAAGGAGAACAGGTATGGAGACAAAAGGAAAAAAGAAGCTGTTAAATATGATCATGGTGCTGCTGGTCCTGGTCATTGCGGCAAGCGGAGTGCTGACAGTGGGAAAGATCCGGGGCTGGTTTGACAAGCCGGAAGAGACAGTGGTATCAGCGGGAACGACAAAAGGCGTAGTGAACATCCAGAGAAACGGCATTGGCTATACATTAAATGCAGGCTCTGCCCTGCAGGGCAATGACCTGGTGGAGACCAAGAAAGGGGCGGAAGCGGAACTGGACTGGACGGACCAGGGAAAGCTGGAGCTGAATGAAAAGAGTGAAGTGGTCCTGACAGCCTGTGAGAAAGAACAGAGTGAAGTACAGGTGAACAAGGGCGAAGTCTTCGGGGATATGCTGAAGCAGTCCGGCACGTTTGATGTGGCTTTTGCAGGAAATACGGCGCACCTGTCCGGGGCAGTATTTTCCGTCAGCGTGCAGTCCGGAAGCAGCAGCCTGAATCTTTATGCCGGGGATATCAGCATCCTGCTGGCAGACGGTACACAGGAGCGGGTAGAAGCTGGAGAGTATCTTTCCGTGACAGACAGCAGTGACGGAAGTTCTTCCTATCAGATCCAGAAGATGCAGGCAGCATCCCTGAATGAATTCCTGATTAACCAGGTACAGAGCTGTGACAGCAGCAAGGATCTTTGTTTTACACCGGAGGATCTGCAGAAAGTACTGGATGACCGTGCAGCGGAGAAGCAGGCAGCACTGGAAGCTGCCATGAATGCAGAAAAGATTCCGTCAGAGGAGAAAAAAGAAGCAGAATCTGACAATAAGGAACAGGAAAGTGAAGCACAGTCTGAAACAGAGACTGAGAACGGGGAATCTGAAGAAGACCAGAACAGCGTGGAAGAGTATACGCCGGAAGATACCGGGGATGACGGCGGTTCCGGAGGCAGTTCCAATATCTGTACGATCACAATCCGTTGTGATACGATCCTGGACAACTTGGATAACCTGGATGCCGGAAAAGAGGCATACGTGCCGTCAAACGGCGTGATCCTGGCTACCAGCAGCGTGGAATTTGAAGACGGCGAAACAGTCTTCGATGTACTGAACCGTGTATGCGAGTATGCCGGAATCCAGCTGGAATATTCCTGGACACCGTTGTACAGCAGCTATTATGTAGAAGGAATCAATAATCTGTATGAATTTGACTGTGGCAATGAATCCGGATGGATGTATAAGGTCAATGGCTGGTTCCCGAATTACGGATGCTCCAGCTACACACTGAAGGATGGGGATGACATTGTATGGTGCTACACCTGTAATGGGCTTGGGGCAGATGTAGGCGGCGGAATGTCATAAACAGATAAACCGGAGAAGAAGGGGCTTAGAAAAACATGAAAGACAGAATGAAACGATTATCCATACTGTGCATTACGGCAGCCTTATGTGCGGGAAATGTATATGCGGAAGAACTGCCGGCTGCCACGGGCACAGAACTGGAAACCCATGCAGAAAGTGCGCAGGAGACAGTGGCTGCAGAAGCGGTGGCAGAAAGCACAGAAGCGGAAACGGAAAAAGAGCCGGAGACACAGACAGAGCCGGAGACACAGAAAGAGACAGAGCAGGAAAGTACCGAAGCTGCACAGAGCGAATCCCAGACGGAAAAAGAAACATCTGGCAGGGCAGAAAATAACGAATCCGGGGAAACAGACCGGGCGGATACGGAAAACACCGAAGTGCAGGGCGAAAACCAGAAACATACAGACAAAGAAACAGAAAAAAATCCGGAGACAGAGGAAGAGAGGGAAACCGAAGCGGCCACGGAAAAAGAAGCAGAAAAGGCAGGGCTGACGGCTTCCGATGAGAATGGAGCGGTATTAAAGAAAGAAAAGCTGGATGTACCGGAAACTCTGACGGCAGACGGGGAAACCCGCCCGGTGGAATACCTGCAGGGCGTGTATAAGATAACAGTGCCTTCCGGCAGTAAAACCATACAGCTTACCGTGCCAGACCAGAAAGAAGGGGAAAAGATTTCCCTGACACGCTGGGGTGGATTTTTAACAGAGTCAGAAAAACACTGGTACCTGTGCCCGGATGACCCGGAAGAAGGGGCTTTTACGCAGGCAGGGAATGTCTATATTGTGAATTTGGACAAGTTTACCCTGACCATGGAGGATCTGACAAAAGAGCAGCTTGCTGTATACGGGGATCTGTCAGAGGACATTTCCTATGCAGAGATTCTGGTAACCGGGGAAGGACGGTCAGAACTGCTTCTGATTGAGTTTGATGCAGAATCCGGAAAAGAAACGGAACCTGTATCAGAAGAAAGTACACCAGAAGCGGAAAGCACAGAAACCGGGACGGAAGCTAATACATCGGCAGAGACGGAAAACGGCACAGAGGACGGCATAGCAGCTCTGGCAGATATGGAACAGGCAGGTGAAATTGCAACGCTGTCAGCCAGTGCATCCCAGATAGACAGTGCTTATACATCAGCCGGGAAGAACCTGTCCGATTCATCCAAAAAGGTGACACCGTCTGTTGGCTCCATTGGAGGGGAATGGGAGATCCTTGGGCTGTCCAGAAGCGGAAAGCTGGATCAGGATGTGATAGACAAGTATCTGGCAAATGTGGTCAGCACCTTAAAAGAAAATAACGGGGTGCTCCATGAAAAAAAATACACGGAATATTCCAGAGTCATTCTGGCATTGACCTCTCTTGGAGTAGATGTGACCAACGTGGGTGGCTACAACCTGCTGAAGCCTCTGGCTGATTTTGAAAAGACGAAATGGCAGGGCGTGAACGGTTCCATCTGGGCGCTGATTGCGGTGGACAGCCACGGCTATGAGTTCCCGCAGGCAGACGCAGGGGTAACCCAGAATTCCAGGGATAAACTAATCGAAGATATCCTGATACAGGAGCTTTCCAGCGGAGGCTGGGACATCTCAGGCAAAAGCGCAGACCCAGATATGACAGCCATGGCAATCCAGTCCCTGGCTCCCTATTACAGTACCAATTCTGATGTAAAAGAAGCTGTGGACAGAGGGATTGACCGTCTTTCAGCTATCCAGAAGAGCAATGGTTCCTTTGCTACCTATGGATCAGAGTCTTCTGAGAGTTGTGCGCAGGTGATTGTAGCTTTGACAGCCATGGGGATTGACCCAAATACCGACAGCCGTTTTGTCAAGAATGGAAAATCGGTAGTAGATGCACTCCTGACGTACGCCAATGCGGACGGCTCCTTCCGCCATGTACTGGACGGGGATGCCAACCAGATGGCAACCGAACAGGCTTATTATGCACTGACGGCCTATGAGCGGTTTACCGGTGGAAAAACCCGTCTCTATGATATGACGGATGTGGCCATGCAGTCAGATAAAGACAAGGCAGCAACCGTACAGAAACTGATTGCGGCACTGCCGTCAACGGTGAAGCTGACTGACAAGAGACAGATCGAGGCAGCCAGGAGTATGTACGACAGCCTGAGTGACGCACAGAAGGCGCTGGTTACCAATTACAGCAAGCTGGAAGCAGCCATGAAGAAGCTGCAGGAACTGGAAAAAAAGGGCGGATCCGAAAACGGTTCAGGATCTGGCGGCGGATCAGGAACCGGGAATAAGGCCAATACAAAAAAGAAGAAGACTACCGGAAGCACGAAAAAAGTGAACCTGGTGTCTGGCGGTGCAGGCAGAGTGGGCGGCACTTCTGCTGGAAAAACTTCTTCCGGCAAGACCGCAGCGGATGCCAAAGAGAAGGAATCAGAAAAAGAAACCGAAAAAACCCCGGAGAAAACTGCGGAAAAAAAGGGTGGCACAAAGACGGAAAAAGAAGTCACCAGCCTGATTACAGAGATGAACAGTCTGTTCCGTAAGACAAAGACTTCTGAGAAACTGCCAGATGATGCGGAGGGCTATACGGATGCGCAGAAAGAACAGATCCTGGATATTTACCGGACTTATTCGGAACTGACGGACGTACAGAAAAAAGAAGTAGAAGCAAGCAGCCATTATAAAGATTATGAAAAGGCAGTGGAGAGTTTCAAAGAGACGAACCATTACGATAAAGCGGCAGACATTGATCTGCGTGATAATGAAGAAGAGATCCTGCCATGGTATGTGCAGGTGGAAGCAAGCAGCCTGAATGTGGAAAGCAGTCAGGCGGAGCAGGTAAGCCAGGCTCTGAAAGGTGAGGGAGAACTGCTGAACCTGACGGATATTTCCCTGATGGATCTTCTGGATAACACGGAGTGGGAACCGGATGATCTGGTGCGTGTCAGCGTGCCGCTGGCAGACTTAGGAGACTATGAGAACGTGGCTGTGGTACACCTGAAGGATGACGGAAGCCTGGAATTCATCGACGGTCATATCGCAGGAAGCAG
>CAKRVB010000020.1 GCA_934408725.1 uncultured Marvinbryantia sp.
GCCTTGATGCTCTTGCTTCCGCCTTCGCTTCCCTCCGGCATCGGTGCATTGTCTTTTCCGGTCAGTGTGAACTCGAATGCGTCATCACCTGTCGGGTATGCTGCATTATAGCCCTTGATTACCTGGATCTCTGCGCTTCCTTCCTCGGAATAGCTGTTGACAAATCCTACTGTCAGTTCCGTGCTTCCGCTCAGTGTCTGGTATTCCCCGCTTCCCTTTCTATAAGATACGGTTACATTCTTCTTTCCGTTGCTTCCGTCTGCTACTTCTACAAGGACATCCCATTCTGTTCCGTCATAGCTTACTCCTCCAAGGCTTCCCTTCTTCTCTGTTACCTTGTAGCTGTATGTTCCGTTCTCGCTATAACGGATGCTTCCGAAGCTTACTGCCTCTGCACTTTCTGCCTTGATGCTCTTGCTTCCGCCTTCGCTTCCCTCCGGCATCGGTGCACTGTCCTCTCCGGTCAGTGTGAACTCGAATGCGTCATTTCCTGTCGGGTATGCTGCATTATATTCCTTGATTACCTGAATCTCTGCGCTTCCTTCCTCAAAGATATCTGTTTTTGTGTTATTAAACACTGGTATTACTACCTCTTCTCCATCTTTAGCCCCCTTATAGTAAGTCACAGTTGCATTTTTACTGGTAATAACGTTCTGATTTAATACTGCTGTTACTACTACCTTAGCATAATAAATCGTTTCGTCTAATTTATATCCTGCTACATTTCCCTCTTCAGTTATCTTATACCAATACGTTCCTGTAGATTCAACTTTACCAAATGTATCAAATTCCACTCGTCCATTTTCTTTATTTGGCTTTTCATCAACAAGTTCTACTGTATTATCATCATTAATTCTGTATAATTTAAATGTGAACAAACCATTTTCTGTCGAAGCAGGCGTATCTCCATTTACTATTTTCTTAGCTTTTAATGCATATGATGTATAAACAGGAAGGTCATGATAAATATGATGCCATTCTTTTCCGCCAATCTTGGATATTATGTTTGCAACAATCCAACCAGCTCCTGTTTCATCACAGGAAAACGTTGCTTTAGGAACCAAAAATATACCTGCCGTTGCAGTCTTCGTTGCAGCACTTACTGCATTTGGACAATTGAAAATAATTTGCCGACTTATCTCATCATACTCTGCCCCTGTATTAGTTGTCTTTTCGCTTGAAATTGAATTTCCATTATCATCGAAATATTCATAACAATACTGATTAAATCCAACATCACTATCTGGTATATTAAAGACTACTGTCTGCCCTTTTTTCAAACAAATCTTTAGTTTAGCCTCTTTAATTGTTGCATATTGACCTGGTTTAAAATTAATATAGTATGTTCCAGAATCAGAAGCTCCAAGTCCTGCTATATTTAATTCATATTTTTGCCTACTATTATAAAAGCTAACATCATCAAAGTCATAACCTCCTGTATTCAAAGATTCTGATTTCGATGTTGTTTCACCTACCATCGATTGTACAAGATTTTTAATTTCCTGTTCAGTATATGTAGTATAATCAAAGTCTACTCCGCCATTTGTTCCTATTTTTCCCCTAACATTTTCACCAGCAAATATAATTGCAGATCCCTTATTGCCGTTCAAATTAAAAAGTAAGTTATTTCCATCCATGGCACCAATAAAAGTTGCGCCGGCACCACCATTACTATTTTTACTTGTTTGAACATCACTCGCCGAAACATTATGCAATATTCCTGTTGCAAAATTGGTTTCCTGATGGCCATATAATGATATTTCATTTGCTACCAGTCCATAATAAAGTGCATTTCCTAATATAGTATGATACGTCTCTGTTTTTCCTGGTTGCATTTCAAATTTAGAAATTGAAACTGTTACTTGATTTGCTACAACTATCTCATTCTCTACAGTATCTGATATTCTAATATCCCATGCTCCATTTTTTTGAATCATTCGATCTCCATCACTACAAATGGTATAAGCATTTTGATCGTAATCATTTCTATAATTTTGTCCATCCTTTAATGAAAGTACTTTAACATCTGCATCTCCCTGTTTTTCATTCTGCCGCGGTTTTAAATATGTAATTGTTGAATCTTGATCTTTTGTTACAATTACTTTTTCAACATTAGATACAGATCTATTATCTTTCATTAATGCAACATAATATGTTCCTTCTGGTGCATTTACTGTAACCTTAACAGAATCTGTTATATCAGCGAGAACAATCTTACTAAAATTTGCGACTTCGAACTCTGCTCCCTTCACATCGCCATTATCATTTACTTCTACATTCTGTGTTACGTTTTCTACATTAACATTATTCTGACTTTCATCTAAATGAAGGACTGCCACATTACTATCTGCACTCTGAGATTCAATATCTGAAATCTCTTTCGCACTCTTGTATTCTACAGCAACTTTTACAGATCCTTCTTCAGGCTCAATCTCATTACCATCTACATCTTCAAAGTGCATATCGTAGATAACGTATCCGGTATAGCCGATCTGCTGCTCTTCTGCATATTTCTGCAGTTCTTCTTCCGTTGCTTCGTAGTCAGCCTTATGTTCTTCTTCATTTAATTCTGTTACTATGAATTTTGCATCATCCGGTACTGCATCTGCTTTTTCAATAGTTGCAGTTACGATGACATTTGCATCTTCGTATGTATAAACAGTTTTGGCTTCTGCCACTGCCCCGGTTCTCACCACGGCCACGTCTCCCAGTTCTTTCGTGCTCAGTGATACAGCTTCCACTGCGCCGTTTTCGCTGGTCTGGATGTCTGCTGTTGCACCTGCCTGGTTCACGTAGGCACCTACGCTGCTGTCTTCCTGTCCTTCTGCCACTGCCAGCACCGCATCTTTATAGTCGATCTGTACCTGATAGTCGATATCAGACGGGATCTGTGCTTCACCGTCTGTGGTGAAGGCCAGATGGAACGCACTGATACCCAGGACTTCCTGAGCTTCATTTGTCAGGGCATTTTTGATCTCATCATAAGTCACAGAGTTTTCTACCACTGGCTGCACCTCCAGCTCAGTGCCTGCCGGCATCTGCGCCTCATCCGGTACGGTTACGGTCACTGTGGCCTGATCTCCTTCACAGGTAAATACTTTCTGATCTGTGTACGCTGCTTCGCTCTCTGCTTCACTGCCCGTTTCACTCTCGGATTCTGATTCCTGTTCAGTACCTGTTTCTGATTCGCTCTCAGACTCAGCCGGAGTCTCACCCTTCTTATCCTCTCCGCTTGTAATACCACCTACTACGATGGATGTGCTCGCCAGAACATCCATTCCGGTGTTGGTAAATACCATAGCACCTGCTGTTAATAATGCCAGGACTCTTTTCGTTCTCTCTCCCATTCTCATAGTTCAGCATCCTTTCCATTTTTTTATGCGTTTTCTCATATGTTTTCGGTTCTTATTCTCACTGCTCCGCCTGTACTATTTCGACCATTGGTATCTGTCTGTCATATACATTGCTCTGGAACAGCTATTCTTATTTCACATTACCATTATTATACACCATAAATTGTTTCTTGAACTATTTCGGGCAATCTTTTTTCTTTCGAATTCTACGAAATATTTTCGTGATTTCCCCGGGTTTTCAGGAATGTTACATAAATGAGCCATGATGCATCTCTATTTCCATTCAAATGTCTCTTTCACGCCTGTGAACTGTCACAACAGCTTCATTTTTCCTTCAATAAAGTTTGCCTCTGCATGTTTTTCATCCAGCAGCCGCATCTTTTCACACCGAGCGATCAGTTCATTCATTGTCTCTTTATCAATTTTGTTATAATAGACAGCTCCTATGGAAAAATGACATCGGCAGATTTTCTTCTTCCCTGCTTTTGCGGAATGTTTCCTTCAGTTCATATACATAGTTCTCCAGCTGCACCGGATCAGTCAGCCAAAAATAAAAGATATTTTCTGATACTCGGTAGATCTTTACCTCTTCTTTGGTACATTCCTGCAGGACTTTCACCCCTTTGCGCAGAACATTCTCCATATACAGCATTCCCTGCTTACTCTTTATATAATCCAGGTGATTGATACTCACAGATAAAATAGCATAGAGCCGTTCCATATCTACCTTTTCTTTTTCCTGTTCAAAGTAGTTTCGGTTGTATACGCCGGTTACCAGATCCCGATAAGCCAGTCTGGCGATCTCTTCTTCTTTCTTTTGCTGGAATCTCAAATGATAATGCTTCTTAATGCTGTTTTCCCAAAACTCTGAATAACAATGGCAGGATTCTCCGGTACGCATGATCTCTTTATCCTGTTCATAATACATCTGCCCCAGTTCCTGGTCATACTGAATCTCTCTGTCTGTTTTTCCCAGAATCGAATGTTCTTCTACTCCGTCAATCAGGTCTTCTATCTCAGATGTGTATACATAACGGCACTCAGTATCCTTGGCAAATAAGATTACCAGAATCTGACGAAATTCCCGGGAACGCAAAATACCACCCAGGACTGTGATATACAGGCCTGGGTGGTATTTTGTCTGGTTTTTTATTTCATTGTACTAGGTACACCTAATTACACGGAGTGCTTCGTGCTTTGCACTCTCGCACTCCTCCCTCGAATTCGCATATCGTGAAGCTTACGCTCCACTTTTATGCTCATCGAGGGGCGTGTACCAAGGTCTTTCCGTCGCCTCTGTGCAAGCACAGGCGACGTCTGACTTTGGTACACTGTAATTAGCGAATATCGTATACGCTTCTTATGCGCAGTCTGGATGGATCTCCTGATTCGATCTTCACTCTTCTGGTTCCTGCATTCATATCAAAGTAGTTGTCTGACAGGATCAGGTCTTCGTTTTCGTTCAGGATCTCGATGCTCTTAGCATAAGCAGAGGCGGTCACCTCGATCTCGTCTCCGATGACTTTGCAGGTCAGCTGTGGATCCTGATAACGGAAGTACTTTGGATAAGAGAAGTTCACGGTGCCTTCGGAGATGATCTCTCCGTCTTTTTCCATCTCATAGCTGATGTATTCTTCGTAGATATTGGCTTCCGGGAATTCTTCTTTCTCCAGCCATACACTGGTCAGAGCCGGCACATGTACTTTGGTTTCGCTGCTCTTGATGATTTCAGCAGAAGCCTTTCTCAGTGCCCAGCGAACAACTACATCTTCGTCTTTGCGAGTCTCATTGGCCACATTCAGACGAATGGATTTCTCGAATTCAAAATGTTCCCGGTTCAGATCTTTGCCGGATGTCATCAGCCCCTGTTCTTCGCAGGACAACATCAATGGTGCAAAGAATCGTTTTGCATAATAATGCAGTGCTTTCAGTCTGCCGCAGTAATCTACGGAGGACCAGGAAGCTACCGGCCAGCAGTCATTGAACTGCCAGTAAATGGCTCCCATACAGCGTCCACGGTTCCGGCGGAAATGTTCCACACCATAGCGGATACCATCTGCCTGCAACAGCTGGGAGGCATACAGTACTGTCGTAAATTCCGACGGATAACGATAAGTCTGCTGCATATAGTTCATGATCTTGCCGTTGGCACTGCCGTTTCTCTGATGTTTCTCCATCACATAGGAAAAGATATTATAATCTGCCGGATCATCACTGATCTGTTCGATGGTTTTCATAGTCGGGAAGGACTGGAAACCGAACTCGGACAAATAGCGGAAATAGTACTTACGATATTCGGTAAATGGCTTGTTTCCATGCCATACCTGCCAGTAATGCACATCTCCCCGGTTCGGATCCTGTGGATCATCGAAGCATCCTCCTGAAGATGGGCTGGATGGCCAATAGAAAGTATTCGGATCGTATTCTTTCAAGATTTCCGGAATAATCCGTTCATACATCAGGATGTAATCACGCACTTCTGTCTGCTTGGTCACCCATTCATTGTGCTGAGCCACAAAGTCTTCCATCTCGTTATTGCCACACCATAGTCCCAGACTGGCATGATGACGAATTCGTTTTACATTATCGATAAACTCTGCCCGGATGTTTTCCTCAAATTCCGGTGTCAGATCATACACTGCGCAGGCAAACATGAAGTCCTGCCATACCACCAGGCCAAGTTCATCACAGAGATCATAGAACCAGTCTTCCGGATAATAGCCGCCGCCCCATACACGAACGGAGTTGAAGTTAGCCCATACCCCTTTTTCCAGCAGCTTTCTGGTAGTTTCCGGAGTCACCCGTCCCAGCAGATGATCTTCCGGGATATAGTCTGCACCCATGGCAAAGATATCCACGCCATTGACTCTGCAGTTAAAGCTTTCGCCCCACTGGTCTTTTTCCCGGTGCATAGTCATGGTACGAAGACCGATCCAGCGGCTCCATACATCCAGTTCTTCTTCCCCGCGAAGCAATGTCACTTCCACCTGATACAGGTTCTGCGCTCCATAGCCATTCGGCCACCAGAGCTGTGGATGCTCTATGATCACCGTTCTTGGATCACGACTGTCCGCCACCACACTGCCATCCGGTGCGGTCACTTTCACATGATAGCTCCAGGCCTGATCTGTCTTTTCCAGTTCTTCGATCTCCACATCCAGATGCAGCAATACCTTATTTGTCAGATGTTCCTGTGTAATGTATACACTGTCGATTCTGGCTTCTTCCACGCCCAGCAGGCTCACCGGGCGGAACAGTCCGGCATCCGGAAGATGTGCACCCCAGTCCCATCCGAACATACAATGTGCCTTACGGATATTTACGAATCCATCCATGGCATCTTCTGATCCGTGCGTCTGACTGATTTTGAAAGCTTCTGCAATATATTTGGTCGGAGAATGGAATACCACCCGCAGCTCATTGCCGGTTTCGTGAATCATTCCCGTCACATCATATTCCCAGGTACGATGCATATTGCAGACTTCTCCCAGTCTGGTACTGTTCAGATACAGATCTGCAATAGTATCAATTCCATCAAAATGAAGGATCTGATGTCTGGCTCCCATCACTTCTTTTTCACAGTCGAAGGTCGCACAATACTCGTAGTCCTCATCCATTAATTTTAATGCTGTATCTTCGTTATCCTTGAAAAATGGATCTTCCATCCGTCCATTTCTCAGCAGATCGGTATAGACCGTTCCCGGTACCACAGCTGTCTGGAAATCTTCGTCTCCCACACGGCGCATATTCCAGTTCTTATTTAATTTCTGTGTGTACATGCTGTTCTCCTCTCTCAATGGTATATTCTGTCTTTTCTGTACCCATATACAGAGTCAGTTTCATCAGTGGCATTGGTTTTTCAGAAGTCAGTTCAATGGTTCGGCCAGTTCTCTTCGCACGGATCACATTCACAATATGACCATCCACATCCGGTACTCTGCAGACCGCCTCAGCGCCATCCTGCAGCTGATACAGACGCAGATCCATCTGATTCTCATAGTCATAATCTGGCTTATGATTTTCCCGTCCCATAGCCAGCAGTGTATTTTCTTTTACATACAATGGCAGAGAGAAGTAATCATAGGTATCTTCCTGCCAGCATCCGCCTCTTCTGGCTTCTCCGCTGAGCAGGTGAGTCCATACTCCCTTCGGCAGATAATACTGGCATACACTGTCTTCCCGCAGGATCGGAGCAACCAGCAGTGCATCGCCCAGCATATACTGGCTGTCCAGATAAGCTACAGCCGGATCATTCCTATATTCAAATACCATCGGCCGCATCATTGGTGTTCCTTCTTCATGTGCTTCGATGGCTTTTGCATACAGATACGGCATCAGTGTACATTTCAGTTTGGAGAAATGTGCTACTACATCGCAGGCTTCTTCATCAAACAGCCACGGCACACGATAGCTTCCGGAACCATGCAGACGGCTGTGGCTGGAAAGCAGTCCGAATGCAGCCCATCTCTTATACAGATCCGGTGTCGCAGTACTCTCAAATCCAGAAATGTCATGACTCCAGAAGGAGAATCCACTCATGGCAAAGGACAGACCGCCTCTTATAGTTTCTGCCATAGATGGATAATTTGCAAAACAGTCACCGCCCCAGTGTACCGGGAACTGCTGACTTCCTGCTGTGGCACTTCTGGCAAACAGTACTGCTTCCTGTTCTCCTTTTACTTCTTTTAACAGGTTAAATACTGCTTTGTTATATAAGAAGGTATAGTAATTGTGCATTGCATGTGGATCACTGCCATCATGATATACCACATCCACTGGAATACGCTCACCAAAGTCGGTCTTGAAGCAGTCAACTCCCACATCCAGAAGGGTGCGTAATTTGTCTGTATACCATTTTACGGC
The DNA here is from genome assembly GCA_934408725.1 of uncultured Marvinbryantia sp. GTDB lineage: Bacteria > Bacillota > Clostridia > Lachnospirales > Lachnospiraceae > Marvinbryantia. Next base: position 8,217 of record CAKRVB010000020.1, read on the forward strand.
ATCTGGATTGGTGAAGTCCACAAGTCCCATTCCTGCCTGCCAGTTATCTGTCTGCCATACGCCCTTTCCATCTGCACGCTTCAGCAGATAGCCTTTTTCTGCGCCCTCTTTGAAGAACGGTGTTCCCTGCGCAATATAAGAATTAATCCATACACAGATCTTCAGTCCCTTGTCATGATATCTCTGAATGGTTCCCTTAATATCCGGGAAGCAGTCTTTATCCCATTCAAAGTCACACCAGTGGAATGCTCTCATCCAGAAGCAGTCAAAATGGAATACCCGCATCGGAATATCCCGTTCAAACATACCGTTAATGAAGGAGCTGGTGGTCTCTTCATCATAATTGGTGGTAAAGGATGTGGACAGCCACAGTCCGAAGGACCACGCAGGCGGAAGCGCCGGTCTGCCCAGCATTGCTGTATACAGATTCAGGATCTCTTTTGGTGACGGGCCATAGAAAAATACGTAATTCAATTTTTCCCCCGGCACGGAGAATCCCACGTATTCTACCTTTTCGCTGGCTACTTCAAAGGATACCTGATCGCTACTGTCTACGAAAACACCATATCCTTTATTTGTCATATAGAATGGAATACTCTTATATGCGATCTGGGATGCAGTACCACCATCTTCATTCCAGGTATCTACCGTCTGTCCATTTTTTACAAACGCTGTAAAACGTTCTCCCAGGCCATAGACACATTCTCCCACAGACAGAGACAGTTCGTTCATCATATATGGCTGATACTTTTCTGTCAGGTAATTGGCTTCGCCAAACATGGTACTTGGCTGGCGATCCCAGCGGATCAGTCCCAGATTACGCAGATTGCAGGAGGTCAGCACCTTGCCGTCTGCTTCAAATGCATAGGAGAACTGCTTCCGGTTCACACGAACCTGAAGTACACCAGTGTCCATCAGTGCCTCCTCCTCTGTAATGACAACTTTTGCTTCGCCGATCTCTTCTGTCTTCTCAAACTGTGGCAGATGTGCATCATATCCTTCATAATGCCATGCACTGACTGCGATGGTGCGGTCATTTCGCGCCACGAATTCTATGGTAATGGTCGGCATATTCAAAGTGCCGCCCCTGTCATTGGTATGGGCTGTCGGTGCAACGATGCGCATACCACCCGGGATCTCATCCACATAATAACCTTCTGTTGCAAATAATCCATTGCTTCTCTCACTTCTCAGCCAGAATCCTTCTGTAAATTTCACGTTTTTCGCCCTCCTGTTTTTCTTTCTCTATACTACATTTTTCCATTCTGCTGCATAAACACAACAAGGCTGTCACAGGTGACTCCTGCGGCAGCCATTGTAGCAAGAATGCCAGAGGCATTCTTGCAGCGGGTATTATCCTTTGACAGCTCCTGATACCATGCCTTTGATGATCTGTTTGCTGAAAGCGAAATAAAGCACAACGATCGGGGCCATCGTAATCAGCATGGCAGCCATCTGTTTTGGATAATCAGATGCAAACTGTCCCTTGAACTGTGTCAGTGCCAGTGGTACAGTCTGTAAGCCAACGCTCTTAATCAGTACCAATGCAAATGAGAACTCATTCCAGCAGGAGAATACCTGAATGATGGCCACTGTAACCAGAATCGGTTTACAGATTGGTAAAATAACCTGGAACAAAGTTTTGCTGAAGGTACTTCCGTCAATTGCTGCTGCCTCTTCCAACGATACCGGTATCCCCTTCACGTATCCTTCCACCAGGAAGATACCCATTGGCAATCCAAAGGATACATACGGTAACAGCAGTGTAAACCAGCGGTTGGAGAGTCCACAGTTACGGAATACAACATAGATCGGTACCAGCAGTGAATGTACCGGAATCAGCATACCCATCAGGAACATTGCATACAGCACACGATTCAGTTTGAAACGTACTCTTGCCAGAATATAACCTACAATATAACTGAACAGCACGATCAGAACAATCGACAGTACAGTAGTGCGCACACTGTTCCACATAGATTCTCCCAGATGATAATCCTTATTGGTCAGAATGCGGATATAGTTAATTAGTGTCGGATTCTTTGGCAGTCCGATGATATCTGCATTAAATACACGTTTTTCCTTAAGGGAAGAATACAGCATCCATACCAGCGGAAAGATACAGCTCAGTGAAAAAATCCAGAGAATCAGATTCATGAAAAATCCGCCGATCAGTTTACCTGGTCTGTTTGTTTTTGCTTTCTTATCCATGCTCTATGCCTCCTTTTCTCTGGTCAGTCTCTTGATCAGTCCCTGAGATCCACCGATTACCAGGAGTGATAATACGAAGATCGCTACAGAAATACAGCTGCCGTATCCCATGTTCGTCTGGCTGAAGGATACCTGATATCCGTACATCGCCATAACCATAGATGCTGTACCAGGGCCACCCTTTGTCATAACATAGATATTATCAAATGCTTTCATGTTACCGGCTACACAAAGAGTGATACAAACCAGCATGGTGTTCTTAATCAGTGGTAAGGTAATATACAATGCTTTCTGGAAACCATTCGCTCCATCGATCTCTGCACTTTCAAAGATCTCTGTATCGATCGAAGATACTGCGGAAAGGATGATAACCATATAATAACCTATGTACTGCCAGATCAGCGGGATGGATACATACAACATAACCCACTTGGAATTGTTCAGCCATACCTGACACAGATCCGGTCTGCCGATAGCTTTCAGGAACCAGTTGATGATACCATACTGATTGTGGTAGATCATGTTCCAGATCAAACCGATACAAACAGCTGCAATCGTACTTGGGAAGAAACCAAAGGTACGATGAATGGTTTTGAATTTGACCAGTTTGGAATTTACCATCATAACCAGTACAAACGCTATACCAACCTGACCGATAATACAGATCACTACAAGATAGATGTTATGTCCAAATGCGGTCCAGAACGTTCCGTCATGGAATAACTGTATATAGTTGGAGATTCCGGAAAATGTCTTTACCGGACCTCCCTTCCAGTCAAAGAAGCTGTAAAACAGTGCTGTGATCAATGGCACAAATACCGTAAACACAAATAAAGCTACCGGAATCAAAAGATAGAGAAATATAGTTTTTTTACTAGGCTTGATAGTACTTAGCATCAGATCCTCTCCTTCCTGACGAATTCATCATATAAGAAAAACCCCGCGAATTCTTATATGGTGAATCTGTTTTCTTTAAAAAAAACCGCTCTGCCTGACTCTCGCCGCGGGCAGAGCGGTTCTTTTTTCACTTATTTATTATTTGTTTAAGTAGTTCTCTTCGTAAGCTGCCTGTGCGTTAGCTGCTACGTCTTCTGGGCTCATTTCGCCGTTCATCATTGTCTGAAGGTCTGTGTTCAGAACTGACCATACAGCACTGTCGATGTAGGAGTCATAGATTTCGCAAGGATCTGTATCAACATAAGACCAGTTGTAGAAATCCTGTGTAATCTGATCGAATCCGCTAAGGTCAACATCGTCAACTTTGGTAAGTCCACCAAGTGCATAGTTTTCAGCTACATAGCTTGCGAATGCAGGTCCTGTAAGTTCCTGAGCCAGGTCGATTGCTGCTGCCAGTTTGTCAGGATCATCTGCAACCTTAGGATTGATTGCTACAGCGTATCCAAGACCGATGTTCTGTGAGTTAGGAGCTTCTGTTGCATCTGCTGGCTGTGGAAGTACTGCAAATCCGATCTGATCGAATTTATCGGTCTCCTGAAGAGATGCCCAGATGTAAGATTCATCCCAGTTACCACCGATGAATGCTGCTGCATCACCAGAGATGTAGTATTCACGAGCGTCTTCGTTTGTTACTGCGTTGAAGTCTTCGTTGAAGATCTTTGTTTCGTTAAACAGGTGCTGTGTTTCTTTCAGTGCTGCTACAAATGTATCATCTGTGAATGCTGCACCGTCTTTTGCGATCAGGCTTGAGAACCATTCCGGACCTGTATATCTGTTACCCAGAGTTGACAGAAAGTCTGAGTTAGCCTGCCACTGTCCGCCATTACCAAATGCGATCGTTGTAATACCCTGTTCATTGAAGTATTCAGATGCTTTTTCTACATCTTCCCATGTACTTGGGAATGTATCGAATCCAGCGTCTTTCCACATCTGCTTGTCATAAATCACTACGGTACAAGTACCACCTGTCAGTGCAGGGAATCCATAGATCTTGTCACCAACTGTGAATGGTGTGAAGTATGCCTGATTGTACTGATCATAATATGGTGAAGCTTTGATGGTATCTGTCAGATCCATAACCAGTCCCTGATCTGCCCATGCGATAGTGTTCATACCCTGAAGTAAGAATACATCTGGAAGGTCATCAGCTGCTGCCAGTGTAGCGATCTCTGTCTTGTACTCTGCGTTAGCGATAACGTTCTGATTCAGTGTGATGTCTGGATGAGCTGCTTCCCAGTTAGCGATTGTAGTACGGAATGCATCAGATCCACCATTTCCGTCAGCCTCTTCTGATGTGGAGTAGTGCATCAGTTCCAGCTCTCCCTTGTAAGCCAGGTCTGTTGCTGCTACATCGGTTGCTGCTGCAGCGGATAATCCCATAGATGCTGCCATAGCGGATGCCAGTGCGATACTAACTACTTGTCTTTTTTTCATGATGTTACTTCCTCCTTTAATTTTAAAATATGATATAAAGTTCATGTTTATCTGTTGCGCAGACCCCTCTGCGTTAACATTCTCGGTTACGTCCTACCGAACCTCCCTTGAACAGCACCCCGTCTACGGAGAACTTGTCCACCAGTGTGGTCTTTGGGTGTTCGATCAGGCTGATCAGCTTCTCTGCTGCCATTCTTCCGATCTTTCTGGTGTCCTGACAGAGTGTGGTAAGTTTCGGTTCCATCATTCGTACCAGATCGATTCCGTCATATCCGGTAATGGATATGTCTTCCGGAATCCGAAGACCCCGTTCCCTGATCTCATTCATGCCACCCACGGCTGCATAATCATCCGGGTACATGATGCAGGTCGGCGGATTTGGAAGATCCAGCAGTTCGCTGGTTGCTTTTGCGGCCATCTCCAGGTTCCGGTAAGAAGAAGCCCTGACATATTCATCCGGGATCTCCAGTCCATATCTCTGTGTGGTCCGGTAAAATCCGCTGAGCCGGTTCCTCGTCACCGGGGTATCGTCTCCATGGATGTATGCGATCTTTTTGTGTCCCATACTGTATATATAGGAAACAAGTTCTTCCATTCCCTGAACATTGTTGGAAACAACTGCAATTTTTCCTTCAAAGGTGTGGTCAATGGTGACCACCGGAAGTTCTGAGCGGATCAGATCCTGAATATCTTCTTCGTAATACTTGAAGCAGGCTACTAATACTCCATCCACCCCCCGGTATCTGCATCGTTCGTAGAAGCTCATCTTCTGTCCCGCTGTGTTGCCGGCTATGAATGTGATGTCGTATCCTTTTTCCTCTGCTCTGTACTTGAAGCTTTCTAATACATGATTGAAATATTCATGTGTCAGTCCGTTCATGGCGGCGTCTACAAAGAGAACGCCAAGATTATAACTTTTCTTTGTCTTTAGTGCCCTTGCAGAAGAATTCGGAAGGTATCCCATCTCATGTGCTGTCGTAATAATCAGATTCCTGGTCTCTTCTCCGATATCCGAATATCCATTCAGCGCTTTGCTGACACTGGCTACGGATACATGGCACTGTTTAGCGATGTCTTTCATCGAAACCATAGCGCCGTGTCCTCAATTCTTTGTTAGTCAAATTCAAATCCCTTAATCGTTTTCGTAACTGTATTGTATATCCTTTTGCACAAAAGTTCAATAGTTTTTCGAATCTTTTTGTCTATTTCGCCATCTTCGTCTGGTTGCACAAAGAATATCCTATTTACATTGTATATAGACTAGTACAAAACACAACAAAACGCATACATGTTGCGAAACTTTTCGTAAGATATTTTCGAAAACGCAGAAAACTCAGAAAAACAGTTGCTTTTCCATTTCCTTTCCGCTATACTGAACTAAAGTCATAGATCACTTTCGTTTTCGCTTCATCGTTTTCGTATTATTTCTCAACTGTTTCCTTTACAGATTTTTTAGATACTTACTATTTTATACCGATATTTTTTTACGGAGGTTTTTGTTATGAAATTTGGTTATTTTGATGATAAAGCCAGAGAATATGTGATTACCACCCCGGATACTCCGCTTCCATGGATCAACTATCTGGGTACAGATGGATTCTTTTCTTTGATTTCCAACACCTGTGGTGGTTATAGTTTCTATAAAGATGCGAAACTGCTTCGTATCACCCGTTACCGTTACAACACGCTTCCGATTGATTCGAACGGAAAGTATTACTATATTAAAGATGGGGATGCCATCTGGAATCCTGGCACGATGCCTTCCAGGACACCGGTTGATTCCTATGAATGCCGTCACGGCATGGGCTACAGCCGTTTCATTTCTTCTAAGAATGGGCTGGAAGCCAATCTGCTGGCTTTCGTTCCGGTGGATGCATCCTGTGAGATCAACAAGCTGGTTCTGACGAACCATTCCGATCAGGAAAAGCAGATTTCTCTTTTCTCTTATGTAGAATTCTGTTTATGGAATGCCATGGATGATATGACAAACTTCCAGAGAAACTTAAGTACCGGAGAGGTCGAGATCGAAGACAGTACTATTTACCACAAGACCGAATACAGAGAACGCCGCAATCATTACAGCTTCTTTACCGTCAATGCAGATATCAATGGTTTTGACACCAGCCGTGATGATTTCCTCGGCAGAGGCAATGGCAATGCCATTCCGGATGCAGTAAAGGCAGGAGCATGTACTGGTTCCGTAGCCAGCGGATGGTATCCGATTGCCAGCCACCAGATTGATCTGACTCTTCAGCCGGGAGAATCCAGAGAACTGATTTTCCTGCTGGGCTACTGTGAGAATCCTGAAGAAGAGAAATGGGAAGCTCCGAATGTGATCAATAAAGCTCCTGCTCATAAATTGATGGAACGTTTTGCCACTGATGAACAGGTTCGTAAAGCTTTCGATAATCTGCATGCTTACTGGGATCAGCTTCTGGCACGCTACACAGTGAAGAGCCAGGATCCACATGTGAACCGCATGGCCAATATCTGGAACCAGTACCAGTGTATGATTACGTTCAATATGTCCCGTTCCGCTTCTTACTATGAATCCGGAACCGGCCGTGGTATGGGATTCCGTGATTCCTGTCAGGATCTTCTGGGCTTCGTACACCTGATTCCGGAACGTGCCAGAGAACGTATTCTGGATATTGCTGCCACTCAGTTTGAAGACGGAAGCGCTTATCACCAGTATCAGCCATTGACTAAAAAGGGCAACCTGGACATCGGAAGCGGCTTTAACGATGATCCGCTGTGGCTGATCGCCGCTGTATCCGCTTATCTGAAAGAGACCGGCGACTTCTCTATTCTGGATGAAATGGTCGATTTCGATAATCAGAAAGAAAAAGCAGATACCCTTTACGAGCACCTGCGTCGTTCCTTTACTTATACCCGCACACACCTCGGCCCGCATAATCTGCCGCTGATCGGCCGTGCTGACTGGAATGACTGCCTGAACCTGAACTGTTTCTCCAAAGAACCAGGCGAATCCTTCCAGACCACCGGTCCATCTGAGGGACCTGTAGCAGAATCTGTATTTATTGCAGGTATGTTTGTAAAATATGGGAAAGCGTTCGCTGACATCAGCCGTCTCTCCGGTCACGAAGATCTGGCAAAAGAAGCAGAAAAAGCAGTTTCTGAAATGTACGATGCCGTACTGGCTGCCGGATGGGACGGTAAATGGTTCCTGCGTGCTTACGATGCAGAAAGTCAGAAAGTAGGATCCCATGAATGCGAAGAAGGAAAGATCTTCATCGAACCACAGGGTTTCTGTGTCATGGCAGGTATCGGTGTAAAAGAAGGTCTGGCCGAAAAAGCTCTGGATTCTGTAAAAGAACATCTGGACACCAAATACGGTGTCATGATTCTTCAGCCAGCCTATACCCATTACTATCTGAACCTCGGTGAGATCTCTTCCTATCCACCAGGATATAAAGAAAATGCCGGTATCTTCTGTCACAACAATCCGTGGGTATCCATTGCAGAAACTGTGATCGGCAGAGGAAACCGTGCTTTTGAAATCTACAAGAAGACCTGTCCATCCTATATCGAAGAGATCAGCGAGATCCATCGCACAGAGCCGTATGTATACTCACAGATGGTAGCCGGTGCTGATGCCAAGTTCCACGGAGAAGCAAAGAACAGCTGGCTGACCGGAACCGCTGCATGGACCTTCTGCAACCTGTCCCAGGCTATTCTGGGCGTACAGCCTTCCTACGAAGGACTGACCATCGATCCGTGTATCCCGGAAGATTTCGGCGACTTCCAGCTGACCCGCCGTTTCCGCGATGCAATGTACTACATCGATGTAGTCAATCCAGATCACGTTCAGAAAGGTGTACAGAAAGTCACCGTTGACGGAAAAGATTATGACGGATGCCTGATTCCATTTGAAGACGGCAAAAAAGAATATCACGTTACCGTACATATGGGCTAACCATTGGGTAACCATTGGGGACGGTGTTTTCTGGCTCTCGCCAAACGAAAGAGGACAAAGAAAAGTGGCTCTAAACCGCCACTTTTCTTTTGTCCCCTTTATTCTTCTTTCGCCCATCCATAGGCATATTTTACTGCTTTGTTCCAGCCTTTGATCCGCTTTGCACGATCTTCTTCTGTGATCTCTGGATAAAATACCCGATCAATGGCCTGATTCTTACGCACTTCTTCTTTATTTTTCCAATAGCCCACTGCCAGTCCGGCCAGATACGCCGCTCCCATCGCTGTAGTCTCCACACACCCCGGACGTTTCACCGGTGCATTGATCACATCAGCCTGTGTCTGCATCAGGAAATCATTGGCACTGGCTCCACCATCCACTTTCAAAGAAGACAATTCCATACCAGAATCTGCTTTCATGGCTTCCAGTACATCATTCACCTGATAGGCGATGGATTCCAATGTGGCACGTATGATATGGTATTTATTTACGCCACGGGTGATTCCCACAATGGTTCCCCGTGCATATTGATCCCAGTGCGGAGCACCCAGTCCGGTAAACGCCGGGACTACATAACATCCATTGGTATCCGGTACTTTTTTTGCCATATATTCAGAATCCTGTGCAGAATCAATCATCCGCATCTCATCCCGCAGCCACTGGATCGAAGCACCTGCTACAAAGATCGATCCTTCCAGTGCATAATTCACTTTGCCGTCCAGTCCCCACGCAATGGTTGTGACCAGCCCATTCTGAGAAAAAACTGGTTTTTCACCGGTATTCATCAGCATAAAGCATCCGGTACCGTACGTATTCTTTGCCTCACCGGCTTCGAAACAGGTCTGTCCAAACAGTGCCGCCTGCTGGTCTCCCGCTGCCCCCGCAATCGGGATCGCGCCACCCAGATAGGAAGGATCTGTGGTGCCATAGATGCAGCTGGAAGGCTTCACTTCCGGCAGCATGCATCTTGGAATGTTTAATTCCTGCAGGATCTCATCATCCCACTGCAATGTATTAATATTAAAGAGCATCGTACGGGATGCATTGCTAAAGTCTGTCACATGCACAGTTCCTTTTGTCAGTTTCCAGATCAGCCAGGTCTCCACTGTTCCAAAGAGAAGTTCCCCTTTTTCTGCCCGCTCCCTGGCTCCCGGCACCTGCTCCAGGATCCAGCGAATCTTCGTTGCTGAAAAATAAGCATCGATCACCAGCCCGGTCTTCTGGCGAAACATCTCGGTCAGCCCCTTTTCTTTCAGAGAATCGCAGTATTCCGAAGTTCTGCGGCACTGCCACACAATGGCATGATAGATCGGTTCTCCCGTCTCCTTATCCCAGATAATGACTGTCTCTCTTTGATTGGTAATGCCGATCGCTGCAATATCCTGTGCCGTGGCGCCAATCATGTTCATTGCTTCGACTGCCACGCCAAGCTGGCTGGCCCAGATCTCATCTGCATCATGCTCCACCCATCCCGGTTTGGGGAAATACTGCCTGAACTCCCGCTGTGCCACACTGCACATATTTCCCTTTTCATCAAACAAAATACAACGATTGCTGGTTGTCCCTGCATCCAGCGCCATAATATAATTCGCCATATCTGCATCCTCCTATATGCCCAGACTACTTTACTTTCTCCCATCCTGCATCCATCTTTTTCTTCAGTTCTTCAAAAGATTTCAACCCACTTAATGCATCGTAAGCCGCCACACAGGAAGCTCCGGTTCCTGCCGCCAGATGCAGAGCCTCTTCCGGTGTATAGCCATCTGTCATCGCTGTCAGGAAAGCAGCAATCGACGTGTCCCCTGCTCCTGTCCCAGACAATACTTTCTCCGGTACATAACTTTTTTCAAAATATTCTTTCCCTGCCCAGGCCTCCATATCCAGTTCCAGGCGGTCTGTGATCTGAGACAATACCTCCTTTGAAGCACTGCGGAAATACATGCCCGGCACCCCACATTTTACCAGCAATATTTTTATTCCCATCTCCATACAGGTATCTGCCAGAGGCTTCACATCTTTTTCTATATCCAGGATCTCTGTGACATCCCTTCCTGCAGCCCGTTCCTGCCATTCCTGGAATCGTTCTTTATCCAGCATATAACAAAGCTCTTCCACACTCGGAACAAAGATATCTACATACGGCATAACCCGCTCCAGCACATGATGCCAGTCTACCTGTCCGGCCTCAGAAGCTTCATCTACCGCAGCCAGATCCATCGATGTGGCTGCTCCCGCCTCTTTCACCATCTTCATCATCTTCACCAGTTCTTCTCCATCATTCACATACATGGACCGCATGATCGGCGGATATCCAAAATGGAATAACGCTGCATCCTTTAATTCTTCTGCCGGAATGTCATCTGCATAAAATGCATTATTTGCTCCCGGATTATGTAAAAAGATCCGGTCAATACCAGGCACCGCCACTACTACGCTATAAGATGTTGCTTCAGTATCTGAGATCAGCAGTCCTTTTTCTGCTCCATAACTTTTCAGCACATTCTGCACAATACCGCCAAAAGCATCATTTCCTATTTTTCCCATAAGAGAAACATTTCCTCCCAGAATCTTCATTGCAAGGCCGGTGTTTGCTACAGCCCCTCCCGTGCTGACTGTCGCATCTCCCACTTCAATCAGCTTGCCTGGAATAAGCAGTTCGTTGATCTTCGCCACTTTTTTCCCAGGGATTGCCGGTGTGATATCAACGCAGATATGGCCTGCTGCGATCATCTTCTTTTTCATGTTATGTAAACCTCCCACATATCATTATTACATAAAAAATGGATATAACGGAACCTTTTCACGCTCCCTTATATCCATTTTACACAATTACATCATGCTGTTCAAGTAGACATCTGTCACATTTGCCTTAAAACAAGCTCTTCCTGTTACACGCTCAGTTTTTTCTCCATGATCCATCCGCTGAACAGATATACCGCCGCTGACACAGCCATAGCAGCCACAATATACAAAACAAACTGCAGATCATCATTGTGAAGTACCGGCAAATGATCCAGCCCCAGCCCCATCAGCCAGGACAGAACCATAAAGATCACAAATGCGACCAGTCCGCTGGCTTTCTTTCCTGCCAGTACTGTTGCAGAAAGGATCACCGCCAGATCTGCATTCACGATATAGACCATCCAGCTGGCCAGCGTCGTGAAAAATACAAACGCTGCATCTTTTGCGCTGATATTCATATTCATACTGACATCCAGGAAATTCTTCACCATATTCATCATCTCTTTTACGCCGCCGATGTACAGGGTTGCTATCAGCGCATCCAACGCAGCCACCAGTGCGAAAAAGATACCGGTTATCAGAATGGAGATCCCATTTTCCAGCACCTTAGCGCCAAGAATTTCATAGCTGCTGTGCGGTGTCAGGAACAACATATAACTCTGCTTCGTATTCAGATCCCGGTGCAGCGCCAGCACACTTTCCAGCCCGATATAAGCAATGCCAATCACTGCACAGAGAAACAGTATCATAACACCTGTTGCCAGAAGTCGGTCTTTTTCCAGAAATACCCCCAGCAGAAATGCCAGTTCCGCTACCAGCGTAACCACCAGCAGTATCAGTTTGGAAAATCCTGTTTTCCGAAATTCATATTTCATTAGCTTTAACATTGTCCTTCTCCCCCATGTCCATAGATTTCACGATATAAGTCTACCACTGACTTATTCTGATTCATGCGCAGATCCTCGATCATGCACTGTTCGACCAGGTGTCCGTCTTTCATAAAAAGTGCCGCATCTGCTACCCGCTCCAGTTCATCCACCAGATGGCTGGAAACCACCAGCGTCACATCTTTATCCATCGCTTCCAGAATGCTGGTCATGATCTGATCTCTGGCCAGAAGATCAATCCCATTCAATGGCTCATCCAGCAGATATACTTTTGCTTTTCGTGCCATGGTAACTGCAATCTTCAGCTTTGCCATCATACCGGAAGAAAGCTTCTTCGCCTTCATATCCTCCGTCAGTTCCATCCGTTCTAGCATCTGCTGATACTTCTCCATAGAGAAATCCTCAAAAAAATCTTCGTAGTATTTCCCCACATCTGCCACTGACATCCAGCTGTAAAAATACGGTTCGGTGGACATATAGGCAATCTCTTTCTTGCTCTCTTTTCCCACCGGACTGCCCTCATAAAGGACCTCACCCATACTTGGCTTCACCAGTCCTGCCACCATCTTCATCCAGGTAGTCTTACCGCTGCCGTTCGGTCCCAGCATGGCATATACCAGTCCAGACTCCAGTTCCAACGATACCCCATTCACTGCGGTCTTGCTTCCATAATTCTTCGTAACTTCCCTGCTCTCTAAGATCATCTCTGTCATCTCCTCATTTTGCTTCCTGCTTTACTTTTCTTCCTTCTCCTGGAACTCGCTCTGCTCCAGAACCTTTATCGCTTCTTCCTGAGTGAAGCCAAGCTGCTTCATCCCCTCCAGGAATTCATAAATCAGTGTTCCCGCCATCTCTCTCTTCATATTCTTCACCTTCTCCGGATCCTGTGTCACAAATGTTCCCATACCTCGTCTGGTAAAACAGACATCTTCCATCTCCAGTTCCCTGTATACTCTGCTGACGGTATTCGGATTAATCGTATAGGCTACCGCCAGTTCTCTCACAGACGGAAGCTTCGCCCCAAGATCCAGCTTACCCGTCACGATGTCCCGCTTAATCGCATTCGCCACCTGCAGATAAATCGGTAATGCCGGATTATATTCCATGGTGCCCTCCTTTTCATTTCTTTTGTATTACTGTTATAGTTGAATAGTACACTAGTATTTTAGTTTTGTCAACACTTTTTTCGCCATAAAAAAAGACAGCCTGTTTTTCATCGAAACAAACTGTCTTTCATTTTCTATTTTTCATTGATATATTCCGTATCTTACTCTCTGCCAACTGCCTTCGGCATAACACCTTTTTCTTCTGCAGAAGGACTCTCTGATGCCATCTCTGCCTCCAGCAATTCCTGATTTACCATAAAGTTCAGAACCGTGTCTACGATCACATATTCATTAAAATAAGAATATCCATTGTAAAAATCAAAGGTCTCCTGTCTGACACTGCTGTTCAACACATAGTCTGCCAGCTTGGCTACTCCACTTTTCAGACTCGCTGTGATCGCAATCACCTTCATATCCTTTCCCTTTGCAATGGTCATACCATCAATCACTCTTTTGGAGATTCCTGACTTGGAGATCGCTACTACTACTTCATCTTCATTGGCCAGATTGATATGACTGATGCTGTATTCCGGAAGCTCCGAATAGGTGCAGCGGATACCCAGACGTTCCAGACGAAATCCCATATAACGGGATACATTGGTGGCATTGCCGCAGGCAATCAGATGTACCATCGGCGCATTCTTCAGTACTTCCAGCACTTCTCTCAGCTGCCCCAGATCCAGGCGTTTTCCAATCGCCAGTACACTGTCCGCCAGCTCTTCCACGTAACTTCCAAATGCATCGCCGCTTTTCTTCACCCTATGCTGCTTTTTCCCCAGATCTCTGGACAACAGAAGCCGGAACTGATAATATCCCTCATATCCCAGATGATGGCACAAACGCACAATCGTCGCCACACTGACATCACTTTTCTTGGCCAGATCTGCCACATTATAGTTCACTACGTTCTGTGGCTTTTTTAAAATAGCATCCACAACCTTCTTCTCAGCCGGGAACAGTTCCATATATTTTTCATTGATAACTTCCAGGACTTCTTCATCCTCTATATTTTTTTTCATCGTTTTGATCCTTTCAGGGAAATATGTTATGCGTCCGTCACCGCCCGTCTGTACTTATATACCAGTAATTATAACAAAAACTGGAAGAAATCATAAGTAACTTTCTTCCAGTTTTCGTGTTTTATCTTATGAATTTTTCAAGATTTTTCTACAATTATTAGTACAGTACAGCTTTTCCTGTTGTCTGGAAGAGGTCAAGTTTATGTTTTACAACTTCTTTCATAGCTTCCATACATGGAGGTTCGATATCACCCGGCTCTCTTAATCCTTTGTCCAGAAGCACTTCACGCATCTTTGTGAAGTAAGCAGCTTTGATATCAGAAGAAATGTTGATCTTGCAGATACCAAGTGTTACAGATTCGCCGATTTCTTTATCTGGGTTGTTAGATCCGCCATGAAGAACCAGAGGTACATTTACTTTTGCTTCGATCTCTTTCAGGATATCCAGTTTCAGTTCTGGTTTCATGCCTGCCGGATACAGTCCATGGCAGGTTCCGATTGCAACTGCAAGAGTATCTACGCCGGTAGCTTCTACGAATTTTACTGCATCATCAGGATCTGTGTAGATAATCTGAGCTGCTCCGCCTTCCAGATCATCAGGGTTTGTAGAACCGATGGTTCCCAGTTCTGCTTCTACAGATACGTTAACCGGATGAGCTGCTTCTACTACTTTCTTAGCGCCTGCGATGTTTTCTTCAAATGGAAGAGATGCTCCATCAAACATAACAGATGTGAAACCACACTGGATTGCTTCGATGATGGTTCCAAAGTTACTGCAGTGATCCAGATGGATACAAACAGGTACTTTAGATTTCAGAGCACGCTGTCTGATAGCTCCTACCATGTCAGGACCTTCAAATGCCAGTTCATCTGGATGAATTTCAATGATTACAGGTGAATTGGTAGCTTCACATTCATCCATGATTCCCAGGAACATGGACCAGTCTGCTACGTTAAATGCAGGAATTGCAAATTTGTGTTCCTTTGCTACTGCTAAGATTTCTTTCATGTTGTATAACATTTTCTTTTCCTCCTCATAGAAAAAAGTTTATATTGTCGTTACCGTAAAGTGGGATGTATTAAAAACACATCTGCACACCTCCGGTAAACGAATCACCTAAGCCAATGGTGTATTTTGGTTTGTCAATGTATCTTGTTGGGACCAAAATCACACGGTCGCGATATTCGCTGTTACGAATCTTTTCGCGATATTCACATCCTTTCGGACTGAGATCCAGTTTTAATACATCCTGAATCTGCTCTGCTGTTCCATATCCTCCGGCTGATGCTTTTGCTGTCGCCAGGATATTGCCATACATCAGGCCACTTTCGATGTCAGCCTTCAGTGGCTTGCCAACGTACATTGCATAATCTTTGGTATGTACGATGATACCATAAGTAATATCAAACTTCTGGATCAGATACTCTACCCCCTGGATGCAGGACTCAATATCATCAATATCAATCTCCATACCATACATCTCGTTCAGGGTATACTGGAGTTCCTCTTCGTTCATGCTTAAAATATCCACAAATGGATAGACCGTCTCAATACACAATTTGCGGATTGCATAGCTGTGATAATGTGCGTCTTCAAAATAAACAATTCCTTCCGGATTGTTTTTATGATAACGCTCCACATGACCTTTCAGATACTTCAGACGTTCTTTTAAGATCTCAATATCCAGAATGCTGTTGAAACTGGATAACACATTTGTGCTGACCTGATCTGCGTGATTCTCGATCCATTCAAAATACGGTGTCCAGAACGGAAGCGTCTCATTGACGGTATTCTTTGTAAGAATCAGTCGGTTAGAACATGGAATCGGAATAGCCTGATCGCCAAGCCGAATCACATCTCCTTTTTTAAACTGAATAATAAAGTGGCACTCCTGCGGGTTCTTACCCGGCATTTTCTCTGCACCACCCAGGGTGCCATCTTCCAGTGCAACACGCACATACGGTGATACCAGCTGATCGCACACTTCTTTGGAATCATCCGTCAGATGTACGATGGACGGTCCGCCGATCATAGCAAGTGCCAGAGCAGCCTGTACGGCTGTACCTCCCATGCCATTCTTATAGGCAAATGTTTCTTTTACCAGCTCCGGATCCTGAATATCTACCTCACCGCCGATTCCATTGATGCAGTAATATACGACAGATTCCAGCAGTTCTTTCTGATTGGTGATCATATCAGCCACTTTCATCTGGGTCAGGTCTGCACCCTGCATTGTTGCTGCCAGCAGCTCATTCAGTTTTTCTACCTGAAAATCGCAGAGAATATCCAGATTACTGGTATAACCCATTGCAGTGTAAATACCTTTTTCAGAACGTTTTTTGATCTGTTCTGTCAGAGATTCAAATGCCTGATCATATTTTTGTCTGAATTCCATTGTCTGTTCCCTCTTCTGAATCTTTGATAAACTGAAGTACTGTTTCATAATCCGGAACTGCTGTACTCGGTCCGACAGCAGAGATACCGAATGCAGATACCGCACTTCCAAATTTTCCACATTCTTCCATGGATAATCCATTCGAATATGCGTATAAAAATCCACCCATAAAGCAATCTCCTGCTCCGGTTGTATCGACTACCGGCTTGCCCTTATACGGCTTCCTGTAGATCGTTTCTTTAAAATCTGTCAGTACACAACCTTCTGCGCCCAGCTTAATCCCGAATACTTTCAACGGAAACTGGCGGAATGCTTCGATAATATCTTCTACTTTTTCTTTCTGTGCAAGATAACTTGCCTCTTCATAACTTGGTATGAATATATCTGTATGCTGCAGCGTCTGTCTGAGCAGGTTCATCTTGCAGCTTTCGCTGTCCGTAACCGCCACAGACGCATCCATTGCAGTGATTTTTCCTTCTTTGTGTGCTCTCTGGAATAATGCGCTGATCTCCTGATCATTCATTCCTTCCATTGCCAGAGCACTTCCCATAAATAGAATATCCGCTTTCTGAATCTGTTCATCCGTCACGTCCGTATTTTTTAGCAGTTTATTGATTTCACTGTCTACCAGAAAATGACGCTGACCATTCTCTTCAATCAGCTGATAGGATGTGGCCGTTGCATAATTCTCTTCCACCGTGACCGCCTCTGCGCAAACTCCGTTTTTCTCCAGTTCGCTTAAGACAAACTTCCCACATGCATCATTTCCTACTTTTGCATTCAGCTCCACTTCTGCGCCCATCTTCGCCAGCACCACTGCTACCGTCAGCGCATCGCCACCGGTATGCATCTCTACTTTACGAATCTGGTAATTATCCAGTTCCATAATATTGGCCGGACAGGGACGTAATGGGATATCACAGAATGCCATTCCAACTGATAAAATACTCATAGTGACTCCTTTTCTAGTTCTTTACAGAACCTGCAGTCATACCTGCGATGAAATATCTCTGGAAGAACAGGAATAAGAACAGGATCGGCAGAGAACCAAGTACGCTCATTGCCATCATCTGATTCCATTCATAAGCATGCTGTCCCATCAGGAGGTTGATTCCAACAGGTACGGTACGCATCTCATTGGTCTTGGTTAATGCCAGTGCAAACAGGTATTCATTCCAGGACTGCATGAATGTGTACATTCCTACAGATACCAGTCCAGGTACTGCGGTTGGCACCAGAATCTTCCACAGTGCGGTCCATCTGGAACCGCCATCTATCATAACGGCTTCATCCAGATCCTTTGGCAGAGTATTCATATATCCGGTTACCATCAGAATACAATACGGAAGTGTAAATACCATATAGGTAAGTACCAGTGCCCAGTATGTATTGTATAATTTCAGTGTTACGATCAGGCTCAGGTACGGGATCAGCAGTGTGATTGGCGGTACTGCCTGAATCGCTACAATAACAGTGTTGATTAATTTTTTTCCAGGGAAATTGAAACGGCTGAATGCATAAGAGGCCATGATTCCTATGATCAGTGTAACAATTACCACTAATGCTGCGATTACATAACTGTTAAGGAAGAACCTTAACTGTTCCGGATTTGTCAGAATTTTGCCATATGCTGAAAGGCTGAAATTCTTTGAAATCCATGTAG
The DNA here is from genome assembly GCA_934408725.1 of uncultured Marvinbryantia sp. Lineage (GTDB taxonomy): Bacteria > Bacillota > Clostridia > Lachnospirales > Lachnospiraceae > Marvinbryantia. Next base: position 26,569 of record CAKRVB010000020.1, read on the forward strand.
GAGGCCATGTGAAAATCTCTGCATTTCCCTTAAACGAGTTCGAGAACATCCACACTACCGGAAAGCCGGCCCATATGGCTCCTATAATAAGAACAATAAATACCAGAATCTGTACAGATTTCTTTTTCTTTCCAACCATGTCTAGTCCTCCGATCTCTGTTGTCTGACATACAGCACACCAACGATAGAGCAGACAATCAGTAACAATACGGCACCGGTAGATGCTGTGGAATACTGATATTTTGTAAATGCCTGTTTATAAATATAGGTGCTGACTGTCTCTGTTGCGTTTACAGGACCGCCTCCTGTGGTCATCCAGATCAATGCGAACTGCTGCAGTGTCCAGACGAAGTCCAGCATAAGAAGACTGATCAGAATCGGTTTTAACTGAGGCAGTGTAATTCTCAGGTATGTCTGGATGGTATTGGCACCGTCCAGTGAAGATGCCTCATAAAGATCTGTGGAGATACCCTGTAATCCGGCAAGAATACTGATCATGTAGAATGGATATCCAGACCAGATATTAATCAGAGTAACAGCCTGTAATGCAATACTTCTGGTTGCCAGAAAAGAAACCTTGTCACTCGTAATATGAAGCGTCATCATCAAGTAGTTCAGAACACCACTCGGATCCAGCATCATTCTCCAGAGAATGGCTATAACGGATGCCGTAAACATCCACGGTAATGCATAAATCACACGGAAAATACCTTTTGTCTTATTTCCAAGATATCTGGTATTTAATACCAGTGCGAATACCATACCGATTACCAGATGTGCCACCATACTGACAATAACAAAAAATAATGTATTACTGATTGCATTCCAGAAGTTCTTATCATGAAGTACGGTTGCATAATTTTTCAACCCTACGAATACCGGGTTCTTATTCACAATTACGTTGTCAAAAAAAGAATATCCGATAACCATAATGACCGGTATTACCAGCAAAATGAACAGAAGGATAATTGTTGGAAGAAGATAACCGTATGGAGTCAGTTTCTTTTTTAACACTTGTTTGTCATTACAGACATTTGCCAATTTTTTCACTCCTTTTCAAGTAACAGGGCTGTACTTTTCGTACAGCCCTGTTATCAAATTCTTACTGATTGTAAGCTGCTTCCCATGCTTCCTGTGTAGCACTGAGCATTTCATCAACAGATGCTGTATCGCCATCAATGTAAAGAACAAGCTGTTCGTTCATGCTTCTCATCAGGTCTTCTGCTGTAGGTGCGCCTGTGAATTCATTGATTGCATAACCTTCGCTGAAGATTTCGAATGCTTTCTGGAACAGTTCATCGTTGGATGAGTAGTCCGGTTCAGCTGTGGAGTTACCTGGGAATGCATTAGCAAGCTGAGCAAGTTTTGCATTTACTTCAGGGCTCATCAGATATTCTACAAACTGCATTGCTGCTTCTTTGTTTTCGCAGTTATCTGCAATACCGATACCCCAGTTAGCTACGTCCATACCACTCTTGTCTGAATAGTCATCCATAACTGGCATGTTAGCAAATGTGAAGTTCAGATCCGGGCTTTCTGTCTTAATGGTTGTCAGGTGAGAAATACCATCTACCATGAATGCAAGACGTCCGTTTTCGAACTCATTTACCATATCCTGTTCTTTCATTGCTTCAGCACCATCGGAAAGATATCCTTTATCTTTCATAGTCTTAACCATGTCTACTAACTGAGCAAGCTTGTCATTGTCTGTCAGAGCCGGTTTGCCATCCTGAAGGAGATTTCCGCCTGAAGCCCACAGCCATGAGCTGAACTGGTTCTGGATACCATTCGGTGCTTCTGTAGAAAGCGGAATAGCGTAAGCTGCTTTGTCTGTGTTGGTTGTGATCTTGTCACATGCATCCAGGAACTCTGTCCATGTAGTAGGAATTTCTTCTACTCCGGCTTCTTCCAGGATATCTGTATTTACAAACAGTGGATATGCAAAGTTAACAACTGGGATCATATATGTATTTCCTTCATATTTGATCTGGTCAGATAACTGAGAATCATCATATCCGTCTGCTTCCATCAGCTCTGTCAGGTTTGCGATAGATCCCTGTTTTGCAAAGTCATATACCCAGGATCCGTCAAGACCAACAACGTCTGCCATAGTGCCTGCTGCTGCACCTGCTGCGATCTGTGTCTTGGTGTCTGCATATGGGTTGCTCAGAAGATCAATCTTCACGCCTGTCTCTTCTGTAAATCCATCACAGATTTCCTGTAATGCACCATCTGGAAGTTCTACTCCCCACCACTGCTGGAACTCTAATGTAGTATCATCTGCGGATACTGCTGCTCCAAGAGCCATAGCTGCGATTGCTGATAAGATGATGCCACGTGTAACTAAATTACTTCGTCTCATGTTCTTTACCCTCCATACATTTAAATTTTTTAAACATTTCGACCATTTTTGTATAAATAGCTTCTTTTTTCTTGAGCATTTATACCAGTTCTTTGTTGTAATTACATTATAAAATAAAATTTTATTTTGTCAATATGTATGTAATATAATTTCACGAATCATCATTTTATACAATTTGACGTAATGATTTTTGTTTACTTTTTCATGTCTTGTTTTCTTGCACTATTCTATATACTGATTCATTCTGCTTCTACCCCGGAAATACTGATTCTTGCTGTTTCCGGGGTACCATAGCGGGAATCGGCGCCAAATAAAATATTTTGCATATGCACTTTCTTTGTAGTATAATGATACGAATATTGAGCAGAAACCTGCCTCTCGGAGACATTCTTCTGATTCAACACAAGATTATATGGAGGTTTACAGATATGTGGAAACGTTCTGATTTAAAGAGAAATGCCAAAACAGCTCTGAAGGCCAACTATCTGAAATGTATGCTGGCCGGCATTATCCTGCTGTTTGCGGCAGGCAGCCAGACCTTTGGCGGCTCCTCGACGTCTACCGTACAGGATGCCAGTGATGCTTATTATGAAAGTATGGCGCTGGTACAGATGGCACAGGATCCGGATACCGCTGCTACTTTAACGAATGAAAATGGTGAGCTGACCGACAGTGCCTATGAGAGTATTTATGAACAGGCCCAGGAACTGGCTCAGAATCCATCCCTGCAGATGCTGCGTCGATTTGTCATGGGTCCGATGCAGGTTGTATGGGACTATATCTCTGATTTTCTCGGCGGTGCCAGTTCTTTTCTGCTGATGCTGCTTGGCATTCTGGTACTGGAACCGATCTGTGTGGGCGGCGCCAGATTCTTTCTGGATAATGCGAAAAAGCCGGAGGAACAGACCAGCCTGAACCGACTGACCATGGCTTTCCGTGACCGCAATTATATGAATATTGTCCTGAACCTTTTATGGAGAGACATTATGATTACACTGTGGTCTCTTCTGCTGGTGATCCCGGGCATTATCAAGTCCTATGAATACCGCATGGTGCCATATCTGCTGGCAGAATATCCTGAGATGCGGCGCAAAGAAGTCTTCCAGAAGAGTAAAGAAATGATGCACGGTCAGAAATGGCGTGCTTTTGTACTGGACTGGTCCTTCTTCCTGTGGGATTATGTCAGTATTCTGACCTTTGGCCTTGCCGGAATCTTTTTCGTTTATCCTTATGAGCATGCAGTAAATGCAGAGCTGTATCTGGAGCTGAAGCGTCAGGAATACCGCAACGAATATGGTTCCGGAAGCTGGAACCAATAGAGGAGAATTTATGAGATATTATATTTCTGACTGTCATTTTTTTCATGGAGAACTGAATGACAAGATGGATTGCCGCGGATTTGGCTCCACGGAAGAGATGAATGCTTATATGCTAAAAAAATGGAACGCCAAAGTGCGTCCCAATGATGAAGTAGTGATCCTGGGAGATCTGTCCTGGGGGAAACCTGATGAGACCAAAGAGCTTCTGCACCGGCTGAACGGCCGGTTATATCTCATCATCGGCAACCATGACCGTTTTCATGAAAATAATGCTTATCGTACCGACCGATTCGTATGGATGAAGCATTACGAGGAATTAAAAGATAATAAACGAAAAATCATTCTCAGCCATTATCCGATCATGTGTTATAACGGCCAGTATTACCGCAATGAAAAAGGGGAAGAAAAGACTTACATGCTCTACGGACATGTGCATGACACCATGGATCAACGCCTGATCGAACGGTTTCAGGATATCACAAGAAGTACCCGCCGTACTGACCGCAACGGAAAGGAAGTCCATATTCCATGCAATATGATTAACTGCTTCTGCATGTATTCGGATTATACGCCGCTGACGCTGGATGAATGGATCATCTGCGACAGAGAACGACGATATGAAATGAAAAACCACGGAACAGCTTTCTGAGCTTCCGTGGTTTTTCATCTTAATACTCATTATCTATGATCTTCAGCAATTCCAGCATACTGAAAAATTCCTGTGTCTCACCCGTCTCTACACATAAAAACTTTCCCTGCCAGGTCGCATTCTGTCTGTACTGCACATAAATCTCCATTGTTCCTCTGGCTCCCCGTTCCTGCAGCATCTCTTCACAGCTCCATACTTTTTCTGGCTGATCTGCCTGCTTTTCCCGCTCTGTTTTCTGATAACTGCGGGTCTTCATAGAACTCTGCGGATAATCCAGCCAGTCCATCAGTTCTTCCATCTTTCGCATCAGCTGCAGTTCATTCTGAAACCGAAACGGTTCCCGGCTGTAGCAGTCATACATTCTCCCCTGCTTTTCCGTCTCTGTAATCCGGTCTATGCACACATTTACTATATTCGGTGCCGAAATATTCATTCTATATTCCGCCATGTTTTCTGTCTCCTGTCCTATTCTTCCGACATATCCAGTGCACCGTCAATCAGGCGAATCAGCTCCAGCGCACTGCGGAAGCTTTCTTTTTTATTCTCCTCGGCCCAGGTAACATCACCCTGCCAGGTCGCATTTTCACAACATTTGATATGAACCACAAAGGTTCCGGATCTCTTTTTGTTTTCCACGTATTTTTCCTCTTTTAGACTACACCTGATGTTACGCTTTTATTATATCAGAACTTCTATTTCGTAAACTATTTCCACATATTCTTTTTCTCTTTAAATTTTTTCTCTGGCTTTGGTTTCTCGCCCTCTTCACAGATCTCTGCGACGGAAGCAACATAAAAGTCAATACGGTACCCTTTTACTTCCCCCAGCTTCTGAAAATTCTGTTCAATACGGTGGGAAACAATTGCACAATTCTCCTGCTGAATCTCTGACAGCATGATCAGATACTGTGAATAATTGTATCTGGTATAAAAGTCTCCACTGCGAAGAGAAATGCGGATCGCTTCAGACAACTGATGGGAAACTTCCCGGTCTCTCCCCATTTCATCTCCACACACCTGGTTCTTCTGATTCTTCAGAGTGCAGAGCATAATAAATACCGAGATTCCCTTTCGCTCCATGATTCTGCTGAATACATGGTAGATATCCACAAAGCTCGGAAACGTACAGAAATACGCACCTCTTTTCTTTTCTTTTTCTACCAGCCTGCGGCGGATATCATCAATCGCACCTGCCGCCTGAGACATTCGCTCTCCCATGATTCGGAAACGTCTCAGCATCTCCGGAGATGGTGCCAGCCCAAGTTCATCCAGCGTCTTTTTCGTTGTCCGCTCATATACTTCCATGGCCTCTTTAAACCGTGCCAGAGCAATCAGGCCGTCGATCTCCCACTCCTGCCATTCTTCAAACGGATAAATCTCAGCTGCCGCATGAGCCAGTTCCACCAGTTCCTCATAGCGTTCTCTGGTCATCAGTTCCTGACATGCTTCATTCATACAGTAAAAATACTGTTCCCGATACGCTGCATTCCGTACCGTAACCCAGTCTTCCCCGATCATACTCGGGAGAAACTCTCCTGTATAGATATGGCAAGCTTCTATGCAGTAATTCAATCTTTTCTCCAAATTGTCTGCAAGCCGTGCCTGACGCGCCTTTTCTCCAAACTCCAATGCATCGATACTTACCGGAATGCTCTCATCCCAATAACACATACCGCTTCGAATGACTACATAGTTGCTCTCCGGTAATCCGGCCACTTTCAGCTGCCTTCTCATACGAAAAATGGTATTGTTCAGACTTCCATTCTTGTTCTCCACACTGTCATCCCGGCCATAAAGTGCATCAATCAGGCTAGTCTTGGCCACGCCCTCTTTTCCAGCCAGAAGCAATATCTGGAGCAGCTGTGTTGTCTTGGACAATGTATTCCGGTCCAGCACAATCTCCCGTCCCTGATACTGAAGAGAAAAGCCACCCAGCATTTTTGCAGTTAGTATTCCGTCCCGTGACTGTTTTCCCGCATCCTCTGTTTTCTTCTTTTCTTCTGCCATTTTTCTTTTCCTCTCGGATTTTTCATCATGTTCATTCCATGTCTTTACAGATATTTTTATTTTTGAACAGCTAATTATAATGTACCATTCCTGACAGTTTCTGACAAGTTTCTGCAAATTATTTTTTCAAAAAATGAGTCTTGATTCTATGATGATCTGTGCTAAAATGATTACTGTTCAGATTGGTCATACCAACCTGAATTTCTAACATCTGATAGATATATGAGAGGAATTGATATTATGGCAAAAGAAGTAAAGACAAATGCTATGCGCATTCTTGATAAGAATAAAATTCCGTATGAACTGCTTTCTTATGAATGTGATGAATTTATCGATGGTCTGCATACCGCTGAAAAGACCGGTGCTCCCATCGAGCAGTCCTTTAAGACCCTGGTTGCCCAGGGCAAAAGCAAAGCCTACTACGTATTCGTAGTACCTATTGCAGAAGAAGTAGATCTGAAACTGGCTGCCAAAGTAGCCGGCGAAAAATCCATCGAGATGATCCATGTAAAAGATATCACTGCTGTGACCGGATATGTAAGAGGTGGCTGTACCCCAATTGGCATGAAAAAGCAGTTTCCGACTTTTATTCAGGAAAGTGCCCAAAAATATGATCAGATCTACGTCAGTGGCGGGCGCATCGGCTATACCCTGAAGCTTTCTCCGCAGGATCTGGCTGGTCTGGTGCGTGCTGCTTTCGCAGATTTTATCGTGAAATAAACCATTGGGGACGGAGTTTTCTGGCTCTCTAGCGCCAGAAAACTCCGTCCCCAGTGGCTCCCACCCCCATCGGCTCATGAACGATAGTCTCCGTTGATCTTTACATAATCATAGGTCAGATCACAGCCCCAGGCTTTGGCCTGTGCTTTGCCCTGCTTGAGTTCCACCAGAATATGAATCTCTTCTGCAGAAAGGATCTTTGCGGCTTCCTCTTCTGAGAATTCCACACCGGATCCATCTCTGCAGACTGCAATTTTTCCAAATTCTGATTCAAAATCTACGTCCACCTTATCAATATCAAATTCCGCTTCCGCATATCCGATAGCACACAGCACACGTCCCCAGTTGGCATCTTCTCCAAACATAGCACATTTCAGCAACGGGGAGCGAATCACGCTTTTGGCAATGATAATAGCAGTATCCTGATCTGGTGCACCAGTTACGCTGCATTCCAGAAGCTTGCTTGCACCCTCGCCATCTGCTGCCAGCATACGGGTCATGTTCATCATGACAATATACAGTGCCTGGCGGAAAATCTCGTACGCTTCACCTTCTTTGTCAATCAGCTCATTTCCAGCCAGTCCATTTGCCATAACCGTTACCGTATCATTCGTAGAAGTATCTCCATCTACGCTGAGACAGTTATAGGTAACTTTTACCACATCACTTAACGCTTTCTGAATCAGTTCCGGTGTGATCGCCACATCAGAAGTAAGGAAATTCAAGGTAGTAGCCATATTCGGATGAATCATTCCGCTTCCCTTTGCCATGCCGCCCATACGACAGATGGCATCCCCTATTTTAAATTCTACTGCCACCTGCTTCATCACCGTATCAGTGGTCATAATTGCATAAGCCGCACGGTCATTGCCATCTGCTGTCATTCCTTCTGCCAGAGGCTTCATATAGTCCTCAAACGGCTGAATAGAAAGTCTCTGTCCAATGACACCGGTAGATCCGATGATGACCTCTTCCGGTTTGATCCCCAGCTGATCTGCTGCCAGCTGGCACGCCTTTTCTGCAATCTCGATACCATCAAAATTGCAGGTATTGGCATTCTTGGAATTTGCCAGTATCGCACGGGCAATACCGTGACTTTTTTTCAGATTCTCACGGGTCACAATCACAGGCGCACCTTTTACTTTGTTCTGTGTATACACACCTGCTGCACTGCAAGGTTCCTGGCTATATACCAGGCACATATCGTTTTTCTTTTTATCAGGATTAATTCCTGAATTTAATCCATTTGCAACAAATCCCTTTGCTGCGCAGACGCCGCCGTCCACATAGGTATATCCTTCAAAATTCTCCAGCTTCATTTTTTTCATCCTCCTGTTTCTTAAATATACACTCTTTACTGTATGATAATCTGATTCGGTGCAGTGAAGAAAGTAAAAATCGTACATCCCATGCTTTCCATCAGATCCATCTTTTTCTTTGTACTACGTTTACTGTCACTGTTTATCAGCCATGCCGGTGCATCAAAAAATGCTGCCTTCGGTGCCACCAGCTCATAAAATGCCGCTTTCGGTCCACCATAGCCATGATGTCCCATCTGCACATAATCAGATTTCAGTTTTTCTCCATAAGTATCAATCAATTCCTCCGTCAATGCTTTTCCCACATCACTGCAAAACAGCATACTATCCTTTTCTCCACTGATCCGGAACATAATCGCCCCATCATTCATCAGGTCGTCTGACAGTTCGTCCACGCGATCACTGTAAGCTGACAAGATCTCTACCTTAAGACCGCCCAGCAGATTCAACTCATCACCAGTATGTACAAATTCCAGTGGAATATCCATCTGGCGGAACTGCTCCAGTGCGCTGTAATCATCCCAGTCCGCATTTTCCTTCATCAGTTCCTCACTCGGATGCTCAGCTGTATAGATATGGTTGATCACAACTCCCTGCGGATCATTGTAAATCGTCATAAATGCGTTGATATGATCCGGGTGTGGATGTGTCAGAATCCACGCTTCTACAGAATTGCCATACTGGGCAATGATTTTTCGCAGCCTCGGCACCTCATAATTGCAACCTCCGTCTACAATTACCAGTCCGCTTTCCGTCGTAATGGTATAACAATTTTCCTGATCTTTTGTAGCATCACCAAATTGTGTTACCTTCCATCCAGTTCCCTGAGGATCCAGATCCGGAATCATATCCAGACGTGGATCCGATTGACTTTCCTCCTGCATGGCCTGAACCGTCGTGGCCAGGCTGTTTACTTTTCCATTTACCTTATAAATACCAAATCCCAATGCCAGAACTATTATCAGGCTGAGTACTGTAATTATTTTTTTCATTCCCGCTTCCTTTCGTTTATTGCAAATTTATAAATTCAGAATCATACATGAATTCACACACTCTCATTATAAACGAAATCATACATTTGCAAAGAATAAATTTCAAAAAAACAGCAGGCACAGTTCTATTTCACTGCACCTGCTGCTTCTATATAGATTCATTTTACTTTATCTCTTTATTCTTTATTTCTGCCATTTAAAATAATAGCTCCCACAAATACCACTGCAATAATTCCTATGTAGATTGGAAACAGATTCTTAAAATTGTCAATATGCATAGCGCTCATCATGCCGGTCATAAAATATGCCATTGGCAGATAGGACAATGAGTTAGCAGTTGTTACAATTCCAGTTGCCGTGCCAACCATATTCTCCGGAACTACCACTGTTGCACGTACAAACCAATAGGTATAAACCGTTCCCCAGGATGCTCCAAAGATTGCCGATGCAATCAGCAGCACTGCTTTTGATGGTGCGAGGAACATCAGTAAAATAGCAAATGCAATCAGAAGATAACATGGAATCGATAATCTGGATCCCAGTTTCTTGTAAGTAACTCCAAAGAATGTGCATGCAATAAAAGATGCAATGGTCTGTACTGTTCCAAATAAACCGGTGAGAGACGCACCTCCCAGATTGTTACCTGTTACATACAAATCAATATAAGTCATAACCGACATTGCTGCAAAGCTTACCAGGAAAAATGCTGCCACGAGAGGAATCAGACGTTTTGCCCATCCCTTGCTTCCTTTTGCTTTTTCCTCTGTTGCCGTTCCTGTATTTGCCTGTGGAGGACAAGCCGGAATAAAAATGATGCCAAGCACTACAACAACCAGAGAAATCCAGTTTAACTGAGATGCCATTTTCCAGTTAACCGAAGCAATCATTCCGAAGCAAAAGCTTAAGACTGCACCAACTAATGCCATCGCGCCATTATACCATCCCATTACTGTGCCACGCTGCTCTTCATCTTCAAAGCAGTCACTGATAATGCCCACCATAGATACACTGACCATACCATAACAGATACCGCCATTAAAGGCCGCTGCAATAATCATACCCAGGTCACTGTTGTAAGCCAGACCACCTACATTCGTTCCTGTAATGGCAAACAAAATCATTCCTATTACGAACATCCATTTTTTATCCATTTTATCACAGATTTTTCCACATATCAGACAGGCAAACATTCCAACCAGTCCTGGTAATGACATGGTAAGATTTACTACCCACTCTGCATAATTTGCATACAGCTGCGTCATAATCACGGTGTAGAACTGCACGCCCATAACTGCAATATTACTTAAAAATGTGACCAGGATCAGCATGATCACCGGAAATGTATATTTCTTTTTCATCACATTACCCCCATCTATCACTAGAACAACTCTTTGCTCATTTTGTCAATCTCTTCCGAAACAGCTTCATATACACCGTCAAATGTCGAGAAATCTCCGCCCTGTGACAAATTCGGAATGAAAGATTTCTTTCCATATTCTGTGCAGACACGACGTACTTCCTTTGCAATTTCTTCCTTATTCCATCCCGGATGGTCCAGTGTAGCAGAATTGATTCCACCCTGAAATGCAATCTTGTCTCCATATTTTTTGATCATTTCCGGAATATTATTGGTAGTCATTACACCCTGCCAGATATCAATTCCCATCTCTATCATATACGGAACCAGTGTTTCTGCATAGGAATCTGAATGATGCACGATCACATCTACTCCATGATCCTTATAGAATTTATACAGCTCTTTATATGGCTCCAGATAAAATTCTGCAAACATATCTGGTGAAATAAACGTAGAAATCTGTGTTCCCCAGTCATCATGATGGAACAGGCAGTCCGGATGAACTTTTTCGCACATCATATCGGCCCATTTTATTTCCCAGTCCATAATATATTTGATCAAATCATGCATTTCGTCCGGATTCGTATAAAATGCCATCATACATTCTTCAATCTTCATAAGATAATGACAGCGTTCAAAAATTCCCGGTGCCATAAATGCTGTTACAAACTGTTCCCTGCGGTCAATTGCCTCTGCCTCTTTGATTGCCTGTTCCCAGTCTGCATCTGTATACTCCATTTTCGGAGCTTTTACATAATTCTGCCATTCTTCGATATCTTTACATACAATGCGATCCGGAGTATGCACCGGAAATGCACCAGGAGTTCCTTCAGGCCAGGAAATCGTCACCCCCCATGAATTGACCACATTACTTTCTCCGTACTGTGGATAAGGATCCCTCAGATCAAACGGATGGGAATATACAATATTCATATATTCAAACTGATTTACAAAACGATCCGGCTTTCCTCCTCTGATTGTAGCAAGTAAATTTTCTCTCTTTGTTAACATATGGTACCCCCTTAAATTTTATTTTTATTGCAAAAATCCTGCAATTAGAAACAATATCGCTGCTGCCACTGTTCCTATAGCAACATATGGCAAAATCGTACGGAACTGGTCATCATTCGTAACACCGGTTCCCGATGCAACCATAAAAACCGCATCCGAAAAAATACATGCCTGACTTCCCAGCGCCACTCCGGACATAATCGCCGCAATGACAAGGGCGGTATTTCCACCCATCACCTGCGTCAGCGGTATAAAAATCGGGAATGTCAGGACAATCAGCATCCAGAATGATGCTGCAAAAAATGCTGCCATTCCAACTGCCAGGAAGGCAATCACCGGAATCCATTCCACGCTTAATGTCTGTGAACAGACTGCCAGTACGAATTCATTAAATCCCAGTTGTTCCACAGCATTCTGCATGGCAAATCCCAAAGTGATCGTCAGCAGGAGCGGAACCATATCTGTAATACCCTCGATAAAGTAGTCCGTAAACTCTGTAATTTTCATTTTTCCTTTTATACAATACAAAACAAACATCGAAGCTAATGCCAGAAGTATTCCAACAATAATATTGCTTCCAAAGCACACCATTCCAGCAAACAGACACCCCATAGGTATCAAAAAATTCCATATGGATGCCTGCTCCTTCTGTTCCTCAGTCGGTTCCTGCAGATTTTCTGCGGCCGTATTCTGCGGCAAAACCGCTCCCCCCTGTGCCACCCTTGCATACGCTTTTTTCATATCTCCAATCAGCGGAAATTTCCCGCATGCCAGCAGCAGTGAAATAATCAGGCAGCAAAACGGATAAAACATATATGGTATTGCTCTGTAATAATCCGATGCGCATAACCCGTAATCTGCCAGCGAACCAATTGCAAAAGCTGACCAGCTGGACACCGGAATCAGCACACAGACACATGCTCCCATACAATTAATGGTATAGGCCAGATGTTCCCTTGGAATCTTATAATGATCCGACAATCCTTTCATGGAAACGGATACTGCCAGGGCATTCAGGTAATCATCAATAAAAATAATTCCTCCCAGCATCCAGGTAAGAACCATTGTCCTTTGTGGGGTAGTGCAGAAACGAATCATAAATCGCTGAAAGCCAAACAGTGAGCCGCTTTTTTCCAGAAGCATAATCATTCCTCCAAAAGAACAGGCTACAATCAGAAGCAGCTGATAAGATGAATTGGACAATGCCTGATAAAGCATCTCTACATACCCGGAAAGGAAATCCGTTCCATAGGCAAGAACAGCTGCCAGCAGAGAGGATATCAGCATAGACTCTGTCATTCTGTGAGTCGTCATGACGAGAATAATTAAAACGATAACAGGAAGACATGATATAAAACCCTTTTCTAATGACATAATACGCCCTCCAATTCTATACAATATATAAATGCTCTCAATTTGATATCATCTGTATTCGCAACTTATTTTGTTTAAAATATACTATATTCATGCAATATATCGGTTTGCATGTATAAAATATCACAATTATATTGCAAAAATCTATTTACAAAATACGTGTTTTTCTGTAATCTATTTATATAAAATATATAAATACGAGGACAGCCATGAATTTAAACAGTTATATCATAAGGGATTACCTGGGTATTCCGGCACATCGCTCTCTCCTGAAAAGCAGTGTCCTGGACCGTCCTTTGGAGTCCATTACCTTTTATCGTCCCGAACTTTCTCCTGAAAAAAACCTGGTTATCATTATTTTACCGGATGACCTGAAACGAGAACTGAATAACCTGAAAAGCGGATGTTTCATCTGCCCCTGCGCACCTGGAACTGATATTACTTCCTGCAGTGCTGATATTATTTTGCTGGGCGAAGATCATACGGTTCTGGATATCTACGAAGACCTGCGCAAACTTTTTCAGGACTTTGAAAAGATGGATCGGGAAATGAATCAGCTTGTTCGTCAGGATGCCGCTTTGAACTTATTTGGAAACGCCATACTAAAATTTCTCTGGAATCCTGTTTCTCTGTATTCTGAGGATATGCGTCTTCTCTTTTACAGCGAACGCAAAAAACCAAGACAGTATCAGATCTACTTTGAAAATGAGCTAAATCAGTATCTTCCTGACGAGGAAATCGAAGATTTAAAAATTGATAAAGAATATAATGAAACCATCAATGCATTGGAACCGGCTATTTTTTCCGCTGCCAGATGGGGATACCGTATTCTTTTTTACAATATCCGTATCGATGGTGTATATGTTGCACGTCTGATGATATTGGAAACTGACCGGCCACTGAAAGACAGTGATTATACTCTTCTTGTTTATCTGGCCGATTTCATCGCATATATGATGGACAAAAAGAAGCTTACTTTGAACAATCATCCACGTTTTTTAGACGAGTGTCTGGAGGCTCTTTTTCAGGGCAATACAGTAAACGAAAAGGAACTGCATATTGCATTGAACAATCTGGGCTGGAAAGCAAATGACCGTTATCTCTGCGCAACCGTACTGGGCAGTCAGTATGATAAAAAAGTTCGTACCACATCTCCAGTTGCTATTCGTATTGAGAATACGCTTCCCGCCAGCATTACTCTCTTGAGAAACGATGATATTATCATCCTGTTCAACCTGTCCCGAAGTACACTGGATAAAAATGAATTATTGCAGCAACTGGTCTATATCCTTCGCGAAGGTCTGATGAAAGCAGGGATCAGCCGTGAATTTTCTTCTCTGAAGCTTGCCAGAGACTTCTATCTTCAAACGTTGACTGCGCTGTCTGTTGGCAACAGACGAGATCCCATGTTCTGGATGTTCCGTTACGATAACTATGCTTTGACAGATCTGATGAAGTCTGCCCAAAACGGTCATTGCATAGAATCTCTGATTCCAGCCGGACTGGCAAAGCTTATAGAATATGACCTTGAAAATCACCGGCATTTTACCAATGCTCTGAAAGTCTATCTTCGTGAAAACATGCATATTGCCAATACCATAAAAAAGCTTTATCTGCAAAGAGCTACTTTTCTGTATCAGTTAAAAAGAATTCTGGAAATCTCTGAACTGAAGTTGGAAGATCATAAAGTTCGTCTGGAACTTCTGATTGCTTTTGAAATCATGGATGAAATGCATATCGAATTGTGATATGATGTAAGAAAGACATTTGTCCGTTCACAGGAGACTATACTTATGATTACATTAAATGATTACCTGTATTCCGGGGATACCATCCCGAAAATACTGTTAAAATATATCACTGATCTGCGAAAGGATGCCAAACGCACTCATAATGAGATCGACCTGGTGCACTGCAACTTTCTTCTGCAGATCAAAGAACTACTGGAACACAACGACTTCCTGACTGCGCAGTCTCAGCAGATCCGGGAATTTTATAAATATATGGCGAAAGAATACCCGTTTCTGGCCTTTACGTTCAAGGGACGCATCAAGTCCCTGATCCGTGCAGAGGAGAAGTTCAACGGCTATATTGTGGAGTACATTTCGGATTATTACAGTGAACATGGCACTTACCCGCCAGTAGCAGAACTGAAAAACAAATTAAACTGCTTTCGGGATCTGATTGCCTATCGTATCGTCATTTCCATTCCGAAATGCCATCTGAAGCCAGGGCAGGACCGGGAAACCGAAGAACTGAAGTATCTGTATCAGATCGCTAACGTCCTTCCGGAATTCCTGGAAGAACGTGGATTTACCACGGAGTCTGCCAACGGGGTAAAGTACAGTACTTCCCCACTTATGAATGAGGATGTGAAGCCTTATTACCGGGATTATATCTGCGACCAGAATATCTACGGTTACCGCTCCCTGCATATCACGTTTTACGATAACAGCTCAAGGTCCTATATGGAGATGCAGCTTCGCACCAAAACCATGGATGATATCGCTGAAATCGGTTCTGCCAACCATATGAATTACGAAAAGCATCAGGAAAACGAACGTTCCAGGCGGGATCTGATCCCACGGGGTGAAAACATCTACTTTGATGAGGCCTATGCCAGAGGCATGCGCCTGCTGCAGCTGGACTTATCCGAACTGGATGTGAATATGTTCGCAGCTATCAACAACAGCCTCATCAACGATGGATGCGGATTATACCGGGGACGACTGATTCTGCCATATGAACACCTGTCCAGGTTTCAGAATGATTTGATTGATTAAAAAATGCAACTCTCTCAGATACATATCGGATATCCCGGGGCTTACAAGCCCCGGAAATGAAGATACTTCTTACATCCGCTGTCATCTTCCAGACAACCCACAGCATTCCAACCTCGGAAATGATCCTTCTTCTTACATCCGCTGTCATCTTCCGGACAACCCACAGCATTCCGGCCACGGAAATGATCCTTCTTCTTACATCCGCTGTCATCTTCCGGACAACCCAAAACATTCCGGCCACGGAAATGATCATTCTTCTTACATCCGCTGTCATCTTCCGGACAACCCACAGCATTCCAGCCACGGAAATGATCATTCTTCTTACATCCGCTGTCATCTACCATTTCTTACATCACGCCATCCCCTGATAGCTCAACTTGAATGAAAAATATTCTTGACATCCCACTTTTTCTATGCTATTTTGTAAGTCCAAAACTTATGTGAATTTTTCTAAACAATCATGTTTATTTTTCGTCACATCACCCTCCTGGTGATGTGACGTTTTTTTGTGGAAAAGGAGAACTTATGAATCAGACGTTTATGAAAGAAAAGAAGATTTTACCGTTGGTATTGTCCATGTCTCTTCCAATGGTCTTATCCATGCTGGTGAATTCTCTTTACAACATTATTGACAGTTATTTTGTAGCCAAAATCAGCGAGAATGCCATGACGGCTCTTTCTCTGGTATATCCTTTGCAGATTTTGATTAATGCAGTCGCCGTTGGTCTTGGCATTGGGCTGAATACTGCTGCATCTTTTTACCTGGGTGCCCAGGATCACGAAAAAGCAAATGATGCAGCCTCTCTTGGTATGGTCTTAAGCGTGATTCATGGATTGGTTCTGACCTTTGTCTGCGTTCTGATTGTGCCATCTTTCCTGCATCTGTTTACCCAGGATGAATCGGTGATCTCTTACGCACTGACCTATTCTTATATTGTGTTTGGTTTTACCACTCCGATCACCATCAGTATCGCTATGGAAAAGATCTTCCAGGCAGAGGGACAAATGATGATCACTATGACTACCATGCTTTGTGGATGTATTACCAATATTGTTCTGGATCCGATCTTCATCTTTGGTCTGGGTCCGGTGCCGGAAATGGGAATCGCCGGCGCTGCCTGGGCTACCGGAATCGGCCAGATCGTTCCAATGGTACTATACTTCATCATTTATCTGAAAAATCCTCTGCCTCTTCGCCTCCGCATACGAAAAGGCATGTTTGACCGCAAACTGTGTGGTCGTATCTATGGTGTGGGAATTCCTGCTGCACTGAACATGGCACTGCCGTCTCTGATGATCACGGCACTAAATGGTATTCTTGCTTCTTTTTCTGCCGTCTACGTCCTGGTGCTTGGAATTTATTATAAATTGCAGACTTTTATTTACCTGACTGCCAATGGTATTGTACAGGGTATCCGGCCAATCGCAGGATACAATTATGGAGCCGGTGAATATCAGAGAGTAAGAAATGTATTTAAAACCGCGCTGGCACTGACAGCAGGTGTCATGCTGACCGGAACTATCATTTGCATGACATTTGCGTCCTGGCTGATGGGACTGTTTACTTCCAATCCAGAAACAATTGCTGCAGGATGTACCGCCTTGCGTATCATTAGCATTGGCTTCCTTGTTTCTTCTATATCCGTTACCGCCAGCGGACTTATGGAAGGCCTTGGACAGGGTGCACTGTCACTGATCATCTCTTTTATGAGATATCTTGTAGTGATTGTTCCAGTTGCCTTCCTGTTAAGCAAACTGATCGGTGCCACCGGTGTATGGCACGCTTTCTGGATCGCAGAAGCTGTGTCGGCTGTCACTTCTTGTCTTATTTACCGCAAAAAAATAGTTCAGGGATTGCTTCGCTAAAGCAATTCCTGAACTATTTTTCTAATATACAACTACTCTTGTTCCAATTTTACAATTTCTATAGATATACAACAACGCATCCATTCTCAGTCTGACACACCCATTGGATACTGCCTTGCTGATATTGCTGTCCACTACCCGATGGAATGCACATCCTTCCGGCACTTCCGGTGTACCATCTCCGACCGAGAACAAAATCACAGGGCCACCATACTTCTGCGCACCATAACCTAAGATTCGTTTCACCCCACTGGAAGTTCTGGTACTCCATTTTCCGATACAACAAGGGAAAGACTCCTGAAGCTTCCATTTTCCCTTACTTCCTTTATATACATTCACCTTATAAGTACTTTCTGATACCCAGATCAGCCAGTCCGTGCTGCTGGCATACATCTTCTGATTCACAAATTCTTCCTTCAGGCTTCTGGAATAATCTTTTTTACTGGAAGAATCCAGCCCGGTATATTTCAGGTAACTGCGCTTTATCGTGATCTTATGACCATTTTTCAGATAGCCTGTCACGGTCTTTCCGGTCTTTGCACTAACCGTAAGACTGGTATTCTTTGCGAGCGTCACATTTTTCTTTGCCGTTGCATCTCTTACGGTCACTTTCTTTTTTGTCTTCACTGTGTATCTCGGTCTGCGGATAGACTTAATACTTTCCGACATCGCTTTTGCTGTAAATTCTATATCTGATCCAGAACTGTATACAATCTTTCCGCCGCTCTTTTTATATGCCTTCAGTCTGTAGCGATACTTCTTTCCCTCTGTCAGCTTGGATACCTGACAGGTGTAGCTGCTTCCAGACATCTTCTTTACCAGTTTGTAAGTCTTTGATGTAGTATCGTACCGATATAACACATAGCCAGATAATCCACTCCGCTTCGACCATCTTAAGGTTGCATTCAAATCTCCCTGGGACTGTACGCGAAAGCTCGCCGGTGATGCCACTTTTGTCTTTGCAGATACCGGCACTGCCATCGCCATCAACATCAGAACACTCAAAAGCAGTATTCTGAAACACGATCTTCTTTTTTTCATATAATCCTTTTTCCTCCACCTCTTACTTTTCTGTCATATTCAGTATAGCATGAAAATATGTGGAAAATGTGTGAAGTTTTCCTTAATTTTATTTTGGATTTTTACAGACTTCTATGATGAAAATCGCAGAATCACCAGCTCTTTTGTGCCTGATTGCCAGAATAAATTACATAGGTTAATACTTTCCTTTCTCTTTTGTGAGCTGTTACTGCTTCATAAGCCTCAAATCGTAGTAAATCCTTCCAATCAGTCTCTGTTGTCTGAAATTCAATCAACTCTGTCGGCTCTTCTGCAACAAACTCGTAATTAATTCCCAGCCTCTTCAATATGCTTTCACGAAAATAGCCAAATCCCATTTTCATAATCGCATCTTCATGTTTTGTATTTGCCGTAAGACACCTCATTTTTGTATACATTTATTTTCTCATCTTTTGTGTCTTATTAACATCTTCAGCTGTATCCTTTTCTCTCTTTATCCTATGATATTTTTCTGAAAATTCATAATAAAATGAGGGCATATTATTTGTAACAATACATCCCCATTCCACGTTCCTATCTTTTTACCAAGACCACTGCTACATCATTCACATTGGTTCCGGTAGCTCCTGTCATGATCAGTCCACCTGTTTCCTTCAATGCATGGTAGGCATCATTCTCCTGCAGTACCTGAAAAATATTAATCTTTTTCTCTGATAATAGCCAGGCTGTATCATGGTCGCTGTAGCCTCCTGCAGCATCAGTCGGTCCATCTGTTCCATCACTTCCCACACTGAACACTGCGGTGTCTTTCAGCCCATCTATAACCGTTGCCGCTGCCAATGCCAGTTCCTGGTTCCGGCCACCTTTTCCATGCCCGGTCAGATGTACCACCGTTTCACCCCCGGCAATAAATGCCAGACTTTTCTCTGCACCTTGATGGCTCTTTGCAATGTCTCCTAAAAATATGCCGGCCTCCCTGGCTACACACTCCAACTGATCTGTCAAGATGAACGCTTCATATCCTAATGCTTCACAGGCTTCTTTTGCAGCCAGACAAAGATTTCGCACACTTCCGGTAATCTCTGTTGTCACGTTATGCAACTTCTTCGGTGTCTCCTGATGTAATAATTCCATTGCCTGTTCTGATAATTGCAACTGGTACTTATCCGCAATTGCCAGAGCCTGTTCACAAGTAGAAGAATCCGGATAAGCCGGTCCAGAGGCAATCATATCCAATGGATCTCCCAAGATATCGCTGAGCACGATACTATACACCTTTGCCGGCTCACACAGCTTTGCAAATCTGCCTCCTTTTACAGCCGAAAAGCGCTTCCGAATCGTATTCATCTCCACAATATCTGCACCGCATGCCAATAACTGCTTCGTGATATCTGCCAGTTCTTCTCCTGATATCAGCGGTTTTTCAAAAAGTGCAGATCCACCACCTGAAAGCAAAAATAATACCGTATCACCTTCCTGTAAATCCGCTACCATATCCAGTGCAGCCTGTGTAGCAAGAAAAGAATTCTTATCTGGCACCGGGTGCCCGGCTTCATAACAACTGATCCGTGGCAGTGCTCCCTTTACATGGTCATATTTCGTTATTACGATTCCTCTCTCCAGTTGATCTTCCAGCAGTTCCACTGCAGTTTTCGCCATTTGCCACGCAGCTTTCCCTGCCGCTACCAGATAAAGGCTGCCGGATCCAAATGACTTTCCCTTCAGTGCGGCCGCTACCGCCTCATCTGGCAGCACACGGCGAATTGCCTCTTTCACGATATAATCCGCATCTTCCCGTAATGTCATTCTGTTATTTTCCTCCATATTTTGATCTGCATTTTTCAAATATTCTATTGTTTATAACGTACCATATTTTCCCATACAGAACAATTCTACTTTTTTGTAAAAATAGAAATATTTTACACCATATTCCCTGACTAAACAGCCTATGGCCACGGATTTCTCTTGTTTCTTCTTTTCCGGGGTCTGTTTGGGCTTGAGTACACGATATGTGACCGCGGATTTCTCTCATTTCTTCTTTCCCGGGGTCTGTTGGGGCTTGAGTAACCGATGTCTGACCGCGGATTTCTCTTGATTCTTCTTTTCCGAGGTCTGTTGGGGCTTGAGTAACCGATGTTTGACCGCGGATTTCTCTCGTTTCTTCTTTTCCGGGGACTGGTGGGATGCCCAATATATGATTATGAATGTAGCAATAATTAGCAATAATTTGCTTACATTTTTTCATAAAATACTTGCATTTTTCTGCTATCAGTGTTATTATATTGAAGCTAGTTCAAAGCAATCGATGCGTGGCTCAGCTTGGTAGAGCGCTGCGTTCGGGACGCAGAGGTCGCAAGTTCAAATCTTGTCGCATCGACTAATAAAAAATGGGATCACTCGTATGAGTGGTTCCATTTTTTATTACTGATTTCATATCATTGAACTTGTTATCTCTTCCGGCACTAATGCCGCTCGAGACGCAGATGGCATTATCCAAAAGGGACACTAAATATGCCAAAAAACTCCGTCCCCAATGGCTTACACCCAATGGCTTACTACAAAAAGACCGTGCCGCCATGGTTTACCATGGTAGCACGGTCTTTTTTATTGCTTATTTACTTTTGATGGGAACGTCTGTGATTAACGTTCTTTTTTCTTTCTGTAAACAACTGCTGTGCAACCTGCCATAATTGCTATTCCAAGAAGCAGCCAGTAGATCATCATGTTGGTGTCATCACCGGTCTTTGCAGCGGTGGATGACTTTGTGGATGTAGAGGAGCTGGAAGTTGTTGTAGATGTCTTCTCGCTTTCTTCCTCTGATCCGTCTTTGGATGCCTCCAATGGGTTGATGATCGTTGCTGTTGTATCGGTAGCTGTAGTCGGATTGATACCTTTCTTACAGTTATCGGAATATGCTGGTGCGCCATAGCCTTCCAGATGTGCATTTGCTGCAACGATCGGCTGGTTATTGGCATCCAGCTCTGCTACGTAGTACGTAGTATTGGCTGTGTTATCCAGTTCATTAAATACGGTATTTCCAGATGTTGCATTGGAAATTGTGATCGTATTTACTGCAATTGGCGTGCCACTAAATGATGCGTTGTCATACAGACCTACCTTAATTGCTGCGTTGACACCTGATTTCGGTGTCTTACCATTGCTGGTAGTGATCATCTTGGTTACGGTAATGGAACCTTCCATTGCTCCGTTTCCATCGTCTGGTTCCGGTTCGATCGGTACCGGATCTGTCTTGCTGCTGTCACCAGGCTGTGGGTTGTTCGGATCTTCACTGGTTCCTGTTGCAAATGCTGTGTTGAACAGTTTGTTTCCTTTCACTGTTCCGTCACCAGCCATTACCAGGTAGGAAGCCTTGATATCCACAGAGGCCTTCGGTGCCAGTGTTGCGATCGTAGCTGTGCTGCCATCTACGGTGTACTTGCCATCTGCAGATGCTGCAATGGTGATGCTGCCCTTCGGTGAACCAGCGTCCAGAGTAGGTACATCATTTACTACGATGTTGTTTAGTGTGATGTTACCTGTGTTTTCCACATGAATGTTGAATTCAATCGTGTCACCCACACGGTATCCGGTTACATCCTTGCCATCAATGGTGATGGTGGAGCCCTTGGAAGTTACGGTCTTGGTAACCTTAAGAGCGGAGGATGGTTTCACAGTAGGATCTTTTACTGATGCAGAAGCTGTTACTGTATTATCAGGTACTACTTCTTCGAATGCCTGTGCGGCTACTTCTGCTTCTTTCTCTGCCCGGGCAGGTGTACCAACTACTACTGCAGTATTCTCTACTTCACCAACCAGAATGTCAGCCTGTGTTACCTTATAAGATGCCTTGTAAACATCTGTAGATTCATTCGGTACCAGTATTCCCACATTCCAGGTGTCACCAGTCTTCTCATCGGTAATCACTACATCATGCAGTGTTACATTACCGGTATTGTTTGCCTGAATATTGTAAGTAATAGTTTCGTCTTCTGCATAACCAGCAGCGTCTGCTGGTGTGCTGGTAGTTTCTTTTGTGATAGCAACAGATGGGTTTGGATCTTCTGTGATATCTTCCACTTCATCTCTACCTTCTGGTGTCTTTGGATTTTCCGGATCCTTCGGATCTGGTATATCATCACCTTTGACTGTTACTGTATTCAGGACACTTCCATTCAGGATGTCTTCCGTAGTTACAGTATACTCTCCAGTTATAGATACTGTCTGGCCTACTGCAAGAGTCAGGATTGTTACGGTTCCGTCTTCGCTTACAGTTGCATTTTCTGCATCCGCTTTGATGTTCTTCAGTCCGGCAAGTTTATCACTTACTACTACATTGCTGTAATCTACGTTTCCGTCATTCTTTACAGTAATGGTGTAATGGATTGTCTGGCCAAGGGCTGCTTTTGCATTTTCTGCTACATCGGATGTCTTCTCTACAGTAAGTGTAGTATCTACATCGTCTGTCTCATCCTTCTTCTCGTCTCCGCCCTCTGGTTTCTTCGGATTTTCCGGATCCTTCGGATCTGGTACATTATCACCTTTGGCTGTCACTGCGTTCAGAACATTTCCTTTCAGGATATCTTCTGATGTTACTGTGTATTCTGCAGTGATGGTCACTGTCTGGCCTACTGCAAGAGTCGGGATTGTTACGGTTCCGTCTTCGCTTACAGTTGCATTTTCTGCATTCGCTTTGATGTTCTTCAGTCCGGCAAGTTTATCACTTACTACTACATTGCTGTAATCTACGTTTCCGTCATTCTTTA
>CAKRVB010000021.1 GCA_934408725.1 uncultured Marvinbryantia sp.
AAAGGAGTATGGAGATATGGACTTGATTACAGTAAGAGAAATCTATAGAAATAGAGAACAGTACCTGAATCAGGAAGTAACCGTAGGCGGATGGGTAAGAAGCATTCGAGATTCTAAGACATTTGGATTCCTGGTACTTCATGACGGTACATTTTTTGAGACACTGCAGGTAGTGTTTGCAGACAAGCTGGAGAACTTTGCAGACATCTGCAAGCTGAACGTAGGGGCAGCCGTGATCGTAAAAGGAACACTGGTGCCTACCCCGCAGGCAAAACAGCCATTTGAGATTCAGGCAGCTTCCGTAGAAGTGGAAGGTACTTCTGCACCGGATTACCCATTACAGAAGAAGAGACACAGTGTGGAATTCTTAAGAACCATTTCCCACCTGCGTCCTCGTACCAATATGTTCCAAGCAACTTTCCGTGTACGTTCCCTGGCTGCTTATGCGATTCATAAGTTCTTCCAGGAGAGAGACTTCGTATATGTGCACACACCACTGATCACAGGAAGTGACTGCGAAGGTGCCGGTGAGATGTTCCAGGTAACCACACTGGATCTGAAGAATGTGCCGATGACAGAAGATGGAAAAGTAGATTATACACAGGATTTCTTCGGAAAATCCACCAACCTGACGGTAAGCGGACAGTTAAATGCAGAGACCTTTGCACAGGCATTCCGTAATGTATACACATTTGGACCAACTTTCCGTGCTGAGAACTCCAACACAGCACGTCATGCAGCAGAATTTTGGATGATTGAGCCGGAGATCGCATTTGCAGATCTGAAGGATGACATGGTTCTGGCAGAGTCCATGTTAAAATATGTCATTCGTTATGTGATGGAGAACGCACCGGAAGAGATGGCATTCTTTAATAACTTTGTAGACAAGGGACTGATTGATCGTCTGAACAGTGTAGTATCATCAGATTTTGGACATGTAACCTACACAGAAGCCATTGAGATTCTGGAAAAGAACAATGACAACTTTGATTATAAAGTAAGCTGGGGATGCGACCTGCAGACTGAGCATGAAAGATATCTGACCGAGCAGATTTTCAAGAAACCGGTATTCGTAACTGATTATCCGAAGGAGATCAAGGCATTCTATATGAAGATGAATGAAGACGGCAAGACCGTGGCCGCTATGGACTGTCTGGTTCCTGGCATCGGTGAGATCATCGGAGGTTCCCAGAGAGAGGATGATTATGACAAGCTGCTGGCTCGTATGAACGAACTGGGAATGAAAGAAGAAGATTATAAGTTCTATCTGGATCTGCGTAAGTACGGTTCTACCCGTCATGCAGGATTTGGTCTGGGATTTGAAAGATGCGTTATGTATCTGACCGGTGTGGCCAATATCAGAGATGCCATCCCATTCCCAAGAACAGTAGGGAACTGTGAATTATAGAAAAGAGGAAATTATGTCGGATAAGATACTCGTAGTGGATGACGAGCGGGAGATCGCCGACGTCATCGGACTCTATCTTCAGAATGAGAATTTTGAAGTGGTCAAATGTTACAATGGAAAAGATGCTCTGGAGGCAGTAGAGAAGGAACATCCTTCTCTCGCCATCCTGGATGTGATGCTTCCGGACATCGATGGATTTACGATTTTACAGAAGATCAGAGAAACCTATATGTTTCCTGTGATTATGCTGACGGCTAAGACCGAATACATGGATAAGATCACAGGACTGACTCTGGGGGCAGATGATTACATCGAGAAACCATTTAACCCCCTGGAACTGATGGCGCGGGTAAAAGCACAGCTGCGCCGTGTGACGAAATACAACGAAGGCAATAAGCCACAGGAAGATATCATAGATTTCGGTGGCCTGGTGATGAATCGCAGCACCCACGAATGCCAGTTTAATGAGCGGGAGCTGACGCTGACACCCATTGAATTCGATATCTTGTGGATTCTGTGTGAGAACCGTGGACAGGTAATCAGCTCAGAGCAATTGTTTGAACAGGTATGGCATGAGACATATTATAAACAGAGCAACAATACGGTGATGGTACATATCCGTCATCTTCGAGAGAAGATGGCTGGCTCTATGGGAAAAACAGACTTCATAAAGACCGTATGGGGAGTTGGATACAAGGTTGAAAAGTAACTATAAGAAGCTAAAAAGGACAATTCTGATTCGTACGGGGCTGGTGGCATTGTTGGCACTGGTCATAGGGGAGGGGATTGTCCATTTTTTCATTGATGGGATATTTCAGGGGCTGTTTACCAAAGCAATGATGGCGATTTTCACCGGAATGCACATGGATTCAGAGATGGCGAATGAATGGTATGGAAGAATTTTTATGGACCATAAAACGGTGTTTCTGGTAATCGGGTTTATCATTTTGTTTCTGATTTTTTATAATCTGCTGGTAAAACGGATGCTTCATTATCTCAGTAGTGTGGAGGCAGCCATTGATGCCATTCAGAGAGAAGACGATGAGCAGATTGTGCTGGTGCCGGAGCTGAAGCCTTTGGAAGACAAGCTGATGGCACTTCGGGCCACGCTGAAGAGAAAAGAGATGGAGACCGCTATCAGCGAACAGAAAAAGAACGATCTGGTGGTTTATCTGGCGCATGACCTGAAGACCCCGTTGACGTCGATTATTGCATATCTGACCATGCTGGATCAGAGAAAGTCCATGCCGGATGAAGACCGGGAAAAATATATTCATGTGACCTTTGAGAAAGCATCCAGACTGCGGGAACTGATTAATGAGTTCTTTGAGATTACCAAGTTTAATCTGCAGGATATTGTGCTGGAGAAGGAACAGCTGAATCTGTCGTTTCTGCTGGAGCAGCTGGCGGATGAAAGTTATGGTGTGCTGAAGGATAAATACCTGACCTGTTCGGTAAAGACAGACGATGATCTGATGGTGATGGGAGACCCGGATAAGCTTGCCAGAGTCTTTGATAATCTGCTTCGAAATGCAATAGCCTACAGCTATACGGATACAGAGATTGAGATCGAAGCAAGGGCAAAAGGTACAGATATTGTCATTACTTTTAAGAATCAGGGACATGAGATCCCGGAGCAGAATCTGAAGCTGATCTTCGAAAAGTTTTATCGTGTGGATAATGCCAGATCCAGCCAGACGGGAGGCTCCGGCCTTGGCTTGTCCATCGCAAAGAGGATTGTGGAACTGCATGGTGGCATCATAGAGGCAACCAGCGACTGGGAGAGAACCACATTTACCGTAGTGCTTCCTGGCATTTATAATCCGACGCAGAAGGTGGAGGTCCAGGAAAAAGAAGAAGAGGATCCGCTGAGCCGCCATCAGAAGCTGGGAACCAATAAAAAATCAGAAATTGGAAAGAAGAACCGAAGACGGGTATAGAATTGTTTTTGTATAGAACTGGAAAGGGGGCACCTGTATGGGAAGACGTGAAAAAAAGAAAAAAGGCGGAATTGGAAATGTGATCAGCACATTGATTTTGATCATTGCGATAGGAATCTTCGCTTTTGCGGCATGGAATCTGATTACGATTTATCTGAATTATAAAACTGGCGTGGATGAATACGCGAAGCTGGAAGAGTATGCAGATAACCAGAAGATCACAGAAGGTCTGGATGATACCATGGAAGAAAATGATACCATGGGAGATGAATGGGGAGACGCTGAGCTGACCGAGCACGGCGGTACCAGTAAATTTGAAGTTATGGAGAATCCGATCGATTTTGAAAGTCTGCAGAAGATTAATCCGGACGTAATCGGCTGGCTGGAGATGGAAGCTGTAGATACGATCAATTACCCAATTACGCAGGGAGAGGACAATGATTATTACCTGCACCGTACGTTCCAGAAGACAGACAACTTTGCCGGATCCATTTTCCTGGATTATATGAATAAGAGCAATTTTGGACAGCGTAACAGCGTGGTATATGGACACAATATGAAGAATGGTTCCATGTTTGGAAGCCTGAAAAAGTACCGGGATGAGGAGGTCTATAAGACCAGCCCGTATTTCTGGATCTATACACCGACCAGGATCTACAAATATGAGATTTTCTCCTGTTCGGAAGTAGACAAGTACAGTACCAATTATCAGATCACGTTTCGGGATAAAGAAGATTTCCAGGAATTTATCTATAGCTGTGAGGAACAGGCATTATATGATACCGGAGTGGATGTGGATTACACCGATACCATTGTGACATTGTCCACCTGTACTGGCAATGAAGCAACCAGATTTATCGTACAGGGCAAGCGTGTGAGAACCTATGCGGCAGTTCCAAAGGCCGGCGGTTATGAAACGGAGGTGCAGGAATAATGGCAAATGAAATCGAGACTTTGCAGAGTTGGATTCAGAACAGCAGGAAAGTGGTATTTTTTGGCGGTGCTGGTGTGTCTACAGAGAGTGGCATACCTGATTTTCGAAGTGTGGATGGCCTGTATCATCAGGAATATGATTATCCACCGGAGACGATTTTAAGTCATAGCTTTTTCATGTATCATACAGATGAATTTTATCGTTTCTATAAGAAAAAAATGCTTTGTCTGGATGCAAAACCGAACATGGCACACAAACGTCTGGCCCAGTGGGAGGCTTCCGGACATGTACAGGCGGTGATTACCCAGAATATTGACGGATTGCATCAGGCAGCAGGAAGCAAAGAAGTACTGGAACTTCATGGAAGTGTATTGCGTAATTATTGCATGAAGTGCCATAAGGCTTATGATGCGGAATATATGCTTCATGCAGATGGCGTGCCAACCTGTTCCTGCGGCGGCACCATCAAGCCAGATGTGGTGCTATATGAAGAAGGTCTGGATGATTACACACTGCGCAAGTCTGTGGAATACATTTCCAATGCAGATGTGCTGATCATTGGAGGAACGTCGCTGGTGGTATACCCGGCAGCAGGGTTGATTGATTACTTCCGCGGAGATCATCTGGTGGTGATCAATAAGAGCGTTACTTCCAGGGACAAAAATGCAGATCTGGTGATCCAGGACAGCATCGGGAAAGTATTTGAGCAGATTGAGATCAGATAACAAAAAAGCGGCGGGCAGATTAACTGCGCGTCGCTTTTCGTTCTTTTTTGGAAAGATACATCTGTTCATCAGCCAGATTAATATAGTCGTTCAGGGTGTGGTGTGGGTCATCAGCAACGATAAAGCCGATACTTGCTTCAATCGGAAAAGTTTCGTGCCGGCTGGAAGACAGTGAGGACAGATGAGATTCTATGCTTTGTTTTATAGTTTGCATCTGTTCAGTGTTCGTACCGGGAATTATGCATACGAACTCATCCCCACCATAGCGCATAGGAATCGCATCCACAGGACAATATTGCCGGATAACGGAAGCAATGGTGCTGATAGCCAGATTTCCCATATCATGTCCAAAATTATCGTTAATATATTTGAGGCGATCTGCATCAATAAACATAATGCCTACCGGTTCGCCCAGCTGCATATGCTGCTGGAAAACCGGAAGGGCGAGGAATTCATAGGCCATACGGTTGTATAGTCCGGTGAGAGAGTCGTGAATATACAGCTGAGACAGCTGCTTATTCTTCTTACGCATAAGAAGCTTGCCGTATAGTGCTTCTATGGCTGTACGGAAGGTATTCAGTGTTTCAAAAAGAAATTGATGATCCAACAGATAATCACAGTTCTCCAGAATCAGATATCCAATTTCCCGTTCGCGGAAATGAACCGGTGAAAAAAGATAAAAGTTTTGTTTTCCAGAGTCCTTGATATGAGGGATCAGAGTACCACTGGACAGATCCAGTGTCGTTTCAGTGGAATCTATATATGGATAGACAATGGCCATCTGATCCGGATATCCGATACTCAGGTAAGTGTCATCCGGGATATCCAGAAGCGTATCTATCTGCTCCAGACGGAAAATATCAGGATTCATGAGAAGATTAAGACTGCCGCAGCCATGCTGGTCCAGCCAGGTGTGCAGATGATCGGCCAGTTCTGTAAAGCTGTTACAGTCCAGTAGAAAACGATCCAGATCCATCATCCAGTTCTGCATATCACTCTGGCGCACTTCATCAATAATATTTTTCGCAACATACTGACCGCGGTCAGCAGGTGCAACAGGAATGCAGTGGCAGCTTTCCTGAAATACGTGAGTGACCGGGGTATAGATATGCATGGATTCATTGGAGCCATCCCAGACATCAGAAAGAAGTATCAGCGCGTTAGTCATAATCTCTGCTTTGGAAAAACCAACCGTTGTCACGCGGGGATCAAAGAAAGAAGCCTTATTCTCATTATCAAATCCGGTCACCAGAAAATCATCCGGGATCGAGTAGCCGGCTTTTTTGGCGGCGAGACAGATGCCAACGGCAATATTATCATTGGCACAGACAAAAGCATCCGGAAGCAGTTCCCGGTTCTGAAATTCAGAAAACGCATGGATGCCATTTTCAATCTCATAGGTGGATCCGGTAACACGCATAGAATCAAAGGGAATACCGTACTTTTGAAGCGCATCCCGGTAAGCCCCAAAGCGCTGCTGGTTTTCGACACTTCCAGCCGGCCCGCTTACATAATTCAAAGTCCGGCAATGGTGCTTACAGATCAGATGCTCCATAACAGTCTGAATAGCGGTATAGTTGTCGATTCCGGAAAAATACAGACCAGGTACTTTTTCCAGGAGTGAAATCACAGGCGCCGAAGCGCTTCTGGCAGCCTCGATGATTTCATTTTTAAGATCTGCCTGTGGAATGTTGGCCAGATCCAGAAGGATCCCGTCAAAAGAAGAAAGATCAGGAAGACGGGTAATATTGTATTCTCCGGTGTTAAAATTTCCATCCTTACTGAAGTTCCCAAAACTTTGGAACACATACAGATCCATATCTGTATCGTGACAGGCGGTATACTGACGATAACCTTCGATCCAGGCATAGGTAACATACCTGTCCCAGCCATCGGTAATCAATGCAATTCGTTTCATGGTAAAAATCCCCTTTAAAATGCTCCCGCTGATGGTCAGACACAGTCAGGAGCAGACTTTTGTACTACAACCAGTATAACTGATAAACAGGGAAAACACTAGTTGTTTATGCGTTGACTTTCCAGAATTGAATTGTTAGAATAGTCACAGCCAGTATTCGAAAAAGCACATCAGATATGCAACGAGGAGCCTGGCTGAAGCAATAGTGTGTAACGATACAGGAAGAGGCGTAAAAAGATGGAACGATTTGTATATGAGGTAGGAGATATTGTCAAATTAAAAAAGCCCCATCCATGTGGCAGCCAGGAGTGGGAAATTCTCAGAGTAGGCGCAGATTTTCGCCTGAAGTGTCAGGGATGCGGACACCAGGTCATGGTATCCCGCAGACTGGTAGAAAAAAATACCAGAGGGCTGATAAAAAAGACGGAATAATTCGTTACGGTTCACTGCCATTGTTCCGCGAAGCGTGTTGCTGGTCACGGAGTGAACAGTAATGATAATTCCGATAAAGCCCATAAAACAGGAAAATAATACTTGCTTTCCGGGAAGAAGTATGATAAAGTATATATTCGTGATATATTTCAATTCCTTGCTCCTTTTTCGGAAAGGGGCCAGAGACCACAAGGAGGTGCAAAACGCATGAACAAGTATGAATTAGCAGTTGTTGTCAGCGCAAAGCTTGAGGACGACGCAAGAACAGCTACCGTAGAAAAAGTAAAAGAGTATATTACACGTTTTGGCGGTACTATTACGAATGTTGACGAATGGGGTAAGAAGAAACTTGCTTACGACATTCAGAAAATGAGCGAAGGTTTTTACTATTTCATTCAGTTCGATGCAGAGGCTACTTGCCCGGCAGAACTGGAAAGACATGTTCGTATTATGGAAAACGTTCTCAGATATTTGTGTGTTAGACAGGACGCATAATTAAGAGGAGATCAGAATGAATAAGGTCATTTTAATGGGTCGTTTAACGAGAGACCCGGAAGTTCGTTACTCAGCAGGCGAGAATGCTACCGCTGTAGCAAGATATACATTGGCTGTAGACCGCAGATTTAAACGTGATGGAGAGTCAACCGCAGATTTCATTCAGTGTGTTGCTTTCGGCAGAAGCGCAGAATTTGCAGAGAAATATTTCCGTCAGGGAATCAAGATCGCGATTACCGGTCGTATCCAGACAGGAAGCTATACCAATAAAGACGGAATGAAAGTCTACACAACAGACGTTGTTGTAGAAGAACAGGAATTCGCTGAGAGCAAGAATGCATCCGGAGCATCAGAAGGCGGCTATAGTGCAGCACCGTCACCGAGCAGACCGACACCTAGTGCCGCAGCAGGAGACGGATTCATGAATATACCGGATGGTATCGATGAGGAGCTGCCGTTTAACTAGAATTTCGATAGGAGGTAAGAATCATGGCTTACAATAGAAGTGATAGAAGCGACTCTCCAATGAAGAGAAGAGGCGGACGCAGAAGAAAAAAAGTTTGTGTATTCTGCGGTAAAGAAAATAATGAAATTAATTACAAGGATACAGCCAAATTAAAGAAATACGTTTCTGAAAGAGGAAAAATCCTTCCAAGAAGAATTACAGGAACATGTGCAAAACATCAGAGAGCTCTCACATCTGCAATCAAGAGAGCACGTCACGTTGCACTGATGCCATACGTACAGGACTAATCCGTTAGTCAGTCGTAGAAAAACATAAAAAGAGACCCCTTAGAAGCTGCGAGAGCGGCGGCTGAGGGGTTTTTCGCAATATCACTACTCAAATTTCTACTATCGTAGATTGTATATTTGTTTAGAACCGCATCGAGAGGTCTGGCAAGTTTTAAATAAAAGTAGATCATAGATCTGGCACATACCAGAAAGAAAGTGACATCGAGAATAAGAGTTGATGTAAAATCCGCTGCTAAAGATCATTGAAAAAAGGATGTGTGACAGCGGAAAGAGGGAAAATGCGAAATCCGCGGTTATAATCCGGGGAAAAAAGAGGTGCGCGACAGCGAGAAACAAATTTGAAAGGAAATCCGCTGTCGAAAGCAGAGAAAAAACAGTATGTTGAACAGCGGAAAATGAGATTGAACCCTATATCGCTGTTCGATTTTCAAAAAGAGTGGGAATCATATGCGCAGTATGTTAAGTAATATAAAAGAATTGCTACAATTGTAGATCAGTGTATATTGATACGTACATATGTGACGCATTAAAACAAAAAGAGAAATTTATTGTATAAAAAGTGATTGACACAAGCGGTGATTCAAAGTATAATAAAGCCATATCAAAATAAGACACAAATCATATTGTCTGAGCCTTATTTCAAATGTTCCGATCAGAGTATAGGGCTATCTACAGTTTCAAAGCCGATTCGGCTGTAATATTCAGTTTTGATGAAAAGAGAATAGTGGAATTGGCGGAGAGAAGAGACATTGGATGTATAATCAGTAGGGATGCGATGTATATACAGGGTTATGGAAGAGACCATATAAAAAGATATCTGTAGTGATACGATATCTTTTCAGGTATAAATACTTATCTTTTTGCTCATTTCACAAAAAGGAGCAGGAAAGATGGAGAAGGAAAACCGTGAGGTAAAGAGTAGCGTATTTGCAGATTTATTTTATGAGGACGAAAGCGCAGAAAAAAACATTATTTCCCTGTATAATGCGCTGCATGAGGAACCACTGCCGGAAGAAACACAGATTGAAAAGATCCATGTTGGAGATGCGATTTACATGAATCTGAAGAATGACATATCTTTTGGTGTTGGTGGAAAGACCATTATAATGGGAGAACATCAGAGTACAGTGAATGAGAATATGCCACTTAGAAATTTACTGTACATCGGAAGAGTATATGAACAGATTGTACCCTCGGAAGCACGTTATCGAAAGAAAAGAGTGACACTGGCAAAATCAGAGTTTTATACTTTTTATAATGGCATAGAAAAAGAAGAAAAGGAAAGATGGATGAGGCTTTCCGATGCATATAAAGAAGTGAATGGAGATTCAGGACTGGAAGTAGCTGTAAAAATGATTAATATCAATCCAGACAGCCAGCATGAGATACTGGAAAAATGCCAGATTTTAAAAGAATACAGCCAGTTCATTGAAACAATAAGAAAATACCAAAATACAAAAGAAAAATTTCCGTATAGAAAAGCAATACGGGAATGTATCGAGAAAGGAATATTAAAGGATTATCTTATGAGAAGAGGAAGTGAGGTGGAAAATATGTTGCTGGCAGAATATGATTATGAAACAGATATTGCAGTACAGAGAGAAGAAGCGCATGAAGAGGGCTATGGACAAGGCTATGGCCAGGGTTATGCGCAGGGTGAAACTATGATGGCAGAACTAACAGATAAATTGTTAGGAGCTGGACGAATCAAAGATTGCCAAAGAGCAATGAAGGATAAAGAATTCCGAAAGCAGCTTATGCAGGAATTGGGAATATAGGCTTTATAACATATTTATAAAGAGTTTTTCGCATGGGTAAAATTTTAGTAATTGGCAGTCTGGCGTGGATGTATCTGGTTGATTACAAAAGAAAGCGACATTGCAGGAAGTTCTGGAAAAATGAAAGAAAAAACAGTAGAAGGAGTACGGGCAACACATGAATCAATTGTTATCAGAAATCAGAAAGAAAGATGCATCTGCTTTCACTCACGGCGGAAAGTTCCATGCAGATGATGTATTTTCAGCAGCGCTGTTATTATATTTGAATCCGGAGATTCAGATTGAGCGTGGCAATCAGGCGCCAGAGAATTATGAAGGAATCGTGTTTGATATTGGGAGGGGAGCTTATGACCATCATCAGAAGGAAAGCCGGGTGCGGGAGAACGGAGTGCCATATGCAGCATTTGGTCTTTTGTGGGAGGCACTTGGAGCAGAGATATTAGGTGAGGATCTTGCGGCTCAGTTTGATGAATCCTTTGTACAGCCTCTGGACCAGAATGACAACACTGGAGAGAAAAACGAGCTGGCTACATTGATCGGGAATTTTAATCCAACCTGGGATGCCACAGGAGGTACGGATGAGGCTTTTTTCCAGGCAGTAAGTGTGGCTGGTATGATCCTGGAGAATAAGTTCCAGCGATATCTTGGAAATGAGCGGGCAGATAAGCGGGTGGAAGAAGTGCTTCAGGTGCATGAAGCGGATCTCAAAGCCGGCAAGATCCCGGCTGAGCAGGAAAGGATTCTGATACTTCCAGAATTTGTGCCATGTCAGAAGCATCTGTCTGAGACAAAGATTGCATTTGTCATATTCCCATCTAATCGTGGAGGATATTGTATACAGCCACAAAAGCGAGAATATTCTATGAACTACAAATGCAGCTTCACAGAAGAGTGGCTTGGGCTGGAAAAGGAAGAATTGGTAAAGGCAACCGGTTTGGAGAGTGCCGGATTCTGTCATAAAGGTGGCTTTCTGATGACCACAGGAACTCTGGAAGATGCTGTAAAAGCCTGTGAGATCAGTCTTCAGGTCTTTCACGAAGAACCCAAGATTGTGAATCTGGGAGGATCAGTGGAGAGTGATGCGCTTCTGCGCCAGCTTCCAGAAATGCAATCCGTACAGATCGTGCATATGGATCTGCCAGATGTCCCAGAACTGAACCTGGAGGGAATCTATGGGGAAGTGGCTATGGAAAAAGCAGAGTGGAAAAGTCTGGTGAAAGAGCAGGTAAAGAAGATACTGAAGGTAAAGCCAGAGGCTGTCTACATAGAAGGCAACGTATTCTCCACTTACCCGATTATACACATATTGCGGAAAAAGCATGTTCCAGTGTTGACAACTGTGGAAAAAGACGGCGAGAAGCGGATTGTGCGGATTCCATCTGGATCGTGAGAGAATTGCGGAAAAACAAGGCATTTTGGTGAGTAGTTGCTATAGGACATGATGATAGCGGAGTGAAGGAACTCCGCTATTGCTTTGCACAGAGATAGGATACCATGAGATATTCACGTTCATAAACAGAATCCAGATTTTTTGGCACCTGACAAAATTCCATAGTTTTTGAAAGATCAGAAACAAAATTCCTATGCGCAAGTCGAAATCTGATGTTATAATTGAAAAAATTTAGTATCGTATCTGTGAATGTGCTGAACAGATAGAATTGGGAGAAATGTGTGAGGAAGCAGATGTATACAGTAATGTTGGCGATCAAAAATAAAAGTATTTTGCAGGAACTGAACCGGATGCATATCTGGGGGGAAGTGTCCGGCTTTCAAATCGAGGATGTGACAGAAGATTATGAACATTTGTGCACAAGAATAAGAGAAAAGAAACCACATTTGCTATTGCTGGAACCAGATGCTGAGAATCTGGATATGCTTATTCTGGAAGAAATAAAGCGGGAAAAATTGTGCAAAGCAGTAGCTATGGTCAGTGTGTTCCCTGACTTTAAAACGGTACGCAAATGTTTTCTGCTGGGTGTGGATGATTACTTTGTGGTTCCGTTTGAGATGAGCCAGTTTATTGCATTATTTCATAAAATAGAACATGAAGACCGTGGAAAGAGTGCAGAGGAATTCAGTCAGAAGCAAGAACTGACAGAATTATTTGAACAGACCGACAGCCGAATCAGAGAGCGGCTGGAAGAAATATTGTGTCATGTGTTTTTGGAACATCAGGATTCCGAAGATGCACTGGCCTGTCTGAAAAGGATTTTGGATGGAGTAGTACAGAATATCTTTGAACATCATGGATGGTTACATGCATTCTTTGAAAAGGAAGACTTTTTGTTACAGATAAAGAGCGGAGAATCCCAGGACGATCTTATGAAAATAGGAATAGAAAATGTATATACTTTATTTACGGAATATGCAGAACTCTATCCGGCTCATGGAGAGGGACTGGATCAAATTCTTCTATATATATTAGAAAGACCGGAAGGCGACCTGAGACAGAAAAGCATCTCAGAAGAACTCTATATCAATCGTTCTTATCTCAGTACGGTGTTTTCTGTGCAGATGGGTGTGAATTTTGTGGATTATGTCAATAATGTAAAACTGAAACGGGCGGCTTATCTGCTCACCCATACGAAAATGAAGATTATTGAGATTGCAGGTGCTCTGGATTACAAAGATATGGGATATTTTCTGAAGCGCTTTAAGGCCAAATATGGAATCACGCCATCTCAGTATCGGATTCCTGAGTCCTATGAATTCCAGATATAGGAAAATCGTTTGACAAAATTCCTATGGAAAAACTGCTATATATAATCTATAGAAAATCAGTAGGGAAAAAGGTATAACATATGAAAAGCTGAGGAGGAGATAGATTATGAAAGAGCAGAAGGGAGTCAACCTGCCGGTTCAGGAAGAACTGGTAATAACAGAGAAGTTTCAATGGAGTGATTTGTGGAAGAAAGAAGACTGGCTTGCAGTGTGGATTGGATTTTTCATCATTGCGGTGGGAGCAGCAGCCGTTTTGACCGGAGCATTTGATTTCAGTGCAGCAAAATTCTCCACATGGGGAAATGGAACCAGTATTCTGGAACAGCTGAACAGTGCACTGCTTGGAAAACTGGTACTGACTGCAGTTGTGCTTGGAGTATTGTTTACAGCAGGAAATGCATTTATGGGAACAAAGGTAAAGGTCTACTTACCGGCATTTCTGGGACTGTTTTTTCTGGCGGTGCTTGTCAGAGCGATCAGTGCAGAATATACTCTGAATCGTTATCTGGAATGGGCCTTTTTTGCAATCCTGTTTGGTATTCTGGTATCTAATACGGTAGGTGTACCAAATTGGCTGAGACCGGCTGTACAGACAGAGTTTTACATCAAGTCCGGACTGGTAATTATGGGATTTTCTGTATTGTTTTCTAATATTGTGAATTTTGGGCTTTATGGACTTGGGATTGCCTGGATTGTTACACCGATTGTAATTCTGTTTATGTGGTGGTTCGGTGTGAAGGTATTGAAAATTGATAACAAACCATTTGTAATTACCGTAGCAACAGCCACTTCTGTCTGCGGAACATCTGCAGCGATTGCAGTAGGCGCAGCCAGCAAGGCAAAGAAGAATGATCTGTCTATGGCAGTATCGATTTCCATTATTTTTACCGTATTAATGATGGTGTTTGAACCGGTGTTGATCCGTGTATTTGGTCTGGGAGAAATGATGGGTGGCGCACTCATTGGAGGAACCGTGGATTCCACGGGAGCCGTAACAGTAGCTGGTACAGCTCTGGGAGAGACAGCACAGACGGTAGCAGTGCTGGTAAAATCCATACAGAATATTCTCATTGGATTTATTGCATTTGCAGTAGCAGTATTTTTTGCAACAAAAGTCGAACAGAACAGAGAAAACGCAGCACGCAGCATTGGTGCAGCCGAGATCTGGTATCGTCTGCCGAAGTTTATTCTGGGCTTCTTTGCAGCATCCCTGATTGCATCCTTTGTGTTTGTTCCGGTGGTCGGAAAAGCTAATGTATCAGCGATCAACAGTGTGCTGGATCAGTATAAGAACTGGGCTTTTGTACTTGCTTTCACCAGCATTGGTCTGGACACCAACTTCCGTGAACTGAAAGAACAGTTCCAGGGTGGCAAACCACTGACCCTGTATATTGTAGGACAGTTGTTTAATATTGTGTTGACCTTTGCGGCAGTCTATCTGTTACTGAGTGGAAAGTTCTTCCCACTGCCACATCTTTCTATATAGGAAAAGAGGTTTGCAAAAGATGAAGAAAAAAGCACATGTTTTTCACATCCTGAATATTGTCGTGTTAATGGTTGCATTAGCAGTAGCAGCCTATATTATGGCACATGGAATGGGGCTGATTGACAGTCTGGATTTTGGGGCGGGTGCATATTATTATGCGGATATTCCAGAATTTGCCAAATATACAGATGGCAGCGCCTACCTGTCACCGGTACCGATGTGGGCATTGATTGTGTTGTTCATGATATGGGGAGCCATTGTATACAAAGTATGGAAATGGATGGATCGAAAGTAGAAATGTAAAAGTAGACATATAGCACTGAGTTCTTTCCAGCTCAGTGCTATATTTTTAGATCGTGATAATAGATATCAGGAATGATGCAGATTTGCCTGTCGATATTCTTTTGCGCTGCATCCGGTAATTTTGTTAAAGTACGAAGAAAAATATTTATAATTTTTATAACCGACCATTTCTGCAATTTCGTAATATTTATAGTCAGTATCCAGGATAAGCTGCTGAGCTTTTTCGATGCGTAATTTGTGAAGATATTCTTTGAAAGAATACCCAGTTTCACTTTTAAAAATTCTGCATAAATATCCTGGTGAAAGAAATACTGCTTTTGCGACATCGTCAAGATACAGATCTCCGGAAAAATGAGCTTTCATGTAAGTGATAGCAGTTTCGATCTGTGTGTTTGAGGAAGTGGCTGATGGGGCTGGAAGCGTCAGTGACTTTACCAGTTCCAGTATTTCCTCTGGTGTTTCCGTTTCTTCGGTGATTTCTTTTAACTGAGAAACAGATATGGCATCCTCTGATACAGAACTAATAAAAACGATAAGGCGTAAAACAGAATCCAAAAAGTAGTTTCTGGAGGCCTGCTGTTCTTTCATGTAAGCAAAGTACTCATCAAAAGCGCTGGAAACAGAGTCGGCAGAACCATGAAAAATAGTACGCATAATATTGGATTCATATGGGTAGGGATCCAATACACGATCAGAAACGATAGGAGTATCGGTAGATAATAAAGTATAAGGAGACCCGGTATTCCAGAAACAGTTTTCGAGACTGTGCATTAAGATGCGGTAGGCCATAGGAAGCTCATCAAAGGAAGCAACAGGGGCCATGGCAGTAAAGAAATTGCCGAAAATGAAGGGCTGGATACCAGGAAAAATTTGTTCTAATGAAGATTCTGAAAAAATATGCGTCTGTAGATCCAAT
The DNA here is from genome assembly GCA_934408725.1 of uncultured Marvinbryantia sp. Taxonomy (GTDB): domain Bacteria; phylum Bacillota; class Clostridia; order Lachnospirales; family Lachnospiraceae; genus Marvinbryantia. The sequence goes on from CAKRVB010000021.1 coordinate 15,810, forward strand.
AATAAGACAGCAACATTATCCTGTGCCATATAGCAGATAGGAGAATATTCCTGAAAAGCATACAAAAACTGGCTGATAGCTCTTTTCTCATCGGAACAGTTACATTTTAATACAGCCAGGCAGAAAGGCGTGTGGTCAATACGCATTCCAAGCCTCTCTGCCTTTTTGGCAAAATGTGAATAGGATGTCTGATTAGTAAGATATCTGGATAATAGCGTAGATTTAATTAACAGTTGATTTTCGTTGTATATATCCTGAATCTGATGCAGTTTTTCAGAATGCATCTTTTTCTTATTCAATTCTTGTTGTTCTTTTAACACAGAATCGAGTATCTTCTGGCTGTCAGCACTTTTTACGATAAATCCGCTAACTTTTACATCAATGGCATGAATCAGGTTATCTGTGTTTCCATAAGCGGTTAAAATAATCACATGAGTATCAGGCAAAGTAGTCTGAAGCTGTTTGGCGAGCTCCAGTCCATTCATAACAGGCATCTGAATATCAGTAAGAACAATATCTGGCTTAATACGTAATGCGATATCCAGAGCCTCCTGGCCATTGGATGCTTCGGTCACCTCAATATCATAATCTTCCCATGGAATGGCATAACGCATTCCCTGTCGGATAAAATCTTCATCATCTACAAGTAGTAATTTTGTCATTTTTCATTCTTCTTTCTATGGATTTATCATTTATAGGTAAGATATCGGCTGGCTGTGTAATACGGAAAATAGTGATATCATTTTCCAGCCGGCAGGTAAGTGCGTAGGTATCCCCATATTTTAAATGAATGCGTTCAGAAATATTCCGAAGAGCAAAGCCTCGCAGATCGGAATGATCCGAAGGAGTCTGCAGTATTCGATTAATTTCTGATACATTGACTGGAACACCATTATTGGATACATCATAAATGAGAATATTGTTTTCAGCAAAAATATCTATATGAACATAGCCATTCAGACATGTGGAAAGTCCATGAACTAAAGCATTTTCCACCAGCGGCTGCAGTAAGAAGGACAATACAGAAATATCCTTTAAATCATCCGGGCAGTTTACCTGAAACTCTATTTTTGCTCCATGGCGAATTTGCTGAATCGCTATATAACAGGATAAATGCTCTAACTCTCTGGCAAGTGGAATCTTATCATTATTCTTCGAAGAAAGTGAAAGGCGCATCATTTGAGATAGATTTGTCACCATAACACTTACTTTTTCATTTGCGCCCATTTTAGACATCCAATAAATAGTATCCAAAGTATTATATAAAAAGTGTGGATTAATTTGAGTCTGTAATACATTCAACTGTGACTGCTTCAGTTTTATTTCTCCCAGATATTGCTCTTTATACAGGTATTCCAGGCGGTTAGCCATGTTGTTGAAATGCTCTGCCAGAGTAACGATTTCTGTGCAGCCAGTTACATTTGCCCTGGCAGTAAAATTTTCCTCTCCAAGAGAAGTCATGGATTTCCCAAGTTCTTTTAATGGATTCGTAATAATTTTAGAGAAATACATGGACAGCAGCAAAGCAAATATGATGACAATAACCATAATAGTAGACATTGTGTTAAAAAACGTATGTCGTATCTGAACAAGGACTTCTGGCTTCGTTATACTATATACAAGCAGACCGTTTTTTAAAAGATAAACGGAGACAATCCGATTATTTGTAACGGAGCTATTATCAGATGAATTGGCCTGTTGAAACAGTGCATCATAGGAAAATACAGTTAATTCATTTCCAGAGGAGGTATCTGGATGGATACTGGTAATGACTTTGCTTTCTGGTGTGATGATAAAATAAGAAGTCTCATCTGTCTGGATTTTATTTTCAAGAGAAGATCTTATTTCAGAACCACTAATGGCCAGTTTAATATATCCCACATATTGGGAAAGATTATTTGGATTCCGCAGGTGCCGCAAAAGATAAATATAATCCTTAGAAGACTCACATTTGGAAAAATCCCACCAGGCTTCTGTCTGCATGGGCTGCAATTGGATCAGATCAGAGTTCGCCAGCTTTACATTAGCATTGGAAATAATAAAATCGCCGGTTTCAGTATATAAACCGATATCATGGATAGCGGTTCGATACCCATAAGGAATAGAGTTCAACATATTAGCAGCATTTTGTTTAATAAATTTAAAATTTGTTTCTGTCTGATCTGCAGTCAGGTAATTACGAAGGGAATCTTCCATAAGTGGATAAAGTGTCAGGTCTAATGCATTATTAAAAATGATATCAAGACCAGAACCAATTTCACGAATGTTCGTAGTGTAGATTGTTTTCAGATCATTTTCAGAACTTTCTGTAAACATGTTGCCTGCAACGGTAAAAACTATAAATATGGGGAAAAGAACCAGACAGAAAAACAGAATCGTAATCTGGCTTCTCATTGAGATCTTTTTTCGCATATAATCAGAAACTCCTTCCCAAAGTGTATTACATACATTTTAACATCAGAAAAAATATCCTGCAATGAATCTGGGGCGGAGAAAAATAAGAAGGCAATTTTTGAGGATAGAAGTAAAAAAATAGAGATAAAAGAAAAACTGCCGGAATAAAAAAAGATGAAAAATGTAAAAAAACAGGATGTGAGAAGCAAATATTCGGGTTTTTATATTTGCAGTTATTTTTTATAATAAGAGCATCAAAAACGTCGTGAAAAAAGAAAAAGGAGGAAAACGATGAAAACAAAAATCAGTGCAGCGATTGGATTAACAGCAGTAACTCTTGGAGCAATGTCATGTGGTGTATTTGCAGAAAGCGGTGATCTGGAACTGACAGTGTCTCATTACTATCTGGAAGAAGAGCGGGCAAGTAATGATGTAGGAGATAGTTTCCTTGCAATGGTAGAAAAATGGCAGGAAGAAAATCCAGATATAAAATTAACACAGCAGGCAATGTCACAGGCGGATTATGCAACAAAGATTCAGGCACAGGCAGCTGTAAATGAGTTGCCAGATGTATTTATGGTGAAAGGATCATGGATTGACAATTTTGCTGAAAATGATGTAATGGCACCAATCAATGATTATCTGGATCAGTACGAATACAAAGATAATTTCAAAAATGGTGTATTCGATGTAGCAACCAGAGATGGACAGATTTATGGACTTCCGAATCAGCTTTCTTTAACATCGATTGTGTACTATAACGAAGATTTGTGGAAATCGATTGGATATGATGAATTCCCGGATAACTGGGATGATATTTTTGCAGCAGCAGAAAAATTTAACGAAATGGGTATTTCTACATTCTCTCTGGGAAATAAAGATAAATGGCCGGCAGAATCCTGTCTGTTATCCACAATTGGAGACAGATATACAGGAAAAGAGTGGACAGACAGTATTATTGCAAATGATGGAAATGCAAGCTTTACCGATGAGTCATTTGTCAATGCACTGCAGTTGTTACAGGATATGGCAACGAAGAATGTATTTAATCCAGATTTTAATACCATTACAGATACACAGGCAGCTGAATATTATTCACAGGGGCTTGCAGCAGCAACAGTATCCGGACATTGGGAAATCGCAGCAATCAATTCTTTTGCAGAACAGGATATCATCGATCATACAAAAGTAGCAATTCTTCCGGCAATAGATGGAGAAACAGCAAATAGCATTTCTGGAGGATGTGGATGGTATTTTGCAGTAAATAAGAACTTAACCGGAGAAAAACTGGATGCAGCTATGGACTTCATGTTTAAGACAACCGGATATGAGATGGCAGAATACGCAGTAGAACAGCATGGCTTGATTACAGCAGCAAATGTGGAGGATGTGGATGTATCAGCATTCCCACAGCTGACACAGGATTTCATTGGTTTGATGGACACATTAGATCTTACTCCGGTGTATGACTTACAGATGGACGGAGCAGTGATCGAAGTAATGAATACCGGAATTCAGGATTTATTGAATGGTACAAAAACTGCAGAAGATCTGGCAGCGGAAATACAGGCTGAACAGGAAAAACTGTAAAATCAGTGGAAGTAAAGGGTGCCGTTTATAAAAATGGCACCCTTTTTATCGGATTTTTCAGGAAAAAGACAGAGTTAGAGGAGGAGACTATGAAGACTTGTTTAAAAATGAAGAAAAAAACAATGTTTTTATATATGTTACCGGGCTTGCTCTGGTATAGCTTTATCATTCTTGTTCCAGTAATTCTTGCAGCATATTATGGCTGCTTTGACTGGAGCGGAGGGGTAAATAAGGTATATATCGGAATAGACAATTTTATAAATGTGGTAAAAGATCCGGTATTCATAAAATCATTGGTAAACAACATTTATCTGACCGTAGTATGTTTGATTGGACAGATCGGAATTGCATTTGTACTGGCATTTATGTTAAATGGACGCCATGTTCGGTGCAAGGGATTTCACCGTGTGATGTGTTATTTCCCGGCAGTATTATCGGCGGTTATCGTAGGATTTATATGGGGGCTCATTTATGACTATCATTATGGTCTGGTTAATACGATATTACGTTTGCTTGGAATGGCAGATAAGGCACAGGCATGGCTCAATAATGATGCGTTAGTGCTTCCGCTTGTGGCGATTCCGCTGATCTGGCAGTACATTGGCTATTACATGATCATTATTATGTCAGCGATTTCCTCTGTTGACCCACAGATTTTTGAGATGGCAGAGATTGATGGTGCATCCGGATGGGAAAGAGCAATCCATATTACGCTGCCATTAATAAAAAATACGTTAATTGTATGTGTGACATTGTGTATAGCCGGAAACATGAAGATCTTTGATCTGATTTATTCCCTCACAGGTGGAGGACCGGGAAATTCCAGCAGTGTTATGGCGATGTATGCATATAAGACTTCTTTCTTATCCTATAAGATGGGATATGGAAGCGCCATGTCAATTATTATTTTATTAGTCAGTCTGGTTCTGGTTGGTGGAAGCAGAAAAATGTTACTGAAATTGACGGGAGGAAATAAAGATGAATAAGGAACGTAAAAAAAGAGGATTATATATCTTTCCGAATATCATTCTGATGCTGTTTTCGCTCACCTGTATTTTTCCGGCCATCTGGCTATTCTATTCCTCATTAAAAGAAAAACCAGAATTTTATCACAGCCCGGTGGCACTTCCGAAGAACCCGAGTTTTCAGCATTATGTTTCCATACTGACAAAAAGCAATTTTCTGGTATGGCTATGGAACAGCCTGCGAAACAGTTTTTTAACTCTGTTTTTTGTAATTGCATTTGGATTTATTATTGGATATTTTCTATCAAGATATCAGTTTAAGGGACGTAATCTGATGTATGCATATTTCTTACTCGGAATGCTGGTGCCAGTGCATGCATTAATGGTTCCGATGTATGTATTATTCACGAAGACAGGACTAACAGACAACTGGTTCACATTGGTTTTGCCATATACAGCATTGAGTCTGCCAATCTCCGTATTTCTTGTGGAAAGTTACGTGAAGTCGATTCCACTTGAGATTGAAGAGGCCGCAGCAATAGATGGCAGTTCCAGACATAGAACGATTTTTTCTATTATTTTACCAATGTGTAAGCCGATTTTGACAACGGTTGGTATTATTCAGTTCTTCTATGTGTGGAATGAATTTACATTTTCACTGATTTTGATTGATTCTGAGAAGTGGATGACGATACCAGTAGGAATCACTCTTTTTAAAGGACAGTTTACAACGGATTTCCCAAAAATGATGACAGCCATGCTGCTGGCAATTTTACCGGCCATGCTGATCTATTTCATTTTTTCAAAACAGATTATTAAAGGCATGGTTGCCGGTGCAGTGAAAGGATAAGGGGAGGATAAGTATGAATACTATTATGTTAAATAGTGGATGGAGAATATTAGAAGCTCCAATGAGATGGGATAAGAGCTATGCAGCAGTAGTAGCTGATAAAAAAGAAGGATGGATGCCATGTGATCTTCCGGCAGATGTGCGTATGCCATTATTAGTGGCTGGAAAAATCAAAGAACCTCTTCAGTCAGATAACTGCCGGGAATCAGAATGGATTGAAAACAGATCCTGGTGGTTTGAAAAGAGATTTTCAGGATCTGAAGTAGACTGGAATATGGATATCATAGAACTGGTCCTGGAAGGACTGGATACCAGAAGTGATATTTTTATCAATGGACATTATCTGGGAACACACAGAAGTGTACATTATCCATTTATACATGATGTGAAAAACTATCTGTGTCAGGATGAAAACAGGATCCTTGTCAGAGTGACAAGTGGTCTGGAAGAGGTGTCAGACGAGGATCTTGCGGAAATCGACCGTGCAGTGTGCCTGGAAAGTCATAATGGAGGAAAATACCGCGGAGATGCAAGAAGAGCATTTGTACGCAGACCACAGTACACCGTTGGATGGGACTGGGGACCAAAGGTTATTACAATTGGAATTACCGGCAATGTATTCTTAAGAGGATATAAGACCATTGCGATCCGGGAAGCAGAACTGGTGACGGAAGAAATTCATGCAGGAGCAGAAAAAAAGGATGCCATTGTGAAAGTAATGGTAAATGTAGAGAATCTGGATTTCCTCGGATCAGTAACTGGAAATATCAAGATTCAGGTTGGCCTGGAAGGAAAAATAGTTGCACAGAAAGAAGTGAAAGATCAGTTATTTACTTCTGGCTATAATTATATTGAAACAGAGATCAAGGTACCAGATGCACAGTTATGGTGGCCGAATGGCTATGGAAAACAGCCATTGTATGATGTGAATATTTCAGCAGAGTGCAAAGGCGTAAGGCAAGAGTGGCCGGAAATCCATTATGGAATACGAACACTGACACTGGATACCTCTCTGATAAAAGGCGAAAAAAGGAAATTCAATTTTATTGTAAATGGAACAGAAATTTATTGCAAAGGTGGAAACTGGATCCCGAATGATTTTATTTATGCCAGAGTTCCGGAAGAAAAATACCAGGTATTAATAGCAGAAGCGAAAGAAGCCAACTTTAATATGATCCGTGTCTGGGGCGGTGGCTTATATGAAAGAGAACTATTTTATGAGCTTTGTGATAAAAATGGTATTTTACTGTGGCATGATCTGATGTTTGCCTGCGCAAGTTATCCGGATCATCTGGAATGGTTCCAGGATGAGATGAGAAAAGAGTATGATTATCAGACAAAGAGGCTGAGAAATCATTGCTGCATGGGCGTGATCTGTGGAACCAATGAAGTGCATTGGATTTTTAACCATGTGGATAATCCGAATCGCTGGGAACTGGAACGTACCTATGAAAGACAGTATGGCTTATGGTGTGCCAATATTTTGGCAAAAGAAATAATCCGGAAAAACTGTGCACATATTCCGTACTGGAACAGTTCACCATATGGTGGAAATATGCCAAACTCTGATGACGTTGGAGATGTACATCGCTGGCATAATGCATTTATGAGTAAAAAAATGGAGCAGCGCATTGAACCGAAAGACTTTGATACGGTAGAGTCCTGCTTTGTAAGTGAGTATGGCTTTGTTGGTCCATGTTGCCTGGAGAGCACAAAAGAGTACATGGGAGATGTACCGCTGGACCGCGAGAGTGAAATCTGGCATATGCACAGTAATGTATTTGAAAAAGGTACTGTAAATGTAGTAATTGAGAAGAATTACAAAGATCATCCAGAACAGCTTTCGATGGAAGATTACATCCTGTATGGTGGAATGGTTCATGGTTTAATGTATGGCTATTCCTTAGAGGCAATGAGATTTAAAAAGTCCTGCAGCGGTGGACTATTCTGGATGTATAACGATGCATGGGGAGAAGTAGGATGGACCATTATAGATTACTATCTGAGAAGAAAAATTCCATTTTATGCAGTAAAACGCGCGCTTGCTCCTGTAAAGCTGACAATGAGACTGGTGGATGGAAAAGTAGTACTTCAGGGATGCAATGATACAGACAGACCAGTAGAGGTGAAAGGCCGTTTTGGATATGTGTCTTATGATGGAAAACTTGATCATACCAGAGAAATTCAGCTGGTTCTTCCGCCAGCATCCAGAGAATATTACCTTGAGGAAGAACCGGAAAAAACAGACTATCAGAAAGGAACGTATATGTTCTACTGTGATAATGGAAAGGCAGATAACATTTCACTGCGTCTCTATGATAACAGAGAATTACAATATGAAAGCTCAGAGGTGGCTGTTCTGAATAAGGAAGAGCATGGGGACGACAAACTGGTAACGGTAAGTGCAAAGGGTTTTGTCCATGGGGTATATGTAAAAGATAACTGGGACTGCGATGATAATTATTTTGATCTTCTTCCTGGAGAAGAAAAAACAATCTGTGTAAAAGGCGCAGCAGGAAAAGAGATTGAAATCGGTGCAGTGAGATAGAAAAGGAGAAAAGCAGTATGAAAAACAGAGCAGCATATATGAAAAAAGTCGATCAGATGATTTTAAAAGAAATTGACATGCCGGTTGCCCGGGAAGACGAAGTTGTTGTAAAAATGGAATATGTGGGAATCTGTGGATCGGATGTTCATTATTTTCATTCGGGAAGATGTGGCGCATATGTAGTTGGTGACGAAGAATTCAGACTGGGCCATGAATGTGCTGGAACGGTAGTATCTGTGGGAGAAAAATGTAAGGAACTCGAGGTGGGAGACCGTGTGGCTCTGGAACCTGGTATTACCTGTGGACAATGCGAATTCTGCAAATCAGGCCGTTACAATCTCTGTCCGGATGTACAGTTCCTCGCAACTCCGCCAGTGCAGGGCTGTTATATGGATTACATTGCATTTCCTGAGAACATGTGCTTTAAACTTCCGGATAATGTGTCCACAGCGGAAGGGGCTTTAGTAGAGCCTTTATCGGTTGGATTACATGCTGCGAATCAGGGGAATGTCAGTCTGGGAGATACGGTTGTGATTCTTGGCGGTGGCTGCATCGGGCTGGTTACGATGATGGCATGCAAGGCTCATGGAGCAAGTAAGATTATTGTGGCTGATCTGGTAGATGCACGACTGGAAAAGGCGAAAGAACTTGGAGCAAGTGCTGTGATTAACAGCAAAAAGGAAGATGTATTTGAAATGGTAGGAAAGCTGACCGATGGAAAAGGTGCAGATAAGGTGTTTGAGACAGCTGGTTCCCCTGTAACAATTGCACAGACACCATATTTCGTGAAAAGAGGTGGGACAATTGTATTAGTTGGGCTTTCTGCACAGGAGGAGATTACCTATAATTTTGCACAGATTATGGATAAAGAAGCTACGATTAAATCTGTATTTCGTTATAAAAATGTGTATCCTCAGGCAATTGCAGCAATTTCCAGTGGTACCATTCCAGTAAAGAAAATTGTAACACATGAGTATGATCTGGAACATATACAGGAAGCTTTCGAGGAAGCAATTCATAATAAAACAGATCTGGTAAAAGCAGTCATTAAAATGAATTAAATAATGCGCCAATTTCAAGACCACTCGTTTTGGAATTGGCGTATGTCATATTGTTATAGAGAAGGAGAAGACTTCATCATGAAACAAAAAAGTGAGAAAGAACGTTTATGGTGGGCTCAATTTAATGCTTTGGAAATGGGAAGTGGATGGGATGAGAGCGATATTACCAAACCACAGATTATGATAGAAGATGTTTATGGCGACTCTCATCCGGGAAGTGTACATTTGCATCAGCTGGCAACACAGGCTGCATATGGAGTATACGAAAAAGGAGGATTTCCGGCGCATTATCATACAACAGATGTCTGTGATGGATGTGCACAGGGGCATGACGGGATGAACATCGTGCTTGCATCCAGAGAGGCAATAGCAGATATGGTGGAAGTTCATGCGAGCGCTGTACCATGGGATGGCATGATATTATCCAGCAGTTGTGATAAATCTATTCCTGCACATTTGAAAGCGGCAGCACGTATGAATATTCCGACAATCTTTATACCAGGCGGTAGTATGCGTTCGGGCCCCAATATGACGACGAGCCTTGTCGCGGGTGATATTTCACTTCGACAAAAGCGGAAGGATGCGGTAACAAAGCAGGAAATTCGCGATTATTATCTCACAGGCTGCCCTTCTGTTGGAGCCTGTACTTTCCTTGGAACAGCAAGTACAATGCAATGCATGGCAGAGGCTCTGGGACTTGCGTTGCCTGGTTCTGCACTGGCACCGGCAACAATGATGGATATTCAGCGTTATGCGCGTCAGGCAGGCCGAAAGATTATGGAATTAGTCGAACGAGATATTAAAGTATCAGATATCCTTACACCGGCAGCCTTTAAAAATGCGATTATTATCCACAGCGCAATTGGTGGAAGCACGAATGCCACGCTTCATATACCAAGCATCGCCAGAGAATTGGGATATGATCTGCCGATGGAAATGTTTGATGAAATCAACCATCAGGTACCTCATATAGGTAATATTTTCCCAAGTGGTAAATATCTGGCCGAATGCTTCTGGTTTGCCGGTAGTATCCCGTATGTTCAATTTTTACTGAAAGATATGATGGATCTGGATGTTATGACTGTCACGGGAAAAACACTGGGAGAGAATCTGGAAGATCTTCAAAAAGATAACTTTTTTCATCGTAATGTGGGTTATCTGCACAATTATCAGATTAAAAGGGATGATGTGATTGTCCCGGTGGAAAAAGTGACAGAAAAAGGCAGTGTTGCTATTCTGAAGGGAAATATAGCTCCGGATGGCAGTGTGGTCAAATATTCTGCAGTAGCTCAGTCTCAGCGTGTATTTACAGGACCGGCGAGAGTGTTCAATGAAGAGGAAGATGCTTATCAGGCAGTAGTGAATAAAAAGATTAAACCAGGGGATGTGATTGTGATTCGCTATGAAGGACCAAGAGGGTGTGGTATGCCGGAAATGCTTATGACAACAGAAGCAATTGTCTGTGATGAAGAGCTGAATGGACATGTTGCACTGATTACAGATGGACGATTTTCCGGGGCAACCAGAGGAGCGGCGATTGGACATATCAGTCCGGAAGCGGCAGCAGGAGGTCCGATTGCATTTATTGAAGAGGGGGATCTGATTCGATATGATATTGAAAATCGTTGCCTTGATTTGGTAGGGATTGCCGGAAAGAATGTAACACCGGAAGAGGCAGATGCGGTTCTAAATGAGCGACGTAAAAAAGGCATTATTCCGAGACCTTCCAGAAAAGGATTTTATAAGAGATATACAGAACATGCACTTAGCGCCATGCAGGGAGCCGGACTGGATTAGTATGTTGTTCTGTAAATAAAGAATTGTGTTGGCTACAAGGTAAAATAAAGTGAGGTTGGTATAATGAATAAATTAAAAGAAATGGCAAATAGAAATGAAAAGGCGTTGGGGACATTTGTAGAACTGGGAGGTGCCAGTGTGGTAGAGGCCTTGGGGCAGACCGGTCTTGATTTTATGATAGTTGATAATGAGCATGGACCTTTTGATGTGGAATCCTCCTTAGAATGTATTCGTGCGGCAGAGGGGGCAGGATTGGTTCCGTTATGCAGAGTACGTGAGATTTCCAGACCGGCGATTCTAAAATTACTGGATCAGGGGGCGGCTGGATTAATCATACCGTATATTGAGACAATAGAACAGGTACAGAGAATTGTTGAAGTTGGCAAATATGCACCGGTTGGAAAAAGAGGATATAGTGGAAGTAGAAAGGATCGCTGGTGCTTTAATCAGGTGGGCACATTGCCATTAGATCAGCAGATGAAATATTGGAATGAAGAAACCCTTTTGATTCCGCAATGTGAGACGGTAGCATGCCTGGAACAGATTGAAGAAATTACGGCGATGGAGGGTATAGATGGAATATTCGTCGGACCATTTGATTTATCTATTTCCATGGGTATGCCTGGGGATTTTCAAAATCCAAAAATGATACATGCATTTGAACGCATTGTAAAAGCATGTAAAAAATCCGGAAAAGTATCTATTATTTTTACTGCCAGAGAAGAGTGGATTCAGGATTATTATGATATGGGATTTGATATGGTGACCTATGGAATGGATGCCAGTGTGATGATAAAAGGCTTCCAAAATCTGATAGCCGATTTGAAAAATAAATAATTTCTGCTTAAATCTGATTTGACGGAGAAAAGCCCTGCGTTATGAGATGCAGAGCTTTTCTCTTATTTTTATAGGAGATAATTATTTCAAAATCTCGTCTTTCTGTTTCAATAATGCCTCACATGCGGCGCAGGCCGGGCAGTCGCAGTATTTTTCTCCTGCAGCTTTGCGTTCCTGAGCATGTCGCAGAACATTTTTTGCACCATCGGCGCCAAAGACTTTTGCACCCATGTCGGATTCAGCAAAAGAGATCAGACCATCGATAGGCATGATATCTGCTTCCAGTTCAGTTACATATGCTTTTGCTGCATCCGCTTCTTTTTCAGTTCCAATGGAATCAAGATAAGCAGTTGCAGCATCCTTGATTTCTTTGCATGCAGATGGAGCAGCCAGTAAGTCTTCTGTTAATTCACGAATTGTTTTTGCCATAGTAAAATCTCCTTTCAGTATGCTATAATGCAATTATGTTTCTTTTATCATAGCACAGAATGGAGGGGAGCACCAGATTGAATAAAGAACTACGACATCAGTTATTTGCCACGCAGGATCTGAAATACCGGGATTTTCACAGCAGATTATTGCCGGGAATTGATAAAGAGACCATCATCGGTATCCGCACACCAATACTGCGCAAGTTTGCAAAGGAATTTGGAAAAACGGAAGAGGCGAAAGACTTTTTACAGGAACTGCCACATCAGTATTATGAAGAGAATAATCTTCATCTGATGATTGTGAATGCGGAAAAAGATTATACCATCTGCCTGGAACAGGTAAAGAGATTTTTACCTTATATCAATAACTGGGCGACCTGTGACCTGCCATTGCCGAAATGCTATGCGAAACATAAACAGGAATTGCTGAACGAAATTCCGCAGTGGCTGGCATCTGGAGAGACTTATATCATGCGTTATGGAATAGGCGTGTTGATGAGTCTGTATCTGGATGAGGGTTTCAAGCCAGAATATCTGGAATGGGTGACTGCGGTAAAATCAGAAGAATATTATGTAAATATGATGATTGCCTGGTATCTGGCAACTGCGCTGGCTAAGCAGTGGGATGCTACGATTCCTTATCTGGAAGAAAAAAGGCTCTCCGAATGGGTACATAAAAAGACCATCCAGAAAGCCATTGAGAGCTACCGGATTACACCGGAACAGAAAGTTTATCTGCGTTCTCTGAGGTAAAAGTCTCGATCTCTACGATCCGATTTTTTCCTTTTTTCTTCCAGATCATCAGATGCACTTTGTATATAAGTGTATCTTCGGTATACTGAAAAGGTTCTTCTTTTAAAATATCGGACTGGATTCCCTGTGAAAGTAATTCCGTTTGGCGTTTCTCTGCCTGCTGATAAAGTTCGCGGATTTGCGCCTGCATACTTTCTGAAAAGATCCGTTCTGGATAGGCAGAAGCTGCATCTGCCAGCTTTTCAGTAAGCAGATCGATCATACCGGCATGTGCAGTCTGATGCAGCATACGTGCAATATGGCGGGCAAGGGATCTTATCGGGAAACGTTGGTAAAGATCCAGCCAGCGAAACAGTGCGGAATCTCCTGCCTCCAGAGCCAGCCGGTACATCACAGCGATCGCTGCCTGCGACACAAACCAGCGTGGATATTTTGGAACCAGATAGTTGTCAGGAACGGCAGGATAGCAGTTGCAGTTCAGTGGTGGAAAGGCGGACAGGACGGCCAGTCGCTGTTCCGTTTCATTACAATAGTCCGTTCCCAGATATTCCAGCTTGTCGTGTAAGATGGCAATCCGATACTCCAGCTGACGCAGGTATTCATATCCTGTTACCCAGAAATGACCGGTTTTTCCATAGTCAAATAAATGTGTTTCCAGTGTCAGATTTTGAAAAAACAGTGTACAGACAGTGGAATCCTGATGAAGGACTAAGACATATCCATGTTTATCTTCTGACAGAGAAGCGGATAAATCCCCATCGAAATCCGGCAGATATTCGCCGGTCAGACGGGCACCCTGAAATACCAGAAAGCTTTCCACTGCATCATTCATCAGGTAAACCAGTTTCAGATCCTGAACCTTCTGATCTGGCTGGTAGTTTATCAGTTCAAAGGATCCCTGAGAGAGTAGCAGATCAAGCTTCTGAAATTCATTTTCTGGTGGCAGGAGACAGTCAATATTTAGATCCATTCGTCTTCTCCACCGGTGATAGCAAGGGATAACAATCCATCCATTTTGATAATCTCTTCTTCTCCTTCGATGACCTGAATCAGTTCCGCAGAATCCAGAATATCCTCCAGAGATTCATCTGGTCCGATTTCATAATCAATATCCTGCGCACAGCTTGGGCATGGTATGTTCTTCATTGTCTGCAGGGACAGAAAACGATTGTCACATCGTTTGCATTCATAAAATCCACATTTGGTGGTTCCATCCGGTAAATAAAACATAGTAAAACAGTTCTCCAATTCTAAAAATTCGACCGGAAAAGAGAAATACAATTCTTTTCGGTCATTTCCTGTCAGGCAGATTAGCAGGTTTTTCCTTGTTTTACAGCCGGTGCGATGGACAGATCCGGTGCGTAATAAGGAATCAGGGTTGCCTGGGTTGCATGGTACAGGTCGGATTTGCCAGGCCATACAGTGGTCAGCAGCTCATTATTCTGATCCAGCTGATGGAACCAGGAACCATGGACATGATCCAGTACCTTTTCATCCAGATACTGCATGAACTGTGCATAGTCATCCGCATATTTCTGATTTTTGGTCACATGCCAGAGAACTGCGGAAGTATTGATGGCTTCTGCCAGCGTCCAGTGCATACGGTCATGAACCACCGGTTTGCCTTCCCAGTCTGTAGTGTAGCAGATACCAGGTGCACCATCAGCAAACCATGCGTCTTCAATGGCACGATTGTAGAGAGATTCTGCCATAGAGATATAAGGAATCGCTTTTTCTTTGGTCGTGCGATAGAAGGAAAGTGCCCACTGAGTAATCAGTCTGGCCCACTCGATGCCATGACCAGGAGTGGCTCCATAAGGTTTAAATGGATCATCCGGACGTTCTTTATTACATTCCAGATCAGCTTCCCAGTTTTTAGAAAAATGTTCAGGGATCCGCCAATTATTCTCTTTGGCCCAACCGGTAACATGGTCGATGATACGGCCTGCTCTGACGCGATACTTTTCATCACCGGTGACATCGGCAGCAGCAAGAAAGGCTTCTACGGTATGCATATTGGCATTTAATCCACGGTAATCATCCAGTACGGTAAACTCGGTATTCCAGGTATCGCAGGAAAGTCCCTCTTCCTCATTCCAGAAGCGCAGGTCATAGGTTTTCAGCGCTTCATCCAGAAGTTCCTGTGCGCCAGGTCTTCCTGCAAGAACACCTGAGGAAGCAGCCAGAATAACGAAAGCATGAGCGTAGCACTGCTTGGTAGGAACGATCTCATTGCTGGCAGTCAGTCCGGCATACCATCCACCGTTCACATCATCATGCAGCTCGCCGCAAAGCCCTTTCAGTGCCGCATCTGCCAGCTCTTCGCTGCCTTCATGTCCTAAGAAGGTGCCGATACTGTATACATGAGCCATACGGCTGGTGATCCATGTCTCACGGTTGCGATCTTTCCATGGTGTACCATCATCGCCAAGGTAATAAGACCCACCACCCGGAGATGGAAAAGCATGCCCGAATTTTAACAGACCATTGCGCACATCTTCCAGAAATTTCTTGTTTTCATCGGTATCAATCAGATACTTTTTATTTTCTGTACTCATTTTGTTAATCCCCCCAGAGATATCTTTTTTATACGTTTTTTATTATACTCGCGGGAGAGAGAAAACTCAACAGGGGAAAACTTATGTTTAAACGATAGAATCTTGCTGGGTTTCTGTTCGCAGTCAGCAACGATATTCTTGCGAAGGTACTGACAGGATGGTACACTGGATTTGTCAGGCAATGCACTGGTTGTAGTAAAAATACAGAGCAGGAGAATAGAAGATGGAAAGAAATCAGATATTAAAAATATATGGAACAGATTATCTTCAGATGACAAAGGAGATTCTGGAGGAATCACAGCTGGCAGCGATGGTGGAAGAGAAAGCAAAAGAGTTGGGGAAAAGTAAGGAAGAGCTTCAGATTGGCATGAAGCCCAATCTGGTGGCTCCATCGGAGGCATCCTGGGGAGGAACTACTCATCCGGAAGTGGTGGCAGGGATTATAGAGTATCTTCAGGAACATGGATTTATCAGAATGGCCATGCTGGAAGGCTCCTGGGTGGGAGATAAGACCCAGGAGTCCATCGAAGTATGTGGCTATGACCGGCTGAGTGAACAGTATGGTGTTCCGTTTTGGGATATGCAGAAGGATAGCAGTCATGCAAAGAATTGCGCAGGGCTGGAGCTTCAGATCTGTGACAGTGTGGATAAGATCGATTTCCTGATTAATGTGCCGGTGCTGAAAGGGCATTGTCAGACTAAAATGACCTGTGCTTTAAAGAATCTGAAGGGACTGATTCCAAACAAAGAAAAGCGGCATTTTCATGCGATGGGACTTCATAAACCGATTGCCCATCTGAATATGGGGATTCATCAGGATTTTGTAGTGGTGGATCATATCTGCGGAGATCTGGATTTTGAAGATGGAGGAAATCCAACGGTTTGCAATTGTGTCATGACAGCAGTGGATCCGGTGCTGATGGACACCTGTGCCTGTCACATGCTTCATTATGAAACAAGAGATATTGGTTATCTGGTATTTGCAGAAGAACTGGGATGTGGCAGTACGGATCTGGAGCACGCCAATATCCAGATGTGCAGCCGTAACATAGGTTATAAAGAACCGGAACTGCCGAAGAGTTATAAAGTAGCTGCTCTGGAGGATGCGGTGGAAGAGGTGGAATCCTGCAGCGCCTGTTATGGATATTTTCTGCCCGCCTTGCAGCGCCTGAAAGAAGAAGGGCTTCTGGAGAAGCTGGACACAAAGGTCTGTATCGGACAAGGATATCGTGAAAAGCATGGCAGACTGGGAGTTGGCTCATGTACGTCTGGATTCGAGTATTCCGTAAAAGGCTGCCCGCCCACAGAAGAGCAGATTTATGAATACTTGAAGGAGTACATAACAAAAAAAAGATAAAACGATGAGGCAGCAAAAAGAGGCTGTCTCATCGTTTTTTCTGTGGATAAGCATTTGGAATATCAGTCAGATTGAGAAGATAATCAATACTGGTATTGTAATATCTTGCCATTTCAACCAGGAGGGACAAAGGAATATTGACCTCACCGCGTTCATAACGGCTGTACATACGCTGGCTGCAGTTGAGAGAACTGGCAATGGCTGACTGGCTTAGATTCTTAGCTACACGTAAATCAAATAATCTTGTGTTCATGTGTTATCTATGGTATGGGCGCGTGAAGCCAGAAATCCTTCCAGGTAGGCCCGGATCTGTGATTTCCCACTGGCATCCAGCTGGCGGTAAGCATGCAAAAGGGATTGCTCATCCTGAGAAAGATCACTTCTCTGAGCAGTAGGGTAGCGTTCTTCTGTCAGACCAAGAATATAATCAATACTGACCTGAAAGATTTCGCGGAGGCGGATCAGAGATTTGGTACTTGGATTATGTTTGCCATTTTCATAAGCACTGATCGTTTCCTGAGATACTTCCAGTAAAATACTCAAATAAGTCTGTGAAATATGCTTTTCTTTACGTAACGACTGGATGTTGTTCACGATAATACCTTTCCTTTACAATATGATATTATGATCATACAGGTAAAAATGGTATTTTATAGAATGCTAGACTGTTATTATTACCAGAATAAATGGTATTATGCGTGAAAGCCAACGAAAAAAGAAGTTACTCACCGATATATTCGGTAATAACCGTTGTCAGTGCCGGCAATATCTGTTGTTTCCGGGAAAGCAGATTTTCCTGGAAGGCGTGTTCTGTGCCTTCTGGATTTGGAAAGGCTTCTGCCGCCCATGGCGCACGGCTGCCACCGGCATATATGACAGAACCGTTTTCCAGAATGCTGGTAAAAACCAGTACAGCCAGGTCAATACGTTTTTTCTGAGCAAAGCGATCTAATGCAGCGGTGATCTCGCGTGCATCAATTCTGGTGTCAGTAGCGGATGGCACAATAACCTGTGAAATAGACAGTTTGCAGGAATGGATATCATAGACCTTCAGATCCTGATTGATCATATCCGAGTAGCTGATATTTTCCTGGTTGGAAGTAATACTGAACATTTCTTCGGCAAAAGTATCGATATCCAGGTCAGCAATGGCTGCCAGAATATTAGCAGTGGAGATATCCTTTTCTGTTGTAGTAGGTGAATGAAAGTCCATGGTATCAGACAAAACCGCACCCAGAAGAAGCCCGGCCAGGTTCATTGGAATCGGGATCTGATTCTCACGGAAGATCGTAGCGACAATGGTGGCGGTAGATCCAACAATCTCGTTACGAAAAGCTACTGGCTGTGTAGTGGAAAAATCATTAATTCGGTGATGGTCAATGACTTCCAGGACTTCTGCTTTTTCAATGGCATTTACGGACTGGGAAAATTCATTGTGATCCACCAGGATCAGCTTGCGTTTTGGAGCGTCCATGATATGATATCTGGCCACATAGCCTACCAGCTGTTCATTCTGATCCACGACAGGATAAGCCCGGTAACGGTTACGCAGCATCTTTACACCAACGTCTTCTGCAAGTTCATTCGTATGAAAAGAAATTGGGTTACGCTTCATGATCCGTTCCACTGACGGTGCAAAATAAAGATAACGGGAAGTATTCATGGTGCCATGCCCGGAAAGGATGATCGGGCAGTGATGAAGCTTTGCCTCTTCAATCACAGCCTCTTCAACAGTGTCAGCCCAGACGATGATCAGCATACCGGCACCCAGCTGAATACACTTTTTCTGAGCCATGGTATCTGCTCCTACGATTACAATTCGTTTTTCCACTTCATAGTGATCCAGACGTTCCGCTCTGGTCATGGCAATTACGCTCACTTTTCCATTGATGACTGCCTGGGCATCATCATAAAGGATGGTTCCATTGATGGTTTTCCGAATATTTTCTGAAGAAGTATGAGCCAGAATATCAATGGATCTGGCTGTATCATCCAGTCCGACTACAGAGATATCTGATTTTGTTACCATACCAAGAAGATGGTTCTGTTTGTCCACCACGCCACAGTAGGCCCGATTCGTCTTCTGCATAATCTGCAGAGTGTCGTAGATAGTAGTTTCCGGTGTGATAGAAACCGGAGAATCCATATCGATTTCGGAAAGTTTCATCCGTGCATCCTGCAGAAGCTGAGGAGCCTGAAAACCAAAACGATCCAAAAGGTAACTGGTTTCTGCATTCAGAGAGCCCAGCCGGCAGGGAATCGTTGGAATTCCCATGGATTTTTTAAAAAATGCATAGGCGATGGAAGCAGCAATAGAATCCGTATCCGGATGGCGATGTCCGGTAATATATACAGGGCTTTTCTTTTTCATAATTAGCAGTCCTTTCTGAATAATTGTAAGAAAAGCATATCGTTAGAGGACAGGAAAGTCAAGCTTGCAACATAGGTTTGTTCATGCTAATATTTTAATATTAAAAAAGCGGTAAAGAGGATTTTGAATGAGTACAATAATAATCTGTGATGATGTAGAAATGGAACGTCAGATGCTGCATGAATTATTGCTGCTGTACTTTGAAGAAACAAAGGATGAGGTTACCATTTTAGAATATGAGTCAGGAGAATCATTGATTGCAGATGTAGAAGAAGGCTATTTGGATGCAGATCTGCTGTTCCTGGATATTTATATGAAGAAAATGAACGGCATGGAAGTAGCCAGAAGGCTTCGGAAAAGCAATCATAACGGTCCGATTGTATTTTTGACAGCATCACCGGATTTTGCCATTGAGAGCTATGAGGTACAGGCGTCTGGCTATATTTTGAAACCATTTGATGTAGAAAAGATCAAAGAATTGACCGGCAGATTACTGAAGCGGGAACAGAGACGGCGTGTGGAGATAAAAAGCAGGCGACAGTATCGTTATCCCTATACAGATGAGATTATTTATGCAGAAAGCGAAGGACATCTGGTACGCACACATTTGCTGGATGGCAGCGAAATCATTGCACAGGAAAAGCTGGGAGATCTGGAAAACAGGATCAGTGAGCGGCGGTTCTTGCGCTGTCATCAAAGCTATCTGGTTAATATGGATTATATCAGTGATGCGGAGGAGGGATTTGTCCTAAAGGATGGAACCGATATTCCGATTCGGGTCAGAGGAAGAAAAGAGATCCTGGAAAGTTACCACAAGTATTTCACGGGTCAGCAGAAAATAAACGAATAAAAAGTCCCGGAAAGTGTCCGATGTTCAGATACTTTCCGGGATTTTATGTGTCCTGAAAAAACTATTTGATAGCATCCAGGGCATTAGAGATATCTGCAATCAAGTCCTCTTTATCTTCCAGACCCAGGCTGATACGGATCAGTTCTGCCGGTACACCAGCTTCGATGAGCTGTTCGTCTGTCATCTGGCGATGGGTAGAAGTAGCAGGATTCAGACAACAGGTGCGGGCATCAGCAACATGAGTTTCGATAGCGCCAAGTCTTAAGTTCTGCATAAAGACAGAAGCAGCTTCCCGTCCGCCTTTGAGACCAAAGGAGACGACTCCACAGCCGCCATTTGGCAGATATTTCTGAGCACGTTCATAATATTTGCTGGATGGAAGTCCAGGATAATTCACATATGCAACCTTTGGATGGGATTCCAGAAATTCAGCAACAGCCTGTCCATTTTCCACATGCTTTGGCATCCGCACATGCAGTGATTCCAGACCAAGGTTCAGAATAAACGCATTCTGAGGAGACTGTATGCAGCCCAGGTCACGCATCAGCTGAGAGGTACATTTGGTAATGAAAGCGCCTTCTTTTCCGAATTTTTCAGCGTAAGTGACACCGTGATAGCTTTCATCTGGGGTACAAAGTCCCGGATATTTATCTGCATGAGCCATCCAGTTAAAACGGCCGCTGTCCACGATGGCGCCGCCTATAGCAGCTCCATGGCCATCCATATATTTGGTAGTAGAATGGGTGACAATATCTGCACCCCATTCAAACGGACGACAGTTCACCGGAGTTGGGAAGGTATTATCCACAATCAGAGGAACACCGTGTGCATGAGCGACCTTTGCAAACAGCTCGATATCCAGAACCGTCAGCGCCGGATTGGCAATGGTCTCTCCAAACATCAGCTTCGTATTCGGCTGGAATGCAGCATTCAGCTCTTCTTCTGTGGCATCTGGAGAAACAAAAGTGGCGGAGATCCCCATTTTCTTCATGGTGACAGCTATCAGGTTAAAGGTGCCTCCGTAGATAGAAGAGGAAGCTACGATGTGATCGCCACATTCACAGATGTTAAACAGCGCAAAAAAGTTGGCCGCCTGACCGGAAGAAGTCAGCATGGCAGCAGTGCCACCCTCCATGGCAGCAATCTTGGCTGCTACAAAATCATTGGTTGGATTCTGCAGTCTGGAATAGAAATATCCGGATGCTTCCAGATCGAAAAGCTTTCCCATGTCCTCACTGGTACTGTATTTAAAAGTAGTGGATTGAACAATCGGAATCTGTCTTGGTTCCCCATTTCCCGGAGTATAGCCGGCCTGCACACATTTTGTCCCCATTTTATAATCTTCCATAATATTCTCCTTAAATCATATTAATTTTATAGTAATAGTAGAGATATCGTAGCATTTTATCATGAAATTTTCAAGATAAGCGGGATGTCTTCCTGAAGATATCAAAGACTAACTATTCTGACAATTCGAAAGAAAATAAAAAAAGATCAGAAATATAGTTGACAAATAAAAAGTATTATGATATTATCTAACTATCAAAAGAAAAGACAAATAAAACAAATCAAAAGAAAGAGGTACAGTCCAATGAAGTAAGAATCTTTCGCCAATGAGAATCCCGAAAGGATAACAAAAAATCTGAAGGAAGATGATACCGATGAAAGGCAGAGATCCATAACGAATGGACAAAGAAGCAAAATTCTAAGACAGGAGGTATAGTCCAAAAGGAACATAAGGTACCAAATTCGCAGACAATGAAAGTTGAAGGTGTAGACAATGAAATTACAGGAAATTCATTAAGAGCCCGGTCGAGAGAAAAAAGAATCGATCGGGCTCCTTTTGTGTCTGAATAAAAACAGGTTTTGCAGGTTGGATTAGTGTATACTATAGTAAAAATGATCACCGGACAGGCGTGTAACAGATCTGCCGGTCAGAAAGGATAAACAATGGATGCAAGAACTTTGATTGATACACTGGCAGTGGCCGGCAGACTGAAGGATACGACAAGGCATTGCTACACACCTGGTGGAAGACATGAAAGCGTAGCAGAACATTCATGGAGAATTACATTGATGGCTTATTGGATCAGTGACGAATTTCCGGAGGCTAATCTGGAAAAACTTTTGAAGATGTGTCTGATTCATGATCTGGGTGAAGCTTTTACCGGAGATATTCCAAGTTTTGAAAAGACAGAGGCTAATGAAGAACAAGAAGCAGAGCTGTTATTTAACTGGACGAAGTCACTTCCAGAATCGTTTGCCACAGAGATGATGGGGCTTTATAGAGAAATGGAAGAACGTGCGACACTGGAAGCACGGATCTATAAGGCATTGGATAATATGGAGGCTCTGATCTCTCATAATGAGTCCGATATTCAGACCTGGCTTCCACTGGAATATGATCTGCAGATGACCTATGGAAATGATAAAGTGGCGTTTTCCAAATATCTGACAG
This sequence comes from uncultured Marvinbryantia sp., assembly GCA_934408725.1. GTDB lineage: Bacteria > Bacillota > Clostridia > Lachnospirales > Lachnospiraceae > Marvinbryantia. Next base: position 38,630 of record CAKRVB010000021.1, read on the forward strand.
AATTGCGGGATATGGTAAGGGAAGATAGCAGGGAAAAAATTGCCAGAGAGGCATAAGAGGCAATAAGCGAAGATCTGGCATTTGAAAAAATATAAAAACTGGTTCTTTCAAAAAATGACTTTTTCTTCTATTATGCATAAGACAATGCAGAAAAGAAGTCTGCAAAAGTGCCGGTAAACCCGGTCGGAAGGAGAACCATTATGAAAGAAAACACAGCAAAGTATGTAACTGTTAATGCCCTCTCAATTGCATTAGTCTGTATTGCAACTATGGCAATTCAGATTCCGATTCCTCTGGGATATATGCACCTTGGCAATACCTGTATTTTACTGGTGGCAGTTTTATTCGGACAGACCACAGGACTGCTGGCAGGTGGTATAGGTTCCGCACTGGCTGATCTGCTGACCGGGTATACACAGTGGGTGATTCCGACCCTGATCATTAAAAGTATCATGGGATTTGCCATTGGTGCCATTGCACATAAAAAGGGAGCAGGATTTCATATGGTGAGCGTACGTACATTCCTTGGATCTGTTGCAGGAATTGTGATTATGATTTTCGGATACTTTGCAGCAGGTGCCATTATGAATGGCAGCATTTATACCGGATGGACACAGGTACCTGGCCTGACACTGGAAGGTATCATTGGTATGGTAGTTTTTTATGCGATTGGACTGGTACTGGAAAAAGCTCACGTAGTAAAAGTTCTTAATCTGGAAAGTTAAAATTTATAATTTTTGGAGATGTATGTCTGTTCACGGTGGGAAGCGAAAACAGGTAAACGGTGATTTTTCTGTGAAATCTTTCCGAAGTTCCACATTTCTTTTCAAAGACATGTTATAATACACCAAGATTATACAGGTTACATACCGAGAGGAGAATGAACAAAGATGAAGAAAAAGAAGATCGCAATTTTGCTGGCAGCAGGTGCCATGACACTGAATACAACCAATGCGACTATGGTATTGGCAGCAGAAAGTACGACAGAGCAGAGTGTATCAGAAACAGACGGAGATTCTGAGGTGGCAGTATTTGCAGAAGATGGTACGCCGGTGACCAAGACGGTAAAGGCATACGAAATCAGTTTTCCGGTACAGGATTCCTATGAATTCCCATATATGGGGGTAAAGTTTTCCCTTCCGGATGCACTGAAGAAACAGATGGAGAATTCGGATGTTATTATGACATCAGCAGAAGAATGGACGGAGGATATGACTGGGATTAAGTATGCTTTTATACACTGGAACAAGCTTACAGAAGACCAGAAAAAGGAAGATGTAAATATGCTGGGCACCGGATATGAGGACTGGCTGGCCAGTATCGAGAGAATTGGCACTCTTGGCGTATATAATACGGATGTAGTAGATGATCTGGATCAGATCACTGGATGTGATGAACACAGAGAGCTGGGCACCAGTGCAGATGGCAAATTCAAATATTACCTCAGTATCAATAAAGAGGCAGAATCAGAGCTGACAGATGAGCTGGAACAGATTGAGACGACTCTTACTGATATGACAGAATTTAACAGCAGCCAGTCTGTATTTGATCAGCCTTCCGCAGGTGCGAATATGGACGCTGAAAATGTAGGTACCTTTGAGACAACAGATATTGATGGCAATAGTTACACAGAATCAGTATTCGGTGACTATGACCTGACTCTGGTGAATGCATTTACCACCTGGTGTTCTCCATGTGTTAACGAAATGCCGGAACTGGAACAGTTGTATCAGGAACTGAAAGAGCAGGGTGTTGGCGTAGTCGGAATGGTAATGGATACGGTTGGAGATGACGGAAAAACAGACGAAGAAGTAGTGAAAAAAGCACAGGCACTGAAAGAAAAGACAGGTGTGACTTATCCGCTGCTGATTCCAGATGCAGGTATGCTGAATGGTCGTATTCAGGGACTGCAGTCTTTCCCGGAATCTTTCTTTGTAGATAAGAATGGTAATATTGTAAGTGATGCAATTATGGGAAGCAATACGCTGCAGGGATGGGAAGATGCAGTAGTACAGAAAATGGAAGAACTGAAGGCAAACCAGTGAGTGGATTGGAGTATTAGATGAAGAAGCTGATAACATCAAGGACAAGCGGATTTACACTGGCAGCGGTGGGAGTACTGATGATGGTATTTGGAATCTATCGAGGAGAAATGACGGTGGTTCTGACAAAGGCTGTAAATATCTGCATGGAGTGTATTGGAATTGGATAAGAACACAAAGATAAAGGATTGGCCGCGCCATACGGCACAGGCGGTATGGGCGGCACTTACGAACTCACATGTGTCCGGCTTTGTAACCGGAAAAATCTATACGGGGAAACTGAAAAATGTATGTGTACCGGGGCTGAACTGTTATTCCTGTCCCGGTGCGACAGGAGCCTGTCCGATCGGTTCGCTGCAGGCGGTCATTGGAAGCTGGAACTTTAAATTTGCTTATTATGTAGTGGGATTCCTGATTTTCGTAGGAGCACTGCTTGGAAGACTGGTGTGTGGTTTCCTGTGCCCATTTGGACTGATTCAGGATTTGCTGAATAAGATCCCATTTCCGAAGAAGATTCGGACATTTCGTGGAGATAAATTACTGAGAAAGCTGAAATATGTCATCTTTCTGGTATTTGTTATCCTTCTGCCACTGTTTGTGACCGATATTATGGGGCAGGGGGCGCCATATTTCTGCAAGCTGATCTGTCCGGCCGGCACACTGGAAGGCGGACTCCCACTTGTACTGTTGAATAAGGCCATGCGTGGCGCGATCGGATGGCTGTATCTGTGGAAAAATACAATTCTGATCGTGACGATTGTGTTGGCGATCATGATATATCGACCATTTTGCAGATATATCTGCCCGCTGGGAGCATTTTACTCTGTCTTCAATAAGGTATCGGTGTATCGTTACCACGTAGATATGGAAAAATGTGTTCATTGTGGAAAATGTGCAAAGGCCTGTCAGATGGAAGTAAACCCGGTGGAGAATCCGAACAGCTGCGAGTGCATCCGCTGTGGACGATGCAGACAAGTCTGTCCGGTACAGGCGATTACCCGTGGAAAAAATAAAAAATGATATATGAAAAAGTCTGCTGTAGTGCATACCATGAACTGCAGCAGACTTTTTATGTTAGGAAGATCAGAAGACACTTGAGGCAGGTATTAAGTCCAATTGCTTTCGGTTTCCTCCAGTTTCTTTATCAAAGTCCCGTTAAGAACCTTAAATGCAGGAATAAAACTGTCACGTATCAGTATGATCATTTCATCAATCTCATCTTCATTGTAAATATGAACAGAGGTATTACGCTTTTTTAGCATGAGCAGCCATATTTCCGGATCATTTACAAATCCGATTTTATAGCCAAGCTGAAGTATTTCGCGTGGAGATCCGGTAGAAGCTTCCTCTACACCGTGCATTTTCATAATCTCCTGCAAGGCCTTCCAGGCAAGCTCAAAAGTAAGATTAAACTGACCAATAATTCCAGTTCTATAGATATCATTTGTTTCGGCAAGTTTAAAATCAGCATCTCCCAATATGGTCAGACAATTGGAAAAGTTATCAAGCTTTTTCATAAATGATGACACCATCCCTTTCAATTTCCTGTTTCAATTCATCTGAAATTGGTACATCTGCCTGTACAATATCGAACATTAAAAGAGAATGTGTTTTTTCATTGACATCCCAATAAAAGTGGTCGAAATCGCCTCCGTATACAGCAATGTCGATATCGCTTGTCTCTGCATTCGTGCCGCGTGCACGGGAGCCGAATAGCACGATTTTTGTAACAGAATGCTTTCTGGCAAAGGAGGAAAGTTCCCTTAAGATTCGATCTGGCAGATTATATTTCATATCTCATACCTTTCATTAAAAAATGTAAAACGTCTGTGCCGGTGTTAGATGGAGGATTATGGTTAGTATAACACGGAAATTAAATTTCGAATACAAAAAACAGTAAAACTGGCTCATATTGTTTTGCGTTAAAAAAATTGTTTGGAAAAATTTTGGGTAAAAACTTCTTTGAAATAGGTACAAAATAGTTTTATAATAAAAGTAGCGGTGAGTAGCGTAGTGATGCAGAAAAGCAACGGAGGAAAAGAACATGACGAAACTTGAAAATTTTGTAGGAATGATGACAGGACATTTTGATAATAAGGATCAATTTGATAAGATGCAGGAAGAAAGAAAAACATATCCATATGCTGAACATGTAAATACAATCTGTAATGACAAAATAAATAATCTTCCTGAAGATTTCAAAGGCATATTTGTTGTTGAAGAGAGTTACTATGAAATGAATGGGAAACGTCATGCATCCCCACATCTTTTCCTTATCACAGAAATAGAACAGGGAATTTTACTTTCTTCTTATGAAATTCCAAAAGAAGAAGATAAAAATACATTTTCATATGATTCTATGAAGAATGTTGATTACGCTAAACTGAAAAAATCTGAAAAATTTACTCCGGCACTTTATCATGAAAAGGACGGAATCTGGGAGGGTGGCAGCACAAGCCAGTTTTCTCCGGTAATGACATTTAAACTTTGGGAAAAGTTTTCCAATAATTTTCTGGAAGTATCTGAAAGTATGGAAGTTAATGGGAAGAGAACTTTTGGATATGATGAACCAATAATTTATAAGCGAGTATAATCAAATTTTGTCTTGAAAATCAGCGAATGCAGTCAGTGAAGAAGATATTCATGCAAAATATGAAGACGGTATTCTGAAAAAGGGGCTGTCGCACTAAGTAATTAGTGCAACAGCCTTTTTGCATGAAGAATTAAGTTTAAGACTGAGCCAGCTCTCTGTCTTTGCTTCAAAATTTTATGTGACAAACGTAATAACCTATGATATTATAAAAATAATATATGCGAAAATGGCTTTTGCGGAAACGAAAGTATCTTTATATTTATCCATATACTTCCTATAATGGAAATGAATACTTGCAAAGTTGATAACTAATATTTTTTCATTATTACAGGTACAATAAGAACATGTAATAGCGGAAATGAGGTATAGTTACTTGCAGATAGAGAAGTATATTGCGGATAAAATAATATCTTTATGTGAGAAGCGTGATATCAGTAAATACAGATTATCGCAGCTGTCGGGAATTTCCCAGTCATCACTGGGGAGAATCATGGCGCAGGAAAACCTGCCGTCGCTGATCACACTTGAAAAAATATGTACAGCATTGGGCATGACATTATCGCAGTTTTTTCAGGAAGGTAATTCGGAGAATCTGACAGAAAAACAGAAAGAAGTTTTAAGGATATGGAACGATCTGAGTGCAAATGAGCAGGAAACAGTAATGTCAATGCTGCGTGGACTTCGGAAGTAGGAGAACAGTTCGAGTATATGTATCGACTGTTCTTTTTTTATTTTTAAGCGTTAAAGCGGTGGGGTTTTTCTTGTGTACAGTAGAGCGCTATAGTATAATAAAACCAGTTTTTTTGCATAAGTTTAAAAGCTATAATAGGATAATCGGCAAACCAGATGAAAGTCTGGGACGCAAAGCTACAGGGCCTGTAAAATGGCAGCCAGTTGCATGAAATGATGTGCACTGTCTGTAGGACAGTGTTTTTTTATGATGTTATTTCATAGATGTAATGATGATGATTTTATCAGGGGAGAGAGAAAAATATGAAAATTAAAAAAATACAAAGTGTATGTCTTATTCTGGCATGTGTGGCAGCAACAGGACTTATGGGGTGTGGGAAAACAGATGAAGCATCAAAGAAACACGAAGCAATTACCTTTATGGCTCCATATCTGAATGTGGACAGCTTTATAGAAGAAGTGCATAAAACCTATCCGGAGGTTGAGCTTGAAGTAGTCCCGTACAGCGGAGCAAATACAACGGTGTATCTGAATACGATACTGGAGGAAAATGATCTGCCGGATATCTGCACACTTACCCTTTATGATCCGGAACTGCAGGATCTCAGTGACAGGATGCTTGATCTTTCAGGCTATGCATTTACAGATAATTATGTAGAATCACGTCTGAAAGAGGTATCAGATAATGGGGCAATCTATATGCTTCCGTCTGCGTATAACTGTTTTGGCATTACCTATAATAAGACATTATTAGAAAAACATGGCTGGACACTTCCACAGTCTTTCCGGGAACTTGAGCAGCTTGCGAAAGAAGTTGAGAAAGCTGGAGTTCAGTTATGTATGGCCCAGATCCAGTATCCGGGATATGGTTTCCAGTATTTATGTAATATTGCAGATACCGGATTTTTGAGCTCTCTGGATGGAAGACAGTGGCGGAAGGATTATCTGTCAGGGAAAGCAAATGTCAGTGATACGGAAGGCATGATGGACAGCATGGAATATATCCAGAAATGGAAAGACCTCGGTATGCTTGACGGCAGCAACAGCGATCCGATCGATGATGCAGTAACAAGAGAGGATTTTATGAAAGGGAATACGTTGTTCATGCTTGGAACACAGAATGGCATCACAGATTCAGATGCTACAACAGATGAATTTGGACTGATGCCGTATCTGTCAGAAGATGGGAGTAAGAATGTATACATATTGTCAGTGGGACGCTATTATGGGCTGAATAAAAAGTTAGAAGATGATTCGCAGAAACTGGAAGATGCGTTGAAGGTAATGGAAGTGCTGTCTACGGTAGAAGGAACCTCTTCCCTTTATCCGGAGACATCATTAAAGGCAAGTCTTCTGCCGTTTAAGGATGCAAAGGCAGATGATACCTATTATGGTGATATCGCAGATGCGATCAATGCAGGAAATACTGCACCGTTTATTTATTCTGGCTGGGAAAATACACTTGTCACTACAGGAACAAAAATGCTGGAGTATATGCAGGATAAAGCAACGATAGAAGATGTAGTAAAACAGCTTGAGGATGATCAGGAAAGTGTGGTAAATAATAAGCCGGAAGTCATTACCACAACAACAGAAGTTATTTCGCAGGAAAATTGTGCAAAGCTGGTAGGCAGATGTTTTGCAGAGGCAACTGACAGTGATCTGGCACTTGTTTCCCTGGGAACATGGATCAGTGGCAATGGGCTGAATCAGAACAATGACTGCGTAAGTTCAAAGATGTATGCAAAAGATATTACAGTGGATGATCTCAGTGTGATCATTCCCACAGGCTGGACGAGGACAATTCAGACGGTTAGTTTAACAGGAAAACAGATAAGAGACCTGTATAAAGAAGGATATGATGCAGTCGGTACAGGAAACAATTATCCTTATGTGCTGGTAAGTCCGGTGGAACTGGAAGATGATAAGACTTATCAGGTGGCAATTTCCGGAATTAGTGAAAAACTGGAATTAGAAACAGAAGTGACAGACAGTGGGATTGTAGGCCTGGATGCTGCAAAAGAGTTTTTCGGGCAATTTAAGACTTTAAGTGAAGCAGACGCTGAATGGAAATAAGCGGAGGGGAAGGATGCAGAAGGCAAAAAGTTACCGGAACTTAATATTGTGTTGCTGTATGGCTGGTATAGCGATGCTTTTTGCATTCTTTTTTCTGTATCGGACTTATATACAGGATATCATCTATAAGGAACGGTTAAACCAGATGGAAGAGGTTACCCATCAGATGTTTCAGAATCTGGAGGAGGTGATCGATTCCCACTGGGATCGGGTAACGGAAGAATGTAATTATCTGAAAGATGCAAATATACAGACTACAGAGGAACTCTGTAAACATATGAAAAAGAAGTATGACTTATCAACATACGCAGAGCAGAAGATCACGTTGATGGTAGTGGATTCACAGGGCAGATATTATACAGAAGACGGATACATAGGGCTTTTCCGTGATCTGGATTATTTTGAAGACAATCCCGAACAGATCTGTTTTGTTTTTGATTCTCTGACAAATAACCAGTCTGAGATGGTGTTTTTGAAACGTCTGCCAGAACCAATAGAACTTCAAAATGGAGAAGAGAAAACTACAATCTCTTATTTGGGAATTTCCCAGGATATGGAACAGCTGAATCCTTATTTTAGCTGTGATGCATATAACGGAAACAACAGTGTGTATGTACTGGACGATAATGGCTTTAAACTGTTCAACAGTAATCAGGTGGAATTGATTAAAGGGCATAATGTATTTTCAGTTTTACAGAATATGAAATACCTCCACAATTCTTCTTTTGATAAAACAAAAGCGGAACTGGAAGAAAAAGGCTGTAGTTATTCTAATGCAGTTCTGGATGGAACGGAATATTTTTATGCATTAAAAAGACTGGAAAATGCCCAATGGACACTGATCTTTCTGGTTCCGGCAGAGTATGTTGCTACGAATACCTTAAAACTTGTGAATTTTGTCATGGTATTTATCGTTATTTTTACGGTTATCGCAGCTGTCTGCGTTATGTTGGGAATTTCTTTTGTTATGCACAGAAACCAGCAGGAAGCGATCCGTGTGGAGCGGGAAAATAATGCGAGGCTGGAAACAGTGAATACAGAACTGCGGCAGGCAAAACGGGCGGCAGAGGAAGCTTTTCAGGTGGCACAGGAAGCGAACAGATCCAAGAGCAGTTTTCTTGCCAATATGTCTCACGATATACGTACTCCTATGAATGCGATCATTGGTATTACGTCATTGATCAGATATGATGCCGGTGATAAAAGCAAGGTAATAGAGTATGTGGATAAAATTGACACTTCCGCACAGCATCTGTTAGGGATTATTAATGATGTTCTGGACATGAGCAAGATTGAAGCAGGGAAAACTGTTTTCAAATATTCTGACTTTTCTATCGTGGAGTTTATACAGGAACTCGACACGATATTTCATTCTCAAATATTTGAAAAGAAGCAGACTTTTACCATTTCAAAAGAAAATATCCAGCATGAGTGGGTGAATGGGGATCGCGTCCATTTGATGCAGATTTTCAGTAACCTGCTGTCTAATGCAATAAAATATACACAGGAAGGTGGAGAAATTCAGCTTCTTGCAGAAGAATGTGAATCAAATTCATCTGTTTATGCAAAGTATCGCTTTTTAGTCAGCGATAATGGTATGGGAATGTCAGCAGATTTCCAAAATACAATTTTTGATGCGTTTACCCGTGCAGAAAATTCCGTGACGAATAAAATACAGGGAACCGGTCTTGGAATGGCAATCACCAAAAATCTGGTTGACTCGATGGGTGGAACGATTGATGTAGACAGTGAACCTGGACAGGGCAGCTGTTTTGAGATTTTTATGGACCTGAAAATTGCAGAAGAAAGATCTGTTTCTTCGGTGTCACAGGCAGAAACAGATGAGCAGGATGGTAATATCTTGCAGGGAATGAGATTCCTGTGTGCAGAGGATAATGAGATAAATGCAGAAATTCTGACGGAACTGTTAAAGATTGAGGGTGCGGAGTGCACCATCTGTGAAAATGGTGAAGAGCTTTTGAAGGTATTTGAACAGTCTGCACCAGGGGATTATGACATGATCCTGATGGATGTGCAGATGCCTGTTATGAATGGCTATGAGGCAACGAAGGCAATCCGCAGAAGTTCCCATGAACTGGCAAAGAAGATTCCGATCATTGCCATGACAGCCAATGCATTCTCAGAGGATATTCAGCATTCTCTGGCAGCCGGTATGAATGCCCATGTTTCAAAACCGGTTGAGATGAAAGTACTGGAAAAGACAATCAGAAGCATAAAATCCGGCGGGGGGGGGTATCGAAACGCAGGTCATTGAATAGTAATAAATGGCAGCGAATCTGATATGAAAAAATCGAAAAGGATAATTAGGAATAAAAGGAAAATGAAAGAAAAAAGAGTGATTGCAGGCATTCTGCTTGCGGGAATTTTAACAGTCACCCTGACAGGGTGTAAAAACACAGACAGCGGTAAAAAAGAAACAGAAAAGCCTGTTATTACCCTCGGCAGTGACAACTATCCACCATACAATTATCTGAATGAAGATGGAATCCCGACAGGAATCGATGTAGAACTGGCTACGGAAGCATTCAAAAGAATGGGATATCAGGTGGAGGTTGTCCAGATCAACTGGGAGAAGAAACAAGAACTGATAGAGAGTGGAGAGATTGACTGTATTATGGGCTGCTTTTCCATGGAAGGACGTCTTGACGATTACCGGTGGGCAGGGCCGTACATAGCAAGCCGTCAGGTGGTCGCTGTAAATGAGAACAGTGAGATATATAAACTGAGTGACCTGGAGGGAAAGAACCTGGCTGTCCAGTCCACAACCAAACCGGAAGGCATCTTTCTGGACCGGACAGATGAAAGAATCCCAAAACTGGGCAATCTGATCAGTCTTGGACACAGAGAGCTGATCTATACGTTTCTGGGAAAAGGATATGTAGATGCAGCTGCCGCACATGAGGAATCGATTGTTCAGTATATGAAGGATGATGATGCAAGCTTCCGTATCCTGGAAGAGCCTCTGATGATTACCGGAATAGGCGTTGCTTT
>CAKRVB010000022.1 GCA_934408725.1 uncultured Marvinbryantia sp.
CAATTCTTGGTTTATTAAAATCGAACACTTCTTGCGCCCCTCCTTTTGGGTTGTTGTAATTGAGGGTTATAGCCAGGACTCGCACCAGCGAGTCCTGATTTTACTTCCTAATGCTTATTTAGAGTATAATTCGACGATAAGCATTTCGTTTACTGGAACATCAATTGCTTCTCTTGCAGGAAGTTCTTTAACAGTTCCCTTTAAGTTCTCCTGATCGCTCTCCAGCCATTCTGGAACCAGACGTCCGCCTGTTACTTCCAGGATGTCTTTGTATCTCTGAGATCCTTTGTTCTTTTCTTTGATTTCGATTACATCACCAGCTTTTACAAGGTAAGATGGGATGTTAACCTGCTTGCCGTTTACCAGTACATGCTTGTGGTCAACGATCTGTCTGGCTTCTTTACGTGTTCTTGCGAATCCAAGTCTGAAGATTACGTTATCCAGTCTTGTTTCCAGCATGATCATCAGGTTAGGACCTGTCATACCTGACATTCTTTCAGCCTTTGCGTAGTAGTTACGGAAAGGTTTTTCCAGTACGCCATAAATAAATTTTGCTTTCTGTTTTTCTCTTAACTGCAGACCGTATTCACTCATCTTACGGTTTGCTCTCTTTAATTCTCTATTGGACTTTTTATCGATTCCTAAATATACAGGATCCAGACCGAGGGATCTGCATCTTTTCAGGACCGGAGTTCTATCTACTGCCATCTTTATTACCTCCTAATTAGACTCTTCTGCGTTTTGGTGGGCGGCATCCATTATGTGGAACCGGAGTTACATCTGTGATGCTTGTTACATCAATACCGCATGCACTCAGTGCACGGATTGCTGCTTCTCTTCCTGAACCAGGACCCTTTACAAATACGTCTACTGTCTTTAATCCGTGAGGGATAGCTGCCTTTGCAGCTGTCTCAGCAGCCATCTGTGCTGCATATGGAGTAGATTTCCTTGAACCTTTAAATCCCAGACCACCGGCACTTGCCCAAGATAATGCATTACCAGCAGCATCTGTCAATGTAACGATTGTGTTATTGAAAGATGACTGAATATGTGCCTGTCCGCGTTCAACGTTTTTCTTAACGCGCTTTTTTGTCACTTTTTTCGCAACTTTTTTAGCCATGATAAACTAACCTACTTTCTTCCTATATTATTTCTTCTTATTAGCTACTGTTTTCTTAGGACCCTTACGTGTTCTAGCGTTTGTCTTGGTCTTCTGACCACGAACAGGAAGTCCTTTACGATGACGGATTCCTCTGTAACATCCGATTTCCTGAAGTCTCTTGATATTCAGAGCGATTTCTCTTCTCAGGTCACCTTCTACTGTATAATGTTCATCCATTACGTCACGGATTCTGGAAACTTCTTCATCTGTAAGATCTCTGACACGAGTATCAGGATTTACATTTGCTGCTTCCAGAATCTTGTTTGCGCTTACTCTACCAATACCGTAGATGTAAGTCAAACCGATTTCAATTCTTTTCTCTCTTGGTAAGTCTACACCAGCAATACGAGCCATGTAATTATTCCTCCATTTTCTCATAAGCTACCGTTCATACGCAGCCCGCCATAGCCAGACGTCTGAAATGTTGTGCGCTGCCCGGTGCTCAGCTATATTGTCTTTAATTGGGGTTCTGGAATTGTTCCAGCACCCAGCCGCGAAAAACGACCTTTCCGTATCATGTATATGATCCGGTATTAGAAGCAATATAGGGGATGTATCTGCTGTGTAAACTCTCCAGCATTAAGAGTACTGCCGGATACATCGTCGCATATATTGTCATTAGCATGCAAAGCATGCTGCAGTCGTGTTCAAATCATCCACAAACGGACTGCCGGATTAACCCTGGCGCTGTTTGTGTTTTGGGTTTTCACAGATTACTCTGATACTACCTTTTCTTTTAATGATTTTGCATTTTTCGCAGATAGGTTTAACTGATGATCTAACCTTCATGTGTTAAATCCTCCTTTCCTATTTACTCGCCTTGTAGGGCATAATAACCCCTTTATCTAAAAAGGTACGCTAGAGAGTATAGCACCAGCGCACCTTTTTTGCAAGTATTATTTTCAATTTTTTTAAAATTTTTTGAATTATTTTAAAAATGTCTTATTTATCTCTCCAGATAATACGTCCTTTGGATAAATCATATGGAGACAGTTCAATCGTTACTTTGTCTCCTGGAAGGATACGAATGAAGTTCATTCTCAGCTTACCGCTGATATGAGCCAGTACCACATGTTTGTTTTCCAGTTCTACTTTAAACATTGCATTTGGTAATTTTTCCAACACTGTTCCTTCTACTTCAATAACATCTGCCTTAGACATTTGAAAACCTCCTGATTACTTTTCTGATCTCTTCATTTTTTATCGTTTCCTCGGTCAAACTGCACAGTTCTTCCGGTATTGCTTTTCTGACCTGAATATGTTTCCATTTCTTTTTTTTCGGACGCTCTACTGGTTTCAGACGGCCATCGGAAAGATATACATATTCACCTTCTGTTTTAATGATTACATAAAGTTTGTCTTTATCATGCCCTGCTCTGGACCAGGCGAGCATTCCAAATTCATAATCCATCTTTTACCTCCCGGCATTGTCACTATATCTGACCTAATGTCAGGATCTCAGGCTCTCCATCTGTGATCAGTACGGTGTTCTCGTAATGAGCTGACAAAGATCCATCTTCTGTTACAACTGTCCAGTCATCATCCAGCCAGCAGACATCATAGCTTCCGGCATTGATCATAGGTTCAATCGCAAGTGTCATTCCTGAAACAAGGCGAATACCGCGCCCTCTCTGTGCAAAATTCGGAATCTGAGGATCCTCATGCAAATGAGTTCCTATTCCATGTCCGACCAGATCTCTGACTACTCCGTAGCCAAAGCTCTCAGCATAAGCGCCAATCGCTGCGGATATTTGATACAGGTGATTACCTTCTCTGGCATACTCTATTCCTTTAAAGAAACTTTCCTTTGTTACCTGAATCAGCTGCCGAGCTTCTTTGGAAATCTGTCCTACCGCATGAGTTCTTGCCGCATCTGAATGATATCCTTCATAAATAAGTCCGGCATCCAGACTGACAATATCTCCCTCCATCAGAATATGTTCATCATTTGGGATTCCATGTACCACCTCATCGTTTACCGATACACAGATGGATGCAGGATAACCGTTATAATTCAGGAAATTCGGAATACATCCCATCTCTCTGATCAGTTTTTCGCCATACCGGTCAATATCTTTGGTAGAAATTCCCGGTTTTACATATTCTTCCAGTTTGGCATGAACAAGTTCAAGACGTTTTCCAGCTTCTCGCATAAGCTGTATTTCTTTTGCAGACTTTATTGATACCGACATATTATTCTCCTAATATCTGCACAATGCTCTGGAATACATCTTCCATATCCACTGTACCATCCACTTCTTTTAAGATACCTGCTTTTGTATAGTAATCAATCAGTGGCTGAGTCTGTTCGTGATATACGCCAAGACGCTTCTGAACCGTTTCTGGCTTATCATCATCTCTGAGGATCAGCTTTTCTCCGCATGCGTCGCAGATTCCTTCTACTTTGGTTGGATTGTATACGATATGGTAAGTAGCACCGCATCCTACACAGGCTCTTCTTCCACCCATACGTGTTACGATGTTTTCATCCGGTACATTGACATCAATGGCATATTCCATCTTTTCTCCATTTTTTGCAAGAGCTGCATCCAGACACTCTGCCTGAGGAATGGTTCTTGGGAAACCATCTAATACATAACCTTTTTTGCAGTCATCCTGCTGTAATCTGTCTACTACCAGATCTACAACCAGCTCATCTGGAACCAGAAGTCCCTGATCCATATAAGTCTTAGCTTTTTTACCAAGCTCAGTTCCTTCTTTGATGTTCGCACGGAAAATATCTCCTGTGGAAATGTGTGGAATACCATATTTTGCTGCAATCTTCTTTGCCTGTGTACCTTTACCGGCTCCAGGTGCGCCTAACATAATAATCTTCATAATGAAACCTGCCTCATTTTATATTTTTTACCATTAAACACATATAGTGCACCATCTCATCCAGTACAGATGAAACGGTACACTCTATCTTTGTCTACTCGCTTAAAAAGCCTTTATAATTGCGAACTACCATCTGAGATTCGATCTGTTTGATTGTCTCCAGCACTACTCCGACGATAATGATAATGGAAGTTCCTCCAAATGATACATATGCTCCGAAAACTCCGTTAAAGAAGATTGGAATCAGTACCACAATCGTAAGACCAAGTGCACCAATCAGTACAATGTAATTTAAAATCTTGTTTAAGTAATCGCTGGTTGGTTTACCTGGACGAATGCCTGGAATGAAACCACCCTGCTTTTTCATATTATCCGCAACTTCAATTGGATTGAAAGTAATGGATGTATAGAAATATGCAAATGCGATAATTAATGCTACATAAATGATCAATCCGATGGAATAGATTGGCTTGGATGGACTAAACCAGTTGTTCTGACTTAAAGAAGCAATGATCTTTCCGCCTAAACCTTCTCCTGAAATACCCGCAAACGCTGCAATCATACTTGGCATACTAAGCAGAGAAGAAGCAAAGATAACAGGAATAACACCTGCTGTATTTACTTTTAATGGAATAAATGTGGACTGACCACCAACCATTTTTCTGCCCTGCATTTTTTTCGCATACTGAACAGGGATTCTTCTTGTTGCATCGCTTAATAAAATAACCAGTACAATCGTAATAATAATAACAGCCAGAATGATAACACCGGCAAGAACGCCTTTGGCGAGTGTTTTTCCTTTGATGAATGACTCGTACAGAGAAACCATATCAGACGGTACTCTGGACAGAATGTTAATCATCAGGACAATGGAAATACCATTTCCAACACCATGCTCTGTGATCTGTTCACCGATCCACATCAGGAATGTGGAACCTGCTGTCATTGCTGCAATTACAGTCAGACCTGTCAGGAAGTTCATGTTCGGGATCAATCCCTGTCTTCCAAAACCAATGGTCATGGCAAGAGATTCTGCCAGTGCCAGGCCAACTGTCACATAACGGGTAATGGCAGTAATCTTCTTTCTGCCTTCTTCTCCATCTCTATGCATTTCTTCCAGTGCCGGAATGGCAATGGTAAGAAGCTGCATAATAATAGATGAAGTAATGTATGGTGTGATATTCAAAGCAAAGATAGACATTTTCTCAAATGATCCGCCTGTAAATGCACTAAAGAAATTAAATGCATCACCGGTCTGATTTGCAAACCAGTTTGCCAGGTAGTTACGGTCCACACCCGGAACCGGGAGCTGTGAACCGAATCTGACAACAAGGAGCATCAGAAATGTATATAACATTCTTTCTCTGATATCTTTAACCTTAAACGCATCACGAAGTGTCTTTAACATTAGATCACCTCAGCTTTTCCACCAACTGCTTCTATTTTAGCTTTTGCGCCTTCACTGAAAGCATTTGCTTTAACAGTAAGCTTCTTGGTAAGTTCACCGTTTCCAAGAATCTTAACACCGTCTTTGGCACTCTTAATGATACCAGTTTCAATCAGTGTATCAATTGTTACTTCTGTATCATTATCAAATCTTTCCAGTGCGCTTACATTGATTGCTTCGATATCAAGAGTATTTCTGTTTGTGAAACCTCTCTTAGGAAGACGTCTGTACAGTGGCATCTGACCACCTTCGAAACCTGGTCTAGTAGCGCCTGAACGTGCTTTCTGTCCTTTATGTCCCTTACCAGCAGTTTTGCCGTTTCCTGAACCATGTCCGCGACCTCTTCTGAAGTTATCGCTCTGTCTGGAACCTTCAGCAGGTTTTAAGTTTGATAAATCCATCATGGCACCTCCTTATTCTAATATCAATTTAAATTAAACTTCTTCTACTTTTACTAAATGCTGAACCTGTTTTACCATTCCCATTGTTGCTGCATTGTTTGGAAGCTCAACAGATTTGTTCAGTTTCTTCAGTCCAAGTGCTGCAACAGTAGCACGATGCTTTGGAATAGCTCCGATTGGAGATTTAACAAGTGTTACTTTTACTTTATCTGCCATTTTTTACCTCCTGTGCAAATTACGCACGAACTTCTTCAACAGATTTTCCACGGAGTCTTGCAACTTCTTCAGGGGACTTCAGCTGCTTCAGTCCTTCCAGGGTAGCAAGTACAACGTTCTGTTTGTTTCTGGATCCCAGACATTTTGTACGGATGTTGCGAATTCCAGCAAGTTCCAGTACGTTACGTGCAGGACCACCAGCGATGATACCAGTACCTTCCGGAGCTCTCTTCAGAACGATCTGAGATCCACCGAATTTACCGTCAAAGTTGTGTGGAATACTTGCATTTTCATCTAACGCAACAGTGATAAGTTTCTTTGTAGCATCTTCTTTACCTTTACGGATAGCTTCTGGAATTTCAGCAGCCTTTCCAAGTCCGGCACCAACGTGTCCGTTGCCGTCACCAACAACTACCAGGGCTGTAAAACGCATATTACGACCACCTTTTACAACTTTGGTAACACGCTTAATTGACACTACTTTTTCTGTTAATTCTAACTGATTAGCATCAATAATTTCACGTTTCATGTGTCTACCTCCTAAAATTCCAGACCAGCTTCTCTAGCTGCATCTGCTAATGCTTTGATTTTACCCTGATATATAAAGCCGCCTCTATCAAAAACAACTTCTTTAATGCCTTTTTCCAGAGCTCTCTCTGCGATTACTTTTCCAAGGTATGCTGCTGCATCAACGTTATTAGTCTTCTCAACTTCTGCTTTTACTTCTTTCTGAAGTGTGCTTGCAGAAACCAGAGTATTTCCGACTGTATCGTCAATAATTTGAGCATACATATGATTATTGCTTCTGAATACTGCGAGACGTGGTCTCTGTGCAGTACCTGCAAAACGATTACGAAGTCTTCTGTGCTTCTTTACACGAACTTCTGTTCTAGATTCTTTACTAACCATTTTCACACTCTCCTTACTTATTTCTTACCAGTCTTACCAACTTTACGTCTGATAACTTCATCAGCATACTTAATACCTTTACCTTTATAAGGTTCCGGAGCTCTCTTTTCTCTGATTTCAGCTGCGTACTGGCCAACTTTTTCTTTGTCAATACCCTTAACAGTGATTACGTTTCCGTCAACAACTGCTTCCAGGCCTTCTGGATCGATCATCTCTACTGGATGAGAATATCCAAGAGATAATACCAGTTTCTTACCCTGCTTAGCTGCTTTGTAACCTACACCGTTTACTTCCAGCTTCTTTTCGAATCCTTCGCTTACACCAACTACCATGTTGTGAATCAGTGTTCTGGTCAGACCGTGCAGAGATTTCATTTTCTTCAGATCGTTTGGTCTGCTTACTACTACATGACCATCTTCTACTTTGATATCCATTTCAGCAGGCAGTACTCTTACCAGAGTTCCTTTGCTGCCTTTTACTGTAACTTTGTTGCCTTCCGCAACTTCAACGGTAACGCCTGCAGGAATTGCTACAGGCAGTCTTCCTATACGTGACATTTAAATGTCCTCCTTACTTAGATTTTCGGAGAGAGAGCATTGTCTCTCTCTGTTTTCAGTAACTTTTACGGGGTATCCTACCAAACAAATGCCAGAACTTCTCCACCAACTCCAAGCTTACGAGCTTCTCTGTCAGTGATAACACCTTTGTTTGTAGAAAGAATAGCTACACCAAGACCACCAAGAACTCTTGGAATATCTTCTTTACCTGCGTGTACACGAAGGCCTGGTTTAGAAATTCTCTTAATACCTGTAATGACTCTCTCATTTTTATCAGCACCGTATTTCAGTGTGATGCGGATAACTGGGAAACCGCCTTCTTCAACGATGTCATATTTTGCAATATAACCTTCATCTACCAGAATGTTTGCAATAGCAAGTTTCATTTTGGATGATGGAACATCTACTGTATCGTGTTTTGCAGTATTTGCATTACGGATTCTTGTAAGCATATCTGCAATAGGATCACTCATTGTCATCTGGATTTTCCTCCTTATATTCTCAGATCATTGCTGACCAATCAAGTTGTATCGGCTTACCAGGAAGCTTTCTTAACTCCCGGAATTTCACCTTTGTAAGCCAGTTCACGGAAACAGATTCTGCAGATTCCGTATTTTCTCAAATATGCATGTGGACGACCACAAATTCTGCAGCGGTTGTATTCTCTTGTGGAGAATTTCTGTGGACGCTGCTGTTTAATCTTCATTGCTGTCTTAGCCATGAAATTTCCTCCTATATTCAATCACATTGACTGTTAACAATTCAATTATTTAGAGAATGGCATGTTGAACTGTGTTAAAAGTTCACGTGCTTCTTCGTCAGTCTTTGCTGTTGTAACAAAGATAACGTCCATACCTCTTACCTTGTCAACCTTATCATATTCGATTTCAGGGAAAATTAACTGTTCTTTGATACCAAGAGCGTAGTTACCTCTTCCATCAAACGCATTCGGGTTAACACCTCTAAAGTCACGTACTCGAGGTAATGCAAGGTTAACCAGACGGTCAACGAATTCATACATTTTTTCTCCACGAAGTGTAACTTTACATCCGATTGCCATACCTTCTCTGATCTTGAAGTTAGCAACAGAATTCTTTGCTCTGGTCAGAACTGCTTTCTGGCCTGTAATAGTTTCCATATCCTTAACAGCTGATTCCAGTAACTTAGCGTTTTCTTTTGCTTCGCCAACGCCCATGTTTACTACAACTTTGTCCAGCTTCGGAACTTCCATAATATTCTTATATCCAAACTTTTTGATCATAGCATCTACGATCTCGTTCTGATACTGTTCTTTCAGTCTACTCAACTTCTAGTGCCTCCTCTCTTACGATTATTTATCGATAACTTCGCCTGTAGCTTTTGCTACACGAACTTTTTTGTCTCCGTCCATCTTGAAGCCAACTCTTGTTGCCTTTCCGTTATGGAGAAGCATTACATTAGAAGCATCAATGAAAGCTTCTTTGTTTACAATACCACCCTGCTGATTAGCAGCTGATGGTTTTGCATGTTTTACAACCATGTTGATGCCTTCAACAAGCACTTTGTGGTTCTTCACATCTACTTTGAGGACTTTGCCCTCTTTATCTTTATCTTTACCAGCGATCACTTTTACTGTATCGCCTGTCTTGATTTTTAATGCTGACATTCGGGTACCTCCTTATAATACTTCCGGAGCCAGTGAAACAATTTTCATAAACTGTTTATCACGAAGCTCTCTTGCTACTGGTCCAAAAATACGAGTTCCTCTTGGATTCTTGTCATCTTTGATGATGACTGCAGCATTTTCATCAAATCTAATATAAGAACCATCTTTACGACGGGTTTTGTTTACTGTACGAACTACGACAGCCTTTACAACATCACCTTTTTTTACAACGCCGCCTGGTGTTGCATCTTTAACCGTAGCAACGATTACATCACCGATAGCTGCATATCTTCTGGTAGATCCGCCCATAACTCTGATGCAAAGTAATTCTTTTGCTCCAGTGTTATCAGCAACTTTCAGTCTACTCTCCTGCTGTATCATGCTGATTACCTCCTATACTATTTCACTCTTTCAGTGATTTCCACAAGTCTCCATCTCTTATCTTTGGATAAAGGTCTTGTTTCCATTACTTTTACTGTATCACCGATGTTACATTCGTTGTTTTCATCGTGTGCTTTTAATTTATAAGTACTCTTTACGACTTTTTTGTAAAGAGGATGTTTCACATGGTTCTCAACTGCAACAACGATTGTCTTGTCCATCTTGTTGCTGACAACTTTACCAACACGGGTTTTTCTAAGATTTCTTTCCACGTCTATTTGCTCCTTTCGTGGTAATTCACTTACGCATTAGCTTTCTCAGTGATAACGGTCTGAATTCTTGCGATGTTCTTACGAACTTCTTTGATTCTGCTTGTGTTATCCAGCTGATTGGTTGCATTCTGGAATCTTAAATTGAAAAGTTCCTTTTTAGCAGCTACTAATTCTTCGTTTAATTCTGCAGCTGATTTGCTTTTTAAATCTTCTACATACTTATTAATTTTCACTGTTATCACCGCCTTCTAAATCTGCACGAGATACGATTTTGCATTTGCACGGTAATTTGTGCATAGCAAGACGTAACGCTTCACGGGCTACTTCTTCCGGAACTCCTGCCAGTTCGAACATAACACGTCCCGGTTTTACAACTGCTACCCAGTATTCCAGTGTTCCTTTACCGGAACCCATACGAGTTTCAGCTGGTTTTGCTGTTACAGGTTTGTCTGGGAAAATCTTGATCCAAACTTTACCACCACGTTTGATGTAACGAGTCATAGCAACACGGGCAGCTTCGATCTGGTTTGATTTAATCCAGCATGGTTCAGTTGCAACAAGTCCATATTCACCATTGGAAATTGTATTTCCTCTTAACGCCTTTCCAGCCATGCTTCCACGGAACTGTTTACGACGTTTTACTCTTTTAGGCATTAACATTATTTATCGCTCCCTTCCTTTACGTTTTTGGTTGGAAGGATTTCGCCGTTGTAAATCCATACCTTTACGCCCATCTTGCCGTAAGTGGTATCTGCTTCTGCGAATCCATAGTCAATATCTGCACGAAGTGTCTGAAGTGGAATAGTTCCCTCACTGTAGAACTCTGTACGAGCCATATCAGCTCCGCCAAGACGTCCTGAAACAGCAGTCTTAATTCCCTTTGCTCCTGTTTTCATGGTTCTTCCCATTGTGGATTTCATAGCACGACGGAAGGAAACACGGTTTTCCAGCTGCTGAGCAATGTTTTCAGCTACTAACTGAGCATCTCTGTCCGGTCTCTTAACTTCTTTGATATCTACAAGAAGTTTTCCTGTAACGAACTTCTGAACTTCAGCTTTTACTTTTTCGATCTCTGAACCGCCTTTACCGATTACAACACCCGGTTTAGCTGTGTAGATGATCACTTTTACTCTTCCTGATGCTCTTTCGATTTCGATTTTTGCAACACCAGCGCTATATAACTTCTTCTTCAGGTATGTTCTGATCTTGTTGTCTTCGATCAGGTAATCAGCAAATTCTGACTCAGCATACCACTTGGAGTCCCAGTCTTTAATAACACCGACTCTTAAGCCGTGTGGATTAACTTTCTGTCCCATGCTTTACCTCCTATCTTTCATTCAGCACGATTGTGATGTGGCTCATTCTCTTTTCAATACGATAAGCTCTACCCTGTGCTCTTGGTCTGATTCTCTTCATTGTAGGTCCCTTGTTAGCGTAGCATTCTTCTACGTAAAGGTTTTCTACACTCATTCCGTTATTGTTTTCAGCATTTGCGATTGCTGACTCTAATAATTTTTTAATTAATGTAGAAGCGTATCTTGGGTTGTAAGTTACAATACCAAGTGCTGTCTGCACATCTTTGCCTCTAATAGCATCTAAAACGAAGCATGCCTTCTGAACTGAGACTCTCGCATAAGATAACTTTGCGGATGGTCTTGTGTCCTTCTGAGCATTTCTTTCTCTCTTGATTTGGGATCTATGTCCTTTTGCCATGGATGAAGCCTCCTTTCAAATATTATCCTTAACGAGATTTCTTCTCGTCTTTACCATGTCCTCTGTATGTTCTGGTTGCAACGAACTCTCCAAGTTTGTGTCCAACCATATCTTCTGTTACGTATACAGGCACATGTCTTCTTCCATCATGAACTGCAATTGTATGTCCAACCATCTGTGGGAAAATTGTAGAACGGCGGGACCAGGTCTTGATAACCTGTTTAGATCCTGCTGCGTTCATTTCGTCAACTTTTTTCAGTAAGCTTGCGTCCGCAAACGGTCCTTTTTTAAGTGAGCGAGCCATAGGTTCTAACCTCCTTATATTTCTCGATTAATATTGTTATTAGTTGATTGCTTTACCATCGCGTCTTCTTACGATGAGCTTGTTAGAAGCTTTCTTCTTGCTTCTGGTCTTAAGACCCAGTGCAGGTTTGCCCCAAGGTGTACATGGACCTGGACGGCCGATACCGGTCTTACCTTCACCACCACCGTGTGGATGGTCATTCGGGTTCATAACAGATCCACGAACGGTAGGTCTGATACCCATGTGACGTTTTCTACCAGCTTTACCAATATTAATCAGGTTGTGATCACCATTTCCTACAACGCCGATTGTTGCACGGCAGATGATCGGAACCATTCTCATTTCTCCTGAAGGGAGACGAAGTGTTGCGTATTTTCCTTCTTTAGCCATCAGCTGTGCGCCGTTACCAGCTGCACGAACAAGCTGACCACCTTTACCAGGATAAAGTTCAATATTGTGAACCATTGTACCAACTGGGATCTGGGATAATGGCAGGCAGTTACCGATTCTTACTTCGGCTTCTTCACCGCTCATAACCTTCATTCCGTCTTTCAGTCCCTGTGGTGCAAGGATGTAAGCTTTTTCTCCATCAGCGTAAGTAATCAGAGCAATGTTAGCTGTTCTGTTTGGATCGTATTCGATACCAGTTACTACTGCTGGGATACCATCTTTTTTATTTCTCTTGAAATCGATGATTCTGTATTTTCTTCTGCTTCCGCCTCCGCGGTGTCTTACAGTAATTTTTCCCTGATTGTTACGTCCGGAGTTTTTCTTAAGAGATACAACAAGGCTCTTTTCCGGAGTAGTCTTTGTAATTTCAGAGAAATCAGATCCCGTCATGTTTCTTCTTGACGGTGTATATGGTTTATAGGTTTTAATTCCCATTTTTGTTTCTCCTTTCAATATATTTCGCATGCATCCTGCGATGCATATACCTTATATATCGTCCGCCATATTCTGAATCAGAACTGACGGAACTCATCAGTCAATCTTATAATCCCTGGAAGATCTCAATATCTTTGCTGTCTTCTGTCAGAGTTACGATTGCTTTCTTTGTCTTAGCTGTTTTTCCAACGGTCATTCCACGGCGTCTGGTTTTTCCATCCAGGTTCATGGTGTTAACACGTTTTACTTTTGTTCCTTCGAACATCTTTTCTACAGCTTCTTTGATCTGAGATTTTGTTGCCTCAGTGTGTACCTGGAAAGTGTATTTCTTTTCTGCCATAGCATTCATACTCTTTTCAGTTACGATTGGTTTAAGGATTACATCATAATACTGAATTGCTGCCATTATGCGTACACCTCCTCGATTGCCTGTACGGCTTCTTTTGTCATAACCAGTGTGTTATGTTTCAGAATGTCGTATACATTGATGGTATTTACCAGAGATGTCTGAACATCAGCAATGTTTCTTGCAGAAAGCACTACCTTTTCATCATTCTCTTTCAGAACAACGATTGCCTTTTCAGCTTTTACATTGTTCAGTACATTTACCATAGCTTTTGTCTTGATCTCATCAAATTTCAGTTCATCAAGGATTACCACCTTGTTTTCCTGAACTTTTGCAGTTAATACAGACTTAAGAGCTGCTCTCTTTTCTTTCTTGTTCATCTTGAAAGAATAGTCTCTTGGAACTGGTGCGAATACAACTCCGCCGCCTGTCCACTGTGGAGCTCTTGTTGAACCCTGTCTTGCATGACCGGTTCCTTTCTGTCTCCAAGGTTTTCTTCCGCCTCCGGAAACTTCAGAACGTGTTTTTGCTTTCTGTGTTCCCTGACGATTGTTTGCCAGCTGCTGAAGCACTGCCATGTGTACCAGATGTTCGTTTACTTCTACACCAAACACAGCATCGTTAAGCTCCATTGTGCCAACTTCTTTGCCTTCCATATTGTAAACAGATACGTTTGCCATCTGTGTGTTCCTCCTTTCCTACAAGGCCTATTTGCCAGATTTTACTGTTTCTTTGATAGTAACCAGAGATTTCTTTGGTCCAGGAACTGCTCCTTTAACCAGAATCAGATTGTTCTCTGCGTCAACTCTTACTACTTCCAGGTTCTGGATTGTTACACGTTTGCTTCCCATATGTCCTGGCATTCCTTTTCCTTTGAATACCTTACTTGGGTCAGAACAAGCACCGTTAGAACCCTGATGACGATGGAACTTAGAACCATGAGCCATAGGTCCTCTGTGCTGACCGAATCTCTTGATCGCACCCTGGAATCCTTTACCTTTGGAAATTGCTGTAGCATCGATCTTGTCACCAGCCGCAAAAATATCAGCTTTGATTTCCTGTGCTACTGTAAATTCCTCAGCATTTTCAAATTTGAACTCTCTGACAAATCTCTTGCAAGAAACTCCTGCTTTGTCAAACTGACCTTTCATTGGTTTGTTAACCAGATTTTCTCTCTTGTCAGCAAAACCAACCTGTACTGCACTGTAACCATCATTTTCAACTGTCTTGATCTGTGTTACTACACAAGGACCAGCCTGAAGAACGGTTACCGGAGTTAATACTCCATCTTCGTTGAAGATCTGTGTCATTCCGACTTTTGTTGCTAAAATCGCTTTCTTCATCCTTTTTACCTCCTGTTTTTCTACAGCGGATTACACTGTGTTGTGCAATCATCCTAGTCAAACAGTCAATATAAGTGGAACTTTGGCTTTCGCCACTGTTGCTTCTATATCAACCCGTAGGATAATTAACTCTTGACCTGAGAACTTATTTGTTCTTCATTTTGATATCGATATTTACACCTGCTGGCATTTCCAGTCTGGACAGTGCATCAACTGTCTTCTGTGTTGGTGCAATGATATCGATCAGTCTTTTATGAGTTCTCTGTTCGAACTGTTCTCTGGAATCTTTGTATTTGTGAACGGCACGAAGAATTGTAACAACTTCCTTCTTAGTTGGAAGAGGTACCGGTCCACTTACCTGAGCTCCATTCTTTTTTACAGTTTCGATGATTTTCTTAGCAGATGCATCCACCAGCTGGTGATCATATGCTTTTAATGTGATTCTCATTACTTGACTTGCCATAAAAAAAGTCGCCTCCTTTTCGCACTTTTATTGCTAAGTACGACAAGCGGTGACTGTACACGCTCCCGTGTGTATCTCGGAACATACTCCATTTATCCACACGTTGTTTCCGGTCATAGCCGGACAGTTAATTTGTACAGTGACTTGTCGCCAGTTTTCTAACTTGACATTCGCTCCACGGAAAACCTGTAGAATTTCTACAGCAACCTCACGCTTCAACGCTATCAAGGTCACAACAGTTGCATTATATATGATATTTTTTGATTTTGCAAGGGTTTTTTGTTTTTTTTTGTATTTTTTCTTATACACTGTTTTTCATTCCCGAAATGGGTATTGCAAACCTCAGTCTTCATCCCATATAATAAATACAGCAGATGCAAAGACTTCTATATTCTTACCTTATTATATAGGAAGAAACACAAATTGCAATATAAAATATGATGCTATTACGAAAGGAATATTTATGTGGATTGCTGATCATTGGAAAGATTACGAAGTATTAGATACCTCCAAAGGAGAAAAACTGGAACGTTGGGGCAAGTACATCCTGGTTCGTCCGGATCCCCAGGTCATCTGGGATACCCCAAAAGCTCTTCCTGAATGGAAGCACATGAACGGGCACTATCACCGCAGCAAAAAAGGCGGCGGTGAATGGGAATTTTTCAATCTCCCGGAGCAGTGGACGATTCATTATCATTCCCTTACTTTTAATTTGAAACCTTTTAGTTTCAAGCATACCGGCCTCTTTCCGGAGCAGGCTGCCAACTGGGACTGGTTTTCCCGTAAAATCACAGAAGCAGAGCGCCCTGTTAAGGTTCTGAACCTGTTTGCCTATACCGGTGGTGCTACTCTTGCCGCTGCCGCTGCCGGCGCTTCTGTGACCCATGTGGACGCCTCCAAAGGTATGGTCACCTGGGCAAAAGAAAACGCACGTTCCTCCGGTCTGGAGAACGCGCCAATTCGTTGGATCGTTGATGACTGTGTGAAATTTGTAGAACGCGAAATCCGCCGGGGTAATCATTATGATGCCATTATTATGGATCCACCATCTTACGGTCGTGGTCCAAAAGGTGAGATCTGGAAGATCGAGGATGCCATCCATCCGCTGGTAAAACTCTGCTCTCAACTGCTTAGTGATCAGCCACTTTTTTTCCTGATCAATTCCTATACAACAGGTCTGGCGCCTGCAGTACTAACTTATATGCTGGCCACTGAATTAAAACAATTTCACGGTCATGTAGATTCTCAGGAGATTGGTCTCCCGGTATCTTCCAATGGACTGGTACTGCCATGCGGTGCTTCCGGACGCTGGGAAGCATAAAGCCAAAGGGGGCTGAACTTATGTTCTTTATTAGTTCAGTCCCCTTTTGTTCACTTCAGATTTTCTCTCAGTGTTTTTTCATCTGCCTCATATTCAAATATGCACCTTTCATAGGCGTTGATAATATTTGTCTCATGATACTTATCATATCTTTTATGCTGTCTTCCATAACTCATATGTACATGCCCATGAATAAAAAATTTGGGTCTATACTTTTCCATCAGTTCCACAAATATGCGAAACCCCTGATGTGGCAAATCTCTGCCATCGTTAATTTCATATGCTGGTGCATGCGTGAGTAAAATATCAAACCCTCTGCGTCGAAACAGCTTCCATCTCATTTTTCGTACACGCTTGCTCATCTGTGCATCCGTATACTGATGTTCTCCTGCATGATACCGCATAGAGCCGCCAAGTCCCATAATACGTACGCCCTGATAGACATATATATCATCCTCGATGCAAATACATCCTTCCGGTGGCTTATACTTATATTTATCGTCATGATTACCATGTACATACAGAACCGGCGCTGATGACATTGTTACCAGAAAAGACAGATAATCCGGTGACAGATCCCCTGCTGAAAGGATCAGATCTATTCCTTCCAGCTTTCCTTTTTCATAGAAATCCCATAAATACCTGGATTCCTCATCCGCAATAGCAAGTATCTTCATCGTGTTGCCCTTCCAGTACTTCTATTCTATTTCACCGCTGATCCCCTGTTCCATAACAACCGGTATCGCATGTTCTGTCAGTTCTGACATCTTTGGAATTCTGCCGATAACGTTCTCACACAGCCAGTCCATTGTGATAATTTTCTCTGGAGTCAGTGTTTCTTCTTTATCTTCCTGTACCACTCCGTTCTGAGAATACAATACTCCGGAAAATGGATTAAACTCTCCTGCGCAAATTGTCTTACGCAGCAAGGCAATCAACCGCTCTGTACCAGCTGGCAGGCTGTTGGAACAAATCACATCCACAATTCCAGCAGACATTCCCCACCAGTAATTCAGCGATTTCTGCCCGCTGCTTTCTGCATTTTTCCAATCGCCCTCCATAATATTCTGAATCATCTGTTCATAGAATTTTCCCCAGTGCAGAATCGGCATGGCGATATTATGATGAGTTTCGTCTCCAAGTTCAAATAACCCAAAATGTCTGGATCCCATATTCTTATTTGGAATGATAATGTTTCTTCCGCATACATAGGATACACCATGTTCCTGAAAGCGTTCTACATAATCAATGTCTTTTTCTGACTCCCATTCTACATACACTTTTGCCCGCGGATTAATCATCTGTGCGCCCAGTGCAAATGCATTAATATTCGATACTGTTCCGTAGATCGGATAATCTGCCAGATATCCCAGTTTGTCATTCGTTGTCATAGCTCCTGCTATAGCCCCAAGAAGGAACTTTGCTTCATAAATACGTGCATTATAATTCCGAATAACACCTTTATCAGACATAAGAGAGCAATTCAGTATCTTCACATCTTTATAATCCAGCGCCACTTTCAGACTGGCATTATAAAGAACTGGTGATGTTGTAAAAATAATGGAATTTCCATCTTCCACAGCCTGACGTACACCGTCTTCCATACTTGGATACTCTTCTGCAATATAGACGCTAACTTTTATCTGATCCGGGAATGCCTGTTCCAGATGCATCCTTCCAAGATCATGAATATACGTCCATCCGGACTTATGAGGATCCACCTCATGTACAAACGCAATATTTTGTACTGGTGCACTGATTGGGATCAGGCGCTGCAGCAACGGTTTTTTCACCACTTCCGGGTTCATCCTGATGTCCAGGCTTTCTTCATTTCCCTGTGTCTCAAAAACTTTGGTACTTCTCGCAATCTTCATCTGCATCTCAGATGCAGTCATCTTTTTCACTTCATCATATCCATAGATCTCTATGAAGGTCAACAGCGCATCTCCAACCGTCCGCTCTTCATTCTCTTTCACCAGGGTACGGAACACATTCTCAAAACAGGAATAGATGGAACTAAAGTTCATCCTGTCTTCATCCGTCCACTTCTCATCTGGCTTTTTTCCAATCAGGCTCTGCAGCTTTGCAAACCGCCCTTCCTCTGAAAAATATATATAATTGATCGAAGACAGTTCATAAAAATCCATAAATTCATAATAAATCTTGTTTTTCTTCTCTTCCGTACGATAAGGTACGATTCTGGTAACTGTTCCCGCAATAGATACTGCATCAAAAAACTTCAGTACACTGACTCTTTTATTTCCTTCCAGAACATAAAACTCATTCATATATTCGTAAGCTTTAATCGCATCATGAATTCCCTCTTTCAGATGCGACTCACAGAGCGTTGACCACTTCATGGCAAATTCTGTATGATCATCCAGGATTGGCATAAAGTTGCACGCAAACGCCTGCGCTCTTCCGGCAGTCTTAGTTCCTACAATTCGTTCTGCAGGAATCTGTACCAGTCCAAGTGGATATTCCATCACTGAATTAGCAGCTTCCGGTATCTCATCCAGTACTTTCAGATAAGGGTTCCCCTTTTTCGCATACTGCGCCATCATTGCCCTTTTTCCCGATTTTACTGCTTTCAGATAAAGCTCCATTCCTTCTTTTCCCATGCTCGTACTCCCCCTTTGCCAGGTCAATTTGTAATACAAAAAAATTATATCCTGTCTTTTGCCTTTTTTCAACTGTCCGGCATAAATTCTGTCATATGCTTTCGATAACGCAGCGGCAGCATCGTTCGCTGGCACTTTGGATTCTCCCTTTCTCTGATCCCCACTGTAGTAAAAAACTCTTTCCAGAGATCGGTATACAAGTCCCTCACTTTTTCCGTCTCTTTCAGGCGCTTCCATTCCCTGCCTGATAATTCCGTATAATAAGCGTTCTCATTCTTTGGGTGAATCAGTGCTTTTTTCCGACCATCATCGATGATCACCCAATATTCGGATGGCATACGATTGGAAAACTGTTCTTCCAGCATCAGCAAAATATCATTCTCAGGCTCTATATGACATACATAGACCTGATTTCCATGGCAGGTAAACCGTGCAATCTCCTTAAAATAATGCGCTTCATTCCCTACCTTCCTGGATAATTCAAACAGATCCAGCACAACCGGATCCGTCATCATCTCTGTCACCTGTTTTCCAAAATGGAATCCATAAATCAGGAAGCGGTAGATACTATCCAGTTTCTTTCTGTCTTTACTATGTGCTGCATAAAATACCCATTGCCAGGCCTGCCAGGATATCTTCTTTCGGATAGCTACTGTAACTTTCGCTGCTTTTTCCGCTTCTCCATCTATATGAACATAATTACAAAATAGTTCCTGCTGTATCACCGGTTCCAGTTCAAGACGAATATTCCGATGTCCCAGTCCACATTCCCATGCCCTGTATATACAGTTCATCATAGCCTCCCAGTCATCACTGCATGTAAAAACTGTCATGTCTGCCCCTTTCTCTGCATCTGTTATGCAAGATGAAAATCATCAAATAAAGACATCTGTTGATAATCCTGCTGATGTTGAATCTGCCAGTTATCCTTCCGATTCATATCTGTTAATTGTCTCATAATATAGGTTTCTTCCAATGGAACAGCATACATCATCCTTCCTTTACAGGTGATAAAGAAATGCGCCCGCTTCAGCACTACACCCATTCTTTTCAGATGTTCAAATTCAATTGTTCCACTCTTTCTTGCCTGCATAATTCTGAGTGCTGACTTAGGTCCGATCCCTGGAATTCTCAATAGCATATCATAAGGAGCTTTGTTCACCTCTACCGGGAAAAACTCCATATGGCGCAATGCCCAGTCACACTTGGGGTCTAGCTGTTCATGAAAACCTGGATGCTGCTCACTGAGCAATTCCTCTGCCTGGAAGCCATAGTAACGCATCAGCCAGTCGGCCTGGTACAGACGGTGTTCCCGTAACAGTGGTACCTCAGTCCCCGGCTGTGGCAATGCAGAATCCTCATTCAGCGGAATATATGCCGAGTAAAAGACTCTCTTCAAATCATACTTCTGATACAAATACTGGGTAGTCTTCACCAGCTGATAATCCGTTTCATCGGTGGCGCCGATAATCATCTGCGTACTCTGTCCCGCTGCTACAAAAGGACGCATCTCCAGTCCCTTTTTCTGTTCAGAAGGCAGTAACAGCATGTGATTCGACTCTTCAGCGTTTCCCTCACCCCTTGTTCCGGTAATTCGCGCTCTCTCTTTTTCTGAGAAAATACTGTGTTCCAGATAGCGATTTCCCATGCTGCGTTCCATCTGTCCGCTTTTTCCAAGTGCAAGCCGACTGACCGCTATCGTTCTGGCTACCATACTCATTGGCTTCAGAATCGCTCTGTGATTCTTATTCGGTGCCAGTTTCCGCATTCCCTCTGCTGTAGGAAGTTCCAGATTAATACTCATACGATCCGCCAGATAACCTGCTTCTGCCAGCAATTCTTCCGGTGCTCCAGGTACCGCTTTCATATGTACATAACCACGAAACCGGTATTTCGTACGCAGGATTCTAATCGTACGGCACATCTGCTCCATAGTGTATGCCGGACTGCGGTCCACTGCAGAGCTTAGAAACAATCCTTCAATATAGTTTCTCTTATAAAACTCCATAGTCAGTTCACAGAGTTCCTCTGGAGTAAACGAAGTACGTGGTACATCATTAGAGGCTCTGCTAAGGCAATACTTACAGTCATAAATGCAATGATTGGTTTGCAATACCTTCAACAGAGAAATGCACCTTCCATCCGATGCAAAGCTATGACAGATTCCATCTGCACAGGCATTCCCCAGGCTCCCCTTTTTTCCGTTTCTTTTTGCTCCGCTGGATGTACATGCCACATCATATTTGGCTGCATCCGCAAGAATATGAAGCTTTTCCTGTAAATTTAACTCTTTTTCGATCTTCATTTTTTCCTTCTTTCGAACATGTGTTCTATTTTTAGAATACCATGTTTCTTTTCCGGTTGCAAGAAAAAGATGTTTTTCTGCTGAAATTCTGATATAAATATGCTATACTGGGTAACATAGAAATGAAATCGGGAGGTTATATCATGGCAGAAAAAACTATAGACGTAACTGCACTTGGTGAGTTATTAATCGATTTTACAGAAAACGGCACCAGTGCTCAGGGCAATCCTATTCTGGAAGTAAATCCTGGAGGGGCACCATGCAATGTGCTTGCTATGCTGCAGAAGCTTGGTAAACAGACTGCATTTATCGGAAAAGTCGGAGATGATATGTTCGGACGCCAGCTGACAGAAGCTGTCTCTTCCGTAGGCGTCGATACCCGTGCTCTTCTGGTCGATAAAGAAGTTCATACCACACTGGCTTTTGTTCATACCTATCCGGATGGAGACCGTGATTTTTCTTTTTACCGGAATCCTGGTGCTGATATGATGCTGACAAAAGAAGATGTAGATGAAGACCTGATTCGCTCTTCCAGAATTTTCCATTTCGGCACTCTTTCCTCTACACACGAAGGGGTACGAGAAGCCACCAGATACGCCATTGACGTGGCAAAAGAAGCCGGAGATCTGATCAGCTTTGATCCAAATTTACGGCCACCACTCTGGTCTTCTCTTGATGATGCAAAAAAAGAGATCGAATATGGTCTTGGGAAATGCGATATTCTGAAAATTTCCGACAACGAAGTGGAGTTTCTTTTTGGTACCACAGATTACGATCTGGGTGCAAAACTGTTAAAGGAGAAATATAATATTCCTCTGATTCTCATTACTCTGGGACCAGATGGCAGCCGTGCTTATTACAAAGATATGCGTGTAGAAGTGGCTCCTTTCTTACAGGACAACACCATCGAGACTACCGGTGCAGGCGATACTTTCTGTGCAAGTTCTCTGAACTATGTACTGGAACATGACCTGAACCATCTGACAGAGGAGAATCTGAAGGAACTTCTTACCTTTGCCAACGCTGCCGCATCATTGATTACCACCAAAAAAGGTGCTTTAAAGGTTATGCCTGAAAAAGAAGAAGTTCTTGCCTTTATCGCTTCCCGTTCATAAATATTAGGAGGAGTTTTGTTCTATGAAATTTATTTATCCAGCCATCTTTTCCCAAGATGCAGATGGTGTATTTCATGGTTATTTTCCAGATCTGGAAGACTGTCTCTCCACTGGTGAGACCCTGGACGAAGCCATTGAAAGTGCCAATGAAGCAGCCTGTAACTGGCTTTCCGTCGAATTGGAAGAAGACGGACATCTTCCACCCGTTTCCGATCCTGCCGATCTGGATCTGAAGGAAGGTGAAATTATTCGCAATATTGCTGCCAATATCCGTTTATTTGATGGATATGATGAATAAAAAAAGGACAGACCACAACCAGGCGGCTGTGATCTGTTCTTTTTCTATTCCTGCCTATTCTCTATGTAACATTGGCAGCATCTTTCTTTTTCAGCAATTCCAGATAGGCCTCCACGATCTTTGGATCAAACTGTGTTCCTGCGCATCGCATCAATTCTTCCCTGGCTTCTGCTTCACTGATCGCCTTATGATAAGGTCTGTCATGAACCATCACATCATAGCTGTCTACTACCGTAATGATTCTGGATAATAATGGGATCTCTTCTCCCTTTAAGCCAGAAGGATATCCGGTACCATCCCACTTCTCATGGTGATGCAGAATCAGTTCTGCAATGGCTTCCAGTTCCGGACTTGCTTTGGCAATCCGATACCCTTTACTGGTATGGGTCTTCATAATCTCCCATTCTTCTGCATCCAGCCTGCCAGGCTTTAACAGAATGTTCTGCGGAATGGCGATTTTCCCTATATCATGAAGGATACTTAACAGTGCCAGTCTGCCAATATCCTTATCGGACAGACCCATGCATCCCCCCAGTTCCATTGCTGCATCTCGCGTTCTCAATACATGTTCTTCTGTCTCATAATCACTTTCCAGCAGTGTCTGCGACAGCGAATGAATCACAGAACTTGTCTGAGAGCTGTCACTGAGCAGCTTTCTGTTTTTCAGACTCTCCATTGCTTCCTGGATTCCGTCAAATATATCCTCGTCTTTTTCTCCAATCGCAGCGAGGCCATACTCCAGTTCAAAAGTCAGCTTCATAGTTGGCACACTCAACTGCTCTTCTTTTAGTTTTTGTGCCAGCTCTCTGGCTCTTTCATGAGGCATCTGCAAAAGCACGGCCAGAAAAGATCCATTCTCCATCTTTGCCATATACGTACCTTCTGGCAAAATCTCGCGCATTTTCTCTACGGTACGAATCATAACTTCATTGCCTTTTTCTCTTCCCAACGCATGATTGATCACATTCAGTCCATTGACATTCACAGCAAGCAGTTGTATTGGATATACTCTTTCCCGATCCAGCTCTGACAGGTACTTCAGCATACCACCCGAAAGCTCCAGACCGGTAATCATGTCCTTCATATAGGTCGTATCACGCATAATCAGGGTACTTCCGACCACTGCATTATGGCGATCCTTCAGGCCGGAGATTTCGCAGCAATAATTCCGTTTCTCTTTTCCGTTCTTATCTTTCCATTCATAGATTTGATTTTTTCCCTGAAATGGCGGCATTTTCCTCTGTTTCAAAAAGTCTTCCAGACGAATGGGATCTTCCAGATTCTTATTCAGCTCCGGGAACATCTGCTGTATCTCCTGATTGCTGTCAAGCAGATACCCTTCATAATCAAAAAAAGCAATCTTCATACCGCAATGTTCCATCAACATCTCTCTGGTCTGAATCAGAGTTTCTTTTTCCAGATAATGAAATACATTTATGTATACCATGGCTCCACAGAGACTGTAAAAACAAATAGACACGTCAAACTCAAATCTGTTTCCCCCAAAAAGGAACAGCATATTCAATCCAATCGTCACCAGGAGACTATTGATAATGCGCATATACTTGGATCGATACATCTGTGGGGTATGTGCGCACTTCCACAACAGCGTTCCAATTGTCAACGCAAGTAAAATATAACAATAGGTTAAATGACAACGATACAGTATTCCCGGCAGATAATGATATATCACATAAGTATCCCGGTTGATTGTTTCATAGGAAAGTGCAATCTCGTAAAATGGATTGATACATAAAACCACCGTGTCAACTGCTGCATATAGCCACAAAGCCAGTCTTACCGCTTTCCACTTCTGAACCTTTCTCTGTACTTTTGTAAAACGGACCACAAAATAAAACAATAGAATCAGGACATAATCAATCCCGATAAACAATCCGCTGCTAAAAAAAGAGTTCCAGAAATAACTCTGTAAACTGATTGCCAACAGATAACAGAGACTGATCACACTTCCCAGACTCATAATCTTTCCCAGATGTTTCCCGTTGGCGTTCTTCATTTGAAAACATCGCACTGCTATCCAACAGTCCAACAGAATAACCGTGCAAAATAACGCCTGATTCGCTACCATAGTTCTTACCTGCTTTCTCCCTACTGGAGCTTTTTCACCTGATCTTTTTCACAGATTTTCCTGATTCTTCCATTCTCAATCAGGTAACCTTCTCCGTGTAGTACCTCTTCTCCATCTCTTTTCAAAATATAACTTCCATCTGTCAATACATAAAATCTTCTTCCTACGCTGTCGACACAGGCAATATCTTCTATGACTCTCTTTCCATCCAGATAATCATCCCGAATCGCCTGATAATGAGGTATCACACGTATATTGGTAAGTCCCAGGCCTTCCATGAATCTGCGGTACTGCGGATCGCTTGTCTCTCCTTCCAACTCTGGCTGGGCATATACTTCTTCTGCGCAGTTCATACTCCCTGCGCTGATTCCCATCAGTGACCCTTTAAACTGATGAAGCAAATGTCTTAAATGAATAAACTCAAAAAACTGATTCTGGGTAGGTACATGTCCGCCCCCAAGAATGATAAAATCATAGTCTGACAGATTATGCATCACAGATTCCACATTACGATAATCGCATACCGTAAAGGAACCGATATCCAGCTCTGACTTCAACAGCCGATCCTCTAAAAATTCTCCCATCTGATCATTCTGTTCGTATTTCTCAGGATCTGCACAGATCAGAAGACATCTGGAATTCTTCTTCCAGTCTTTATGCAGTTCCTCCAACAATCCATTGGAAGGATCCAGCCCTTCAAATGTGCTTTTTTCTCCCCGATAGGCTCCTGTCGGGCTGCTCGTCAGATATAATGCCATTTTACATGCCTCACTTTTATAATAAAATTTCAAGCAATAAATGATCAAGGTACTTTTTTTATTATACCCCTTATTTTCTTTCTATGCCACCAGAAAAAGCTATTTTCAGACATAAAATTAGCCCGATCGATTCTTTTTTCTCTCGACCGGGCTCTTAATGAATTTCCAGCAATTTCATTGTCTACACCTTCACTTTCACAGACTATGGGGTACTTCGTTATGTTCTCTTTGGACCGTACCTCCTGTTTTTATTCTGTTGTATGTTCTGCATTTTCTATTCCAATGGATCGTACCTCTTTCCTTGTTTTTCATGGGATATAAATTCTTATCTCATTGGAGTGTACCTCTTTCTTTTATTTTTCCTTTGGAATGTTCTTATGCCATTGGACTGTACCTCTCTTTTTCTTTTACTATGGAGCTCTTTCTTTCATTCTGATCATCTTCTTTTTAATAGTGCCATCTATGTGAACTCCTAAGAGATTATCAATCAGATATTATCAACGTCCCAACGGTAACACCTCTTTCTTTTTATATTTTCTATTTATTTTCTTTTTGTCTCTCTTGTTTTGTTATCTGTATATTATCATGCTTCTTTCTTTTTGTCAACTACTTTGTTTTATATTTATAAATATTCAGACTATTCTGTCTATTTTTATATTTTATTGTTATTATTAGTGTTAACTACCTATTCCAGACTGCATGACTTCCATCTCGTCCCTTGGTTACCACCAGCTGTTCTTCAATCTCCTGTTTCAACTCTGTTACATGAGAAATCATACCGATCATCCTGGATCCACCTGCCATCCTCTTTAATACCTTTACTGCCTGATTTCTGGAATGTTCATCCAAAGATCCAAATCCCTCATCGATAAACATCATATCCAGTTGAATAGCGGCACAGCTCTGCTGAATCTGATCAGCCATCCCCAGTGCCAGTGAAAGGGCTGCCATAAAGGATTCGCCACCGGACAAAGTTCTCACTTCTCTCTCTTTTCCGGTTACTGTAGAATATACCATCAGATCTAATCCATGATTTTTCCCTGTACCGGCATTATCCAGCTGATACATGCGCAGTTCATACTGCCCGCCTGACATTTCCCCAAACCGTCGATTTGCCGCTATCAGAATATGTTCCAGATAATATCGCTGCACAAATGTCTCAATGTCCATCCTGGCACCTGATACATTGCCAGACAATAGCTGATACAAATGTTCTGTCCTGTTATACTCTTCCACGATCTTCTTTCGTGTTTCCTGATTGGCTTTCAACCTTTCCCATGCTTTCCGATTTGTCTGATATCTGGTGCTGCACTCTGTCAATTGTTCCCTTACTGCATTCAGTTGTTCCTCTGATCTGGCTCTCTGCTTCTCCAGTTCTTCCAGATCTGGCATGATATTCTGGCCAATTTCTTTTTCTGCCGTTTCCTTTAACTGTTTTGCGGCTGCAATTGCTTCTCCGTCTTTCTCTAAGCGCTTCTGCATTTTTTCTGCATCCGTCTGCGAATATTGCTTTGTAATCTGCAGCCATTTTTCTTCTGTCATCTGCCACTTCTCCAGCAGACTCTCATATTTCTTTACTTTTTCCTGTTCTTCTTCCTGCTTTTTCGGTAAATCCTGCTCAAATTGTTCCATCAGTACCTGTGCCTGCTTCTGCCTGCCGTTGCTCTCCTGTGCCCGTTTTCTCGCCTCCTGAAAACAAGCTTCTTTTTCTTTTCTCTTTGCTATAGAAGCTTTTTGCGCCTTCTCTGCTTCCCCTTCTGTCTGATAAGATCCATCCAATCTCAGCTCCGTCATTCTGGCCAAATATCCTTCCAATATGGCATTTGTCTGTGCCAGCTGATCTTTTATCTGAGTCAGCTGCTTCTCTCGCTCCTGTTTCTGCTCTCTGTTTTTCTCTATCTGACCTTTCAGTGTATTCCATCTGGTCTTTTGGGCCTCCAGACGGATTCCTTTCATTCTCAGTTCTTCCGTCCATGCAGCAAGATACTTCCCAGCCTGTTCCCAGTATAATTCTTCCGGCATTTCTGCAATACTTTTTTGCATCCGAATCCACAAGTTCTCACGTTCCTGAAGCAGTACCTGTTTTTTTTCTTCTGCCAGAGTTCTCTGCACTTCTGCCCTGCTGGCATTCTCTTCCTGTTTTTTCTGCAGCTTATTTACTTCTTCCTGAAGCTTCTTCAGTTCGTCTCTGGTCAGTATCTCGCCATTTTCCTGATCCATACATGGCGCCGGATGCGACAGTGATCCGCATACCGGGCATGGCTTTCCTGGCTTCAGCTTTTCCCGTGCCAGAAGACCTGCCTGCGCATCCAGAAATGCTGTCTGCTGCTCCAGGTATTCTTTGCTGTAAGTCAGCCACTCTTTTCGGCTTTTCTCATAATTGTTTTTATTCTTTTCTGCCGCTTTTTGCGTTTTCTTCCACTCGTTCTCCAGGGATTCTGTTTTTTTCAATTCGCTTTCCAGCCCTTGGGCTTCTTCTGTCTGCACCTTCCATAGTGTCATCTGCATCTCTATATTCTGAAGCGTCTCTTCTTCACACTTCCAGTTCTGGTACTGTTTTTCCAGTTTTTCCTGACTGTTCTGGTTTTCTTCCTCTCCTTTCTTCAATTCGTGTAACATATTCTTTGTTTTCTCAGCTTCTATCTCTGCCTGTCTGCGTCTCTCCAGAGTCTTCCGTACCTTCTCCACTTCCTGCTCCACTCTGGTATCCTGCTCCACAGCCAGTTGATAAGCTTCCTCTGCTTTTTTCTCTTCCTTCTGAGCCAGCAGACTTTCCTCTTTCAGCCGTGGAAGCATTGTTCTTTGCTGATACAATCCCTGTTCTGTCTGCTTTTTCCGCTGTACTGCTTCCTGCCATTGCAAATATCGTTCCTGGATTTCCCCTACCTGACGGATCTGTAAAATTTTTCTTTTCACTGCCTGGCGTTCTTCTTCCGTCTCCTGGTATTCTTCCAGCACTTTTTCTGCCTGCTCTTTCTGCTGAAAATACCGCATCTGGTTCTTTCCATGAATCACAGCTTCTCTGTCCTCATCCCGCTTCCGTGACAGCTCCATGCAACGTTTTTCCAGTTCCTCCTGCTGCCTGCCAGATACCTCGCACAACTTCTCCAGTTCTTCCAGTAACAGCTCCAGATCCGTTACCGACAGCCGGTCTGATGAGAGAATTCTTCTCCGTACCTGTTCCATCTCATCTGCATCTTCATACTCCTTCGGCAACAGAATGTGGGCTGCCTCTGTCTGACAGATGGTACGAATTTTTCCGATTTCACTCTGCTTCTCTTTTCTCTTTCCCGCCAGATTCTCGGTCAGCTTCTGGTAGAACTCTGTTTGAAACAGTTTACGGAAAATCTTTTTTTTGTCATCTGATTTTGCCCGCAGCAATTCCATAAACTCTCCCTGGGCAATCATAGCTACCTGCATAAATTGTCCTTTTGTCAGTCCTACCAGTTCTTCCAGTTTCTGATTTGCTTCTTTTTGTGGATACTCCGTTCCATCCGGCATATACAGTGCCACACTTCCAGATACCTCCAGACTGCCATTTCCTCTTTTTTTCGGGCGTATATGTCTCGGACTTCTTCTCACAGTGTAAATACCCTTTTCTGTTCCCCGCATCTCTTCAAATTCCAGCTCTACATACGGTTCCAGACCTTCACTGCCATATTGACTCTGCAGTTCTGTCCCATCCTTTTTGTTACTTACAGAGCTTGCTTCTCCGTACAGCGCAAATACAACCGCATCAAACACTGTCGTTTTTCCTGCTCCTGTATCCCCGGTGATCAGAAACAGATTCTGCCGCAGCCCGGAGAAATCAATCTCTGTTTTTTTTCCATAGGAGCCAAACGCCTGCATTGTCAGTTTTCTCGGTCTCATTCCTGTTCCTCCTGCACTTCTCCGATTACCTTTTTTAACAGCATCTTTTCTTCTTCATTCAGATCCTTCAGAAACGAACAGCAAAGCAGATAGGGATCCTTATCCATTTCCACCTGACTGTCAGCCATTTCATAATCAGGTCTGTCCCACTGTTCTCTTCGAATCTCCAGGAGATTGGGAAATGCTGTATACAGACGATCCTGCATATCACAAATATCCAGATCCATCCGATCCGTCAGAAGCACGGATACATAATCCTCACATTCCTGTTTCAGAACCTCATTTAATTCTCCTTTTATGATTCGTACCTCATGTGGCGCATTAAGTGGAATCGTTGTTACACTGCATGTCCCTTTTTCTTTTAATTCCACCATCAGAATTGCCTTCTTCTGTCCTGCTTCGCTGACTGAATACTGCATCGGTGTTCCACAGTATCGGATTCGATCCTCGCCCACTTTCACAGATTTGTGAATATGTCCCAATGCACTGTAGTCAAACTGTTTCAATATCTCTGCACTCACCTGATCGATATTTCCTACCGTGCAAATCTCCGAATCCATTCGCTGTACCTGCTCTGCTCCCGTTCCAACCGGAAGGTAAAACTGATGACTGACACAGACATTTCGTTCCTCTTCCCGGATCTGTTCCCGTTCTATCATACGCCTTAGGCTTTCCTGATAAGACAAGAGATTTCCATTTTCTTCTGTTCCAACCACCTGCTTCACCATGGATGGTTTTATAAATGGCAGCAAATAGAAATTCACATTTCCCCATACATCCTGCAATGTCACTTTTTCTATCTGTTCTTCCGGTCCCTGTGGCGGCATTCCGACCATATAGATCTTCTGTTCTTCCAGTATATTCCGGTATAGATTTACTCTTGGTGCACTGTCATGATTTCCGCTGATCATCATAATCACTGTATCCGGCACTTCTTTTCTTAACGCTCTTACAAACTGATCAAATACACTCACTGCCTCCACAGATGGAATTGCTTTATCAAAAATGTCCCCGGCAATCACAATCGCATCCGGGCACTCTTTTCCAGCCTGTTCCACGATTTGCCGCAAAACAATTTTCTGATCTTCCAGAAGCTCTCTGTTATACAACTTGATGCCAATATGTAAATCCGACAGATGAAAAAATTTCATAGTTACAGGTTTCCTTTCCTATCTTCTTTTTCTCAGTTTAACTTTAAATACCATTTCTTTCAACACCTTGACAGAAAAAAAGATACCGGCTGTCTGCGGTATCCTTTTTCCTTCCTAAAACAACATGCGCTCTCTGCGATCATTCTGCTGTCACAAATTGAGAATTATACAGGTTGGCATAGAAACCGCCTGCATGTAACAGTTCTTCGTGATTTCCCTGCTCAACAATATCCCCATCTTTCATCACCAGGATCTTATTGTCTGCCAGGATCGCTCTGGCAATCGCCAGTCTCTGCTTCTGCCCTCCGGAGACATTGCTTCCTCCCTGGGAAATCGGGCTGTCATAGCCATCCTCTTTTTCTTCGATTTTTCCTTTCCATTTCATTTTACACAATTACCTAACACTGTTATATAATTTTATTCGTTAAATAATAACACCGTTCATTTGTTCTGTCAAACAAATAAACGGTGTTTATATTTTTTTTATTTTTACAGGCAGATTCTTTTCACAAACATCCAGATCACTCTGATCATAGCCAGGAATCCTACTCCAAACAGCACATCATTGACCAGACCGGTGGAAGAAAGTATCCGCATTCCAAAATATTTCTTTGCCGGAAAGAAGATCCGTTCTCCTTTTTTATTAAAGAAATCCAGAAGCAAATGTGTGGCAAACCCCACTGCAAAATAACCTGCTGCAACAGGAAGGAACAACCACAAACACCCGGTCAGAAGTGCCATAGCCAGAAAAGAGTGCATAAAAGCCCGGTGTCTGCTCTTCATTCCAATCGCACAGATGGTCAGAAACGCCTGCACTGACAGCCAGATCCGTATCAGATTCACATTCTGTATCATACGGCTGCAGATCCCAATCTGCCAGATATAATCTGCTGCTCCCACTGCGACCACCGTTGATACCATCAAGGCGATCATTTTATTGGCATCCCGGTGGGATCCTGAAGTTCCCACATCAATATCACTGATCACAGATCCAATCAGTGCTCCTGCTGTCCCTGCTACTAATTCTGTCATATTCCTCGGCTGCAGTATTAAAAGTCCCGTGGTAACTCCCACCACTGCATGTGTTTTTCCTAACATAAATCTGTCTTTTACAATTACTGAATCTGTCCAATAATCCCATGCAGGTATTCGTAACAGTGTTCCAGTCCTTTCTTTCCTTCTTCATCCAGAGGGAGCTGCAGTACACGGTCAATTCCATTTCTGGAAATGACACACGGCATACTCATGGCCACCTCAGACAATCCATACTCTCCATCCAGCACCGTGGATACCGGCACGACCGCCTTCTCGTTTCTCATAATCGCCCCCACCAGGCGGCAGACGCTTAAGGCAATTCCTGAACTGGTATATCCCTTTAATTCTACAATATCCAGTCCACTGACTTTCACCTCATGGAGCAGTTTTTCTTTATCGATCGGTTCCTCCAGTTCGAACTGTGACTGAAATTCAGAAAACGGAATTCCCACAATATTCACGCAGTTCCATGGAATGAAGCAGGTTCCCCCATGTTCTCCCATAACAAAACCAGTTACATTCTTGGCATCTACCTTGCAGATATCCGCCAGCATCTTGTTAAATCTTGCCGTATCCAGCAAAGTTCCAGTTCCGAAGATCTTATTCATCGGATAACGGAATTCATGCTGTGCTATATAAGTCAGAATATCCATCGGGTTGGATACATTGATCAGAATCGCATCTCTGGTATAAGACACGATCTTCTTCATAGTCTCCCGCATCACTTCCACATTGGTCTGCAGAAGTACCATACGATCTCTGGAATTGCCTGGCTGAATACTCGGGCCGGCTGTATTGATAATAATCTGTGCATCCTCACACTCTTCAAAGCCACCAACTCTGATATTGGTATTCGAGCTGTAAGCAAAGGCCGTCGTATGGCTGGCATCCAGCACTACTCCCAATGCCTTCTTCTCATTCCGGTTGAGCACCACAATCTCATCGGCCAGATTCATACGAAGAATAGAATCCAGTATGGCAGATCCCACATGACCGGCTCCAATCAGTACAATTTTTCCATAATTTAAATGTTTCATCCTCTTTCCTCTTTTCTCCTACTGACACAGGCTTTTCAAGAGAGCCATCAGTTTCTGATAATCCAGTGGTTTAGCCAGATGCTCGTTCATCCCTGCCTCCAGACACCTCTGAATATCTTCCTGGTAAGCATTGGCTGTCACTGCTATAATCGGGATCT
The DNA here is from genome assembly GCA_934408725.1 of uncultured Marvinbryantia sp. GTDB lineage: Bacteria > Bacillota > Clostridia > Lachnospirales > Lachnospiraceae > Marvinbryantia. The sequence goes on from CAKRVB010000022.1 coordinate 32,641, forward strand.
CTCTGGCCTGTGGATGATTCAGCTTACGGATCGTTCTGGCTGCTGTCGGTCCGTCCATCACCGGCATCTGCATGTCCATCAGTATCGCATCGTAGGTACCAGGAGCAGATAAACGGAATTTCTCCACACAGGCCTGACCATTTTCTGCCCGTACACACTGCATTCCCCTTATGGTCAACAGTTCTTCTTCTACTTCATAGCTCAGATCATTATCTTCAGCCACCAGTAGCGATAGTTTCTTCAAACTGTCATCCATGTTTTCCTCTTCCGGATATTCTGATGCTTTCTCTATCCACGGGAAAGTAAAGGTCACACAAAATCTGGTTCCATGCTCTGGTTTGCTCTCCACTTCTACGGTGCCATCCATCAGATCGGTAATCTTCTTGACAATCGCCAGCCCCAGACCACTTCCTCTTACTTTATTCACTCTGGTATCTACTGCTCTGGAAAATTCCGAATACATTACTTTCATGAATTCCTCAGTCATACCGATTCCTGTATCACTGATCACAGATATCAGCTGTACCTTTCCAGGCTCTTTTGCCGGCTTTTCATATAATTCAAAGGACACTTTTCCTCCATCCGGCGTATATTTTATTGCATTGGATAACAGATTCATGTAAATCTGCTCCAGACGCAGCGAATCTGCCAGCAGACGTGGATAAACAATATCGTGCTGCACACACTGAAATTCCAGTTTCCTCTTTAGTATTCTTGGATCCAGCATTTTCTGAATACTTTCAAACAGCTCTGACAGCTGCATCTCTTTTGGACAAATCTCAAGCTTACCGCTCTCGATCTGCTTGAGATCCAATACATCATTTACCAGGTTCTGAAGATTCTTTCCTGTCGCACTGATCTTATCCAGGCACTCTTCAATCTTCTTTTCTTCCCCCGGATGGGCTTTCGCCACATCAACCAGACCGGTAATCACATTCAATGGTGTACGGATATCATGAGACATGCGCGACAGGAACTCTGATTTTGCTTCATTTGCCTTATTCGCTGCATCCGCAACCATAATCCAGTATTGCTCCCGACGCTTCTGATCACTGATCAGCCTTGTTACATGGAGCACATTCTCTACTTCACCATATTTATCTCTCTTTTTCACAATAAATCTGGCCAGATGCCAGTTGCCATCCTGCGCCAGATATTCTGTGGCAATGGTCTCTTCTTCCTTCATTCGCTCTTGCAGAGTGGACAGATCAAAGAATTCCATCACATGGTCCCTGTACTCCGATGCTACAAACTTGCAGCACAGCTCCTTCATGTAGTCGGAGGCTTTTCCACACGTTCCGGTCAGGGAATGTACCTCACTGCCGCTGGATACCTCTTCATAAAAGTCCTTTTTCAGATCAATCCGATAAATGGCAAAATAAATTTTGCTGATGGCGGAAATGATCTCATTATTCAGTCTTGCCTCATCCAGTGCCTTCTTCAGCGACCGCTGCTGTATTCGTTCTTCCTGAATAATATCATCAATATGCCGAAAGCCCATGATGATCATCCCGTCTTCTTTTTCTGTCTGCACTCTGGTAATCTGTACTTCAAAAAACTCTTTTCCATATGAATTAGGAAGCGTATGATAACGATAAGAGAGCCGCTCTTTCGTCTTCAGCTCTTCCATCAGATTTTCTGCACTCAATGTCGCTATAAATTGTGGATACTCCTCTTTGACTACAAAACGCTCATAGTAATCCTTCAACAGTCTGGAATAACAAATCATCTTTTTCTCTTCTCCGCCTAACAGCTCGGCAACATTCGATTTTTCCCCAAGCTTGACAATCTCAGCCCAGTCAGCCTGTAAATCCACCATATACACTGATGTATATTCATAGCAAAGTACATTCAGAATATTTCTTTCCTGCTCCTGAATCTGAAGACTGTTCTCCAGTCTTCTCTGCTTCTTTTTCAGAAGATTCATCATCCGAATATTTTCCCGGTTGCTGCCCAGATGATTTCCCACCAGATTCAGCAGCTGTAACAGGAGTTTCTGATCTTCCATGGATGGATTATCCAGTCCAATGAATCCGGTCAGTCTGTCCTTATAAAAAATCGGCACTGCAATTTCTGAATGAACATCTTGTATCTTCAGCATATTATATTCTGACGGCATCTGGTCTGCAATCTCTTCCAGATCTGGAATCACAATACTGTCACCTTTTTCAAAAGTCTCATTCCAGTAAGGCATCATGATACTCGGCACATGCTGCAGATATTCCATCTGCGGCTCTACACCTTCTGCACACCATTCATAAGAATTGGTATATTCTGTCTTTGTCTCTCCGATCCGGTCAAATACAAAGACTCTCTCTGCTTCTGTATACTCTCCAATAATCTTCAGTGTCTCCTGAATGGCTTCATGCAGCGTCTCCTTATCTTTTTCCTTATCGATCACCGAAAGCTGGCGCAGAATCGCTTCTACCTGATTCAGTCTTTTCTCCATATTATCAAATAATTGATGACTGATTGATCTGCTCATATAGCCTCTCCTTTATGCGCACTTCCTGACTTCACTTTTTCATTCTTTAGCGTACCATTTTTCCGGCTTTTCGTCAATGTGAAGCAACCCTTCCATTTTTTTACAGCAGCCACTGCCTGTGCCTTGGATGTATGTTGTATCTGAAAAAGAAAAAGCGAGTGTAATCTGTATCATCGAACCGTAAACATTTTTCTCACAGTTCTTCTAAAAGCCTCAGGCCTGCTGTTTCCGTGACCGGTAGTGAAAATACAATGGCTCCTGCCTTTGTTTCAATTCCGGTCTTTTCCATAATCGCATTCATGATAGCATTTTTTTCTTCTTTCTTCGAAACAATAAAAATCACTTCTTTTTCCGAGACAAGTGACACACCCAGAAACTGTTCTGCCCGCTTCATTCCTACCCCTTTTCCATGGAGTACCGTTCCGCCTGTTGCGCCTCCGGTTCTGGCAGCTTCCATGACTTTTGTGGTATATCCGTAATTGGCAATCGCAATAATCAGTTCGTGTTTCGCATCCTTCAATTCCCTTTCCTCCTCTTTTTCAAATTCCTGTCCATCCAGAAAAAATGCCAGTGTCCGCTTTCCACCAATACTGGAGAGCGGAACCGTGAAGGCAATGCCTGTTCCCGGAATATCAATCTTCATTTCTTTCTGCAATCCCTTTTGCAGCTTCTGCCAGGTCGGTTCTGTTATTACTGAGAAAAAAATACCTTTTTCCTCATCTTCCATACCCAGACAATCCAGAACCTCACTGGATGCAGTTCCTCTTCCAAGAGAGATCGTCCCGGTTTCTACCTGATACGTTTTATAAAATTTTACAAATTCTGATATTTTTTTCCGGCTGCTGATCGTAACCAGCATCAATACTCTGTTCATATCTGTGCTTTCCTTTCTCAGAATTCAATGATTTCATCATCCTCATACTCTGCAAACAGTTCAGCAATATCCACCTGATATTCCACACCGGTACTTCTGTCAGCTGACTGTGTTTCTCTTCTCACGTACAATACACCCAGAATCTGTATCGTAATCAACGGTGTCATAGCTACCATCGCTACTACACCAAAAGCATCACGCACTACATCTCCCCCCATGGCTATACAGGCTCCCTGTGCCAGTGGAAGCAAAAATGTCGCAGTCATAGGCCCGGATGCCACACCACCTGAGTCAAAGGCAATCGCGGTAAAGATCTTTGGCACCAGAAATGTCAGTCCCAGCGCAATGACATACCCTGGTATCAAAAACCACAAAACAGATATCCCTGTCAGTACACGAATCATGGAAAGTCCTACTGATACCGCAACACCAACAGATAAACTGATCTGCATGGCTTTTCCTGATATAGCGCCATCGGTCAGTTCTTCTACCTGCTTCATCAGCACATATACCGCCGGTTCTGCTTTTACAATAAAATATCCGATCAGCATACCGAGCGGTATCAGAATCCACGAATACGGAAGATCTGCCAGCACTGTCCCCAGTGCATTTCCTGCCGGGATAAATCCCACATTTGCACCTGTCAGAAACAATACCAGGCCAATATAGGTATATACCAGCCCAATCAGTATTTTACTCAGCGTTTTTTTCTCCAGCTTCAGAGAAAACATCTGGAAAAGCCCAAAGAAAACCGTAATCGGAAGAAGGGATACCGCAATCTCTTTCATATAATCCGGAACTGCCTCAAAAAAGAGCTGTCCCACTTCCACTGAAGTAGCAATATTCCTGCTGATTTCCGGTGAAAAGCTTCCCTCCGTCTGATACACCAGACTTAAGATCAGAACCGCAAGAATCGGTCCAATTGAACACAGCGCTACCAGACCAAAGCTGTCATCTTCTGCATGACGGTCATTTCGAATTGCAGAAATACCCACACCCAGAGCCATAATAAACGGTACCGTCATCGGTCCTGTCGTTACACCGCCAGAATCAAAGGCAACTGCAAGAAAATCTGCAGGTGCCAGCATTGCAAGCAGAAAAATAAGCAGATAAAACAAAATCAGCAGTGGCGCAAGCGCAAAGCCCACCAGGATACGGATCAGCGCAACTGCCAGAAATAAGCCTACTCCCAATGCTACCGATAAGATCAATACCATATTCGGTACAGAGGGTACCTGCCGTGCAAGCACCTGAAGATCCGGCTCTGATATGGTAATCATCATTCCCAGTACGAATCCGGTTCCGATAATAAACCACAGCTTTTTGGTTTTTACCAGATTGCCGCCTACCCGTTCCCCCATCGGAGTCATGGATACTTCCGCTCCAAGAGAAAAAAACGCCATGCCGATAATAACCAGCACAGCGCCTGTCATAAACTCCACCATAATGTCAGGGGAAAGAGGCGCTATCAAAAAACTCAGTATCAGTACTATCACCATCACCGGAAGTACTGCCTTTACTGATTCCTGCGCCTTCTCTCTTATCTTATCTTTTAATGTGTTCCTGTGTGACCGTAATTCTCTGACAAATTCTTTTCCCGCCAACGAAATCCCCCTTGTCTCATAATCTGCTGCAGTTTGTTGTTTTCCATTCACACCTTTTCTCTGTCATACCATATTCTTCTTAATATCCTATTTCCTCAAGAATCTGATCGGTTATACGCGCATTGGCCAGAGAGAATTCCTTCGTGACCAGCGGACTTTCCTCACCTGCCACACATCTTCCCATCTGTTCCACTTCCAGACGGTAATTTTGTGGTACCGATACTTTTTTGATTTCTTCTTTTCCGTCAGCATCTGTCACGCTATAGCTTAATTCTCCATCTCGGTTAAACGCAAATTCTATTCCCTTTATACTTCCTTTTGTTCCATGAACTTCCAAATGGTCAATTCGCTTATCCTGATCGGTAGCCAATACCATTCCACAGGTAAATACTGCCTTTTTACCATCCTCATACTCCATGACAACCGAGGTAAGCTTATCGATGTTATCTTCTGAAAAAATAGCACTTGCCTGTATCTTAACCGGTTCTTCCTCCAGCAATGCTAAAGACAGACTGATATCATATACCCCAAGATCATAGGTACATCCTCCCAGTGTTTCTCTTCGCATCCTGATATTGCTCTTGTCATAATCGGAGGTAATAAATTCAGATTCCATATAACGGATTTCTCCAATTGTTCCCTTCTGTATTTCTTCTCTGATTGCAGCAATGTATGGGCTGTGCAGATACGCAAACGCTTCCATCAAATACACATGATTTTCTTCTGCTGTGGCAAACAGTTCTTTCGCCTGTGCTTCTGTCGGTGCCAATGGCTTTTCACAAAGCACATGTTTTCCACTTTTCAGTGCTCTGATCGTCCACTCATAATGCAAAGTATTTGGAAGGGGAATGTACACTGCTTCCACTTCCGGATCCGCAAGCAGTTCCTCATAGCTTCCGTAAGCTTTTTGAAAATGATACTTTTCTTTAAACTGCTCCGCTTTTTCCATATTTCTTCCGGCAATTGCATACAACTCACAATTGTCTGCCTGCTGCATTCCGGGAATGGTACATCCTGCACCAATGTTGGCTGTTCCCATAACGCCCCATCTGATTTTTCTCATGATTTTTCCCCCGTTAATTAATCTATAAATGTTATTGACATTCCTTTATTTCAATGCTTTCTCAATCGCTTCAATTACAATCTTTAATGCCTTAATTCGTGCATACTTCTTGTCATTTGACTCAAGTACATGCCATGGCGCATAGGTCGTATTCGTCTTTTTCAGCATTTCATTAACTGCACTCTCATACAAATCCCATTTTTCTCTGTTGCGCCAGTCCTCATCCGTAATCTTCCACTGTTTCTCAGGTGTATTCTGACGATCCTCGAAGCGCGCAAGCTGCGTATCCTTGTCGATCTGAACCCAGAATTTGATAATAACGGCTCCCCAGTCTGCTAATTCTTTTTCAAACTCATTCATTTCATTATAAGCACGCTGCCACTCGTTTTCATTACAGAATCCTTCGAGTCTCTCAACCATTACCCTGCCGTACCAGGTACGGTCGAAAATAGCGATATGACCTGTCTTTGGAAGGCGGTTGCAAAATCTCCACAGATAATGTCTGGCCTTTTCATGTGGCTCCGGACTTGCTATCGGATGCACTTCAAACCCTCTCGGATCAAGTGCTTCCGTGATTCTTTTTATATTTCCGCCTTTACCGGCTGCATCCCAGCCCTCATAGGCAATAATCACCGGAATCTTTTCTCTGTACAGCCTGTTATGCAGCTCACTGAGCCTGGTCTGAAGTTTTTTAAGTTCCTTTTTGTATTCTTCTTCAGAAATCTCCTTATCCAGAGAAATTTCACTTAACTTTGGTATTTTTTCCAATGGAAAAACATTCTGTAAAAGAGGTACCGCAAGATCGCTGTTTTTTAACGCTGTCTCTATGCCACTGACCAGCGTTTCCAGAACCTGAAGTTCTGCCCACTTTCTGTTTTTTGCATCTATGATATACCATGGATCTGCCGCAGCATTGGTGTCATTCAGATATCTGTCAAATACATGCAGGCATTTATCATAATGCTTATTCTGCCAGTCATCATCGCGGCTTACACGCCATTCGGTATTCTTATCAGCTTTAAGATGCTCAATTCGTTTTTTCTGTTCTTTCTGACTTATCTGAAAGAAAAATTTCAGAACAAGATACCCATTATCTGTGAGCTGGCGTTCAAAGCGCTTTACACTCTCTATTTTTTTCTTGTACTCTTTTTCTCCCATGCGTTCGTGCAGGCAGTCATTTACGATCTCGTCCATCCAGCCGGAATCAAAAAACTCAAACTTTCCTTTCTCCGGAATTTTAATAAAATAACGGTAAAAGAACGGCTTACGTCTTTCTTCCTCGGTCGGCGCATCCATAGTCGCAACCTTAAAGAAACGTGGATCAATGTTTTTTATTACTTTACCAAGTACACTGCCCTTTCCGGCGGTTCCCCAGCCTTCAAACAGTACCAGTACCGGCAATCCGTGTTCCTTTATCTGCATCTGCAGTGCAGACAGCTTTGCTCTTGCCGTGCTCAGACGTTCCTCAAGTTCATCTGTTTCAGGTATTTGTGGTTTCATCCAGTTTTCTAACATAAAATACCTCCCCGGTCATACTCAAATTCAAGTCGAACGCACGTGAGACCTGATGCGTGCTTTACACTTTCGCAATTGTTCATAGTTGTATCATATCACTGTTTTTTCTCAGATACAATTATGGGTTTTCATAATTTGTCTGATAGATTCTTTCAATCAAATCCGCTTTTTTGTTTCTTCCCATCAGACGATAATATTTACACCAGAGAATTGGAGATTGCAGAGGGATAATTTCTGTTCCAAGCGTCATCCTTTCCACGATTTGTTCTTTGCAAAGGGAACAGTCATAAATCTTTCCTTCCTTTACAATAGTAAATCCAGCCATAACATCAATATCAACAGAATCAATGGTGAATTCCATAAATACCTTTGTGCGATACATTGGATCAGAAACCGGATCAGCGGGATGAAGTTCTCCCATTTCTGACAAAATTTTCCTGACTAATTCGGCATCTGGAATGGAAACCAGTAAATCAATATCGTGAACTTCAGAGATGATACCTTTAAAATACAGAAGCATCGATGCGCCCAAAGCCCACTCTACATTTGCCTCATTAAATTGATGCGCAATTTTCTGTAGTAATTCAATTTTCTTTTGCATTTCAGCCACAATACACCACCATCTATAACCTCATCTGGATCATTTATATCTGTTACTGATTCCTGCGAATTACCTTACAGGGATTTCCCACCGCAATTACGTTGTCTGGAATCGCTTTCGTTACAACACTGCCAGCTCCGATTACCACATTATTTCCAATTGTTACTCCTGGTAAAATAATAGCCCCGCCACCAATCCACACATTGTTTCCAATGATAACCGGGGCCGTTTGTGTTTTACAAAATTCGAATGAGCCATCCTCTTTCGGTTCTCCAAAACGATCCCTGGCATTTGTCGGATGAAATGCTGTATAAATTTGTACGTTCGGTGCAATTAAGGCATTGTCTCCGATGCGAATTATGTTATCATCCAGAAACGTACAATTCATGTTTACTTCACAGTTATTTCCAAAATATATATTATTACCGTAGTCCACATAAAAAGGGGCCGTAATCCATAAGTTTTTACCTTTTCCGCCGAGAAGTTTACTTAGAATTTGTTCTTTTTCGTCAGCATCCGCAGAATCAGCCTGATTATAATCTCTAATCAGATCTTTTGCCTTATGCCACTGTGACAGCAATTCTGCATCTCCGCAATCATACAGTTCTCCTGCCAGCATTTTTTCTCTTTCTGTCATCGCCACCTCCGCCAATTACATTGTCAGACATTCTATCTAAGATGATAATAATTCACATGATCCTGCCATGTCAATTCGTTTATCATCATAGACTTTCTCACAGCAGCTGTCGAATTGGACGAATCATGATTTTCAGTACACCGTAATAGAATTTCTTCTTCCAGTTCAACACTTTTTCCTGATATTTTGCGCCATCTGTTTCCTGACCATTTGCAAGTATTTCCCTGCTTTTTTCCATATAATCTGCTTCTGTTGACCGGATCTGCTGATTTAGTTTTTTACTGTCGATTACCAGCATCAGCTCTGTATCCAGATACGTACTTCGCATATCCAGATTATAAGAACCCACCACAGACAGGCGCTCATCAATCAACACTGCTTTCGTGTGCACCGGATAGTCATTCATCAATTCGTAAACATCGGCTCCTGTTTTCAAAATCTTTTTTTTCTGATTCAGATAATCGGTACATCCCCATGGATTAGAACCTTTTTCCACTGCATTCAGCACAATCTGCAGCTTTGCATGATCCGCGATTCCCTGCAGCACCTCATACATATCATCATTACAGATTACATATGGAGTCTGTATGATCACATGCTTTGCATTTTCAGAAAGATACTGAATTGCCTGAAGGACCTGTGGTGCCTTTCTTCCTGCCTGTGTCCCATTGTGGATCAACGTAATTTTATTTGTCTCCTCTGTATCCTTTTCCCAGGCACTGTAGGTTTCCAGATCATGATACTTTTCCAGTAAAGATGCATAGATTTCTTCCAGATGCTGCTGTTCATCTATCGATCCAGAAGATGCTTTTCCTTTTTTTCTACTTACACAGCTTTCATCCCAGATTTTATGAAAATAGTCTTCCAGTTGCAGTAATGATTCTCCCTGACCTTCGGATGTATCATATACCAGAATATCCCGGTCTTCGTTGATTCCCTTTTTCTGATCTCCCAGGAAAATATCATTGCTGTTGCGTCCGCCGAGCAGGTACATTTTTTCATCAATAATCAGATATTTGTCGTGCATGCGATAATTTACTTTCAACAAATGGGCAGGAGTCACCGGATTATATACTCCCACTTCCACATTTTCACAGGATGCCAGTGTCTGAAAATCTCTGCTTTTGGCCAGAAACAGCTGCTGATAAATTCCATCAATCAGCAGCTGAATTTTTACGCCCTTTGATGCGGCATGATTCAGGGCAGCCAATAATTTTGTACCGTTTTCATCTGCACGCAAATCAAAGGTAGACAGTACAATGCTCTTCTTTGCAGTACCGATCATACGAAGTCTCCATAAAAGTGCTTCTTCATTATCATCAATGCAGTAAATCCTTTCCGCTCCTGCTGTCTCTGCAGTAAATTCCGTTTCTCTCAGTTTCCTGGCATAAGTCTCATCCGGCTTTCTGCAAAAAAGCGGTACCAGCACATTTACCAGTATGACCATCAGCAAAAAACAGAAACAGACTTTCCATATTCGTTTTAATATTTTTTTCATTTTGCCCCTCCTGAGACAGGTGAGTCCAGCCCACTGCTTATTGCTCTGCACATATGCCTGTATGTTGTCTTACTCCATACTACTGCGTTTTTTTCTCTTGTTTTTATATTGATACATATCCCGGTCGGCTCTTTCTTTCACCTCAACAATGTCCTCACCTGAAAACGAAGCTGATCCATAAGAAACGGTAGGTAAAAACGTGATCTTCCTTCGCTTCTCCTTCATCCGCCATAAGAATTCCTGTCTGCACTTGCCTTCTTTCTCACTGTTTTTCAGCAATACACAAAACTCATCTCCACCTGTGCGATAACAATAGCCATCGTTTGCATAAACCTTTTTGATGCATTCTGCAATCTCAGCCAGGCAGATATCCCCTTGCACATGACCATAGCGGTCGTTAATCTGCTTGAAATTATCCACATCAAACACCACAAGAACCTCTCCATTACGTCGTTCCCCACCAGTTCGCTTCAGATAGCTGTTCTGATTTAAGAGCCCGGTGAGTGCATCCAGCTGATTCCACATCTCATTGCAATAAATAAAATACAATACTGACAGCAACGTTACACATAACCAGGTAACGTGAAGTTCCGGAAGGGCAACCTGGATAATTGTCTCCGTCATCACGAAAAGAATCAGCGGATAGATCAGCAGTCTGCTGCGGTTCTGATACTCCCTGGCTGTGACAATCGTAGATGCCGAAAGGTACAAAATCGCCCCGAAATACATGATGACATATATGTAAAAATGTGAACCTCGTGAATAAATATTCTCTGCGTTCACGGAGAATACCATTCCGTATGGGATAGAACAAAAAAGAAATATCAAATATCCTATTTCACAGCACATTGCTGTCCTGATTTTACGTCGAAAGGCTGTTTTTCTGTCCAGGACATACACAAGACAGATCGACACTGCCGGTGACAGCCCAAATCCCAGATAATTGGCTGCTATATTCAGCCAGCGATAGCCTGACGGCAGGCCGTCCACTGCAAGGGTAACAACTTCCAATACCGAAATCCCTGCGATCAGCAGATAGGCCAAAAAAAAACCTCGCTTTTGTTTTTTGCTAAGTGATTCACTCAAATGTGTGAGGATGCACATAAAGCATAAAACAAAGAGGTCAATTGTCGTTAACACATAAAAATACCCATTCATTACAAACTTTTCCATTCTTTCACATAATGATATAGATCACATGCAGCACCTGTTCTAATAACTCTAAAATTCTCGGAATATCTTTTTCTTTTGCGTCTCTGATAATCATTTTTGTCCTCCAATTATTATAGTACTCTGACCGATTTTTTCTAATTTATTCTCCATAGCCATCGCTCCCTGGAATTTCCTAATTACTTCTTGAATTTATATTTCCCTTTTCCATGACCGGATACTGGTTCAATAATATCTGCCTGCACCAAATTGGAAAGAAGTTTTGAAGCACCTGAAGCTTTTAGCTCAAGAAGTTCCATAAGAGAACTTCTTCCAAACACCTCATCAAAGCCAAACTTTTCAAAGAGTCTATGAATATGAATCATCGTTTTTACCGAGAAATCACTACCTTTTTCGGAAAGTACACTTTCAATATCCACTTTTCGGTCTTGAATGTCCACTTTTTCATTCCCAATGTCCACTTTTTCTTCATTCAAAAGTCCACTTATATGAAGATTTCGATTATGAAGCTCATTTTTCTCGTTCAAAAGTAGATTTCTGAGAAACGCTTCCAGATACTCTGTTGTTTCGTGAATACCCTTTTGCAGATTCGTATAATTTGCACGGACAAGTGCATTTCTGAAATACCACGCATTTTCCGCAAAAATATTATTAGTTGCCGAAAAACCAAGCGTCCTTAAATATTTGATGAAGAACACTGCCGTTGTTCTCGTATTTCCTTCCCCGAAGATATGGATTTGCCATAACCTTGAAATGAATACCGCAAGATGATGGATCATCTCGTCCATTGAAAGCCCTTTGTAACTAAAATCTTTCTCCTGCGAAAAATCATATTCCAGTGTGGCTCTCAGTTCAGAAGCACTACCATACATAACAGTTGCCCCATCAAGCACCCATTCTTTCTTTGTAATGTTGTAGTCTCGAATCTTTCCGGCATGCTTATAAATACCTTGAAAGAGTTTACGGTGGATAGAGATATACTCGTTTGGCGAAAATGAAAACGCTGCTTCAGAAAGAATTTCTGCAATACGGGACGAAACCTTATCTGCTTCTTCGGTACGCTCATCATCAGACAAATGCACTGGTCTTTCTTCATAATAGTTATCAATAAGACTCTGTGCTTCTTTCATCGTGATTTTACCTTCAATGTTCTGAATGGCGGTATCAATCAGATATTTAGATGGTTTGAGTCCGTCCACTGCCTGAAGTCCGATTGCCGTACTCCAGGCATACCCCTTATAAGCTTTATCCGGTTCAGACTCCCTCAAATACTCCTTAAACGGGTCTTTTTCCACATCCACTACCTCGCTTCATAGTCTTATTTTTCTTCTTTGTCACGTATAGTATACCCACTTTTACCTTTAAAAGCAATAAGGGTTGCAAATTACAACACTTTGTGAAAATAACTAAGGAGATTAGCTTGGTGATCAATCCAGCTTTCCTGCTTTGCTTCATGGATAACATCCCCAGGCATACTTTCACCAAGCAGGAAAGGAGACATTGGGTTATGTTTTTTCATATTTTCTTTTACTAACCTGGCATTTGCATTCGCATAACAGTATTTACACAAATGTCCGCAAGTATCATATGCACCTATGTCTGTCCCCAAAAGACATGCGCATTCCCCATTTCTCTGATTTTTCTTTCTCTTTGGAACTTCCAGTCTGCTATGGAGAGCTGTCTCAAATGTATGAACAGTCATACATCCGGAGCAGTCTGCACCATATTTGACAAGTTCTTGTCCTTCTGCACAAGGCTTCAGAACCATTCCATGCTTTGACGCTATTTTTACAAATGCTTTTCCTATCATAGCCCTGTCTTCTGCCCGTACTGATTTTGCTTCTGGAAAATTGCGTTCCACCTTTTTATAAATGTCTATAAAGCTGATTACACATGTCTTTGTGTATCCGGCAAGAATTTCAGCCATTTTTCCAAATTCAGATATATGCCACTCCACAGAATGTTTTCTATCTATAAGAATCGGATCATATCTCCATCCCATACTGTCTACACCCACGACATCCGACAATTCTTTAAAACCTTCCATCACAGCTTTTTTATCTGGAACGTTTGGCTCAATATCCTTTCCGTAAGGTGTAATTGTTACAAACCAGTATTGACCATACGATTTTAACTCATCAAGAAACGGCAGCATTGGAAGAGGGTTCTTCGTGCAGAATGCGATCAGATCCACAACTTCTGGCGAAAGGCTGTATTTCGTCACCTGTTTTGGATTATATGGATTCCTCACGCATACATATCCTTCTTTTATCCGATTCAAAAACCATTTTGAATAAAATGCAGGTATATCTGTTCTCATTCCTGTTTGTATTATCATTTTATCACACCCTCTTTTGTCACTATTCACTCCGTTCACAGCCGCTCTTTATCATAAGTCTACAGTTCTTTCAGGATCTCTCCAATATCTTCATTCATGCAAACAGACTTTCTCCTTATTTCTTCCGGTGCATATGCTTCACCCTGGTTCAGACACACATAAAATGCATGTTGAAATGTGTTTGTCATCTGCCAAAACGGATATTTTATAATACCAGGGGTATTATATCCTACACCAAGTTCAAGGAACACTATTTTCTGCTTTTTATGATCCTGTATAAATTTCTCGTACCGTTCTGCTGCCTGATGCCATCCTTCATCTTCAACAAATGTCTGGTCCGATCTGAGATTCATACTCATCGGCTTACCACAGTGCGGGCAATATGGTATCAGACTTGTCGGAACTGTAAGCTTTATTTCTCCGTCTTCCGGTTTTTGCAGCTCCCCGTCTTTTATCTGAACTCCCTGACTCAGCACCATTTTCTTTATGATTTCTTCATTGTCATAGGTTTCTTTGTGGCAAGGTTCACTACATTGAAACAGACCATAGTCTCCCTGGGTATAAAAGATTCTGTTTTTAGCGAATCCTGCCTTCTGAAAGCAATGATCTACATTTGTCGTCAGTACAAAATAATCCTTCTCTTTCACCAGATCATACAAGTTCTGATATACCGGTTGTGGTGCATCCATATAACGGTTGATATAGATATATCTGCACCAGTATCCCCAGTGTTTTTCCAATGTTTTATACGGATAGAAGCCTCCTGCATACATATCAGAAAATCCATATTTCTTTCTGAAATCCGAAAAATATTTTTCAAATCTTTCTCCATTATACACAAAACCGGCTGATGTGGAAAATCCTGCACCGGCCCCAATTATAATAGCATCTGCTTCCCCTATTTTTTCTTTTATCTGTAATATCTTATCTGAGTAACTGCCTGTAGAGTCGTTCATCTTCCTCTTTAAAAACATTAAATATCACCTTTATCTTTGATTTTGTTCTTTCCTTATATTGTTTTACCGTCTGTACTGCAAGCTCGGCGGCTCGTTTATTTGGAAACATAAACACACCGGTTGAGATACAACAGAAAGCGATACTCCTTACCTCATGCTTATCCGCTATCCTAAGACACGATTCATAACAGGATATCAGTAATCGCTCATGCTCTTCGGTAAGTTCTCCCTGTACAATCGGACCAACTGTATGAATCACATAATCACAGGGCAGATTAAACGCCGGAGTAATTTTTGCCTGACCTGTCGGTTCTTCGTGTCCCTGTTTCATCATCATATCATTACAATAATTCCGAAGCTGAATGCCTGCATAAGTATGTATACAATTATCAATACAGTTATGACAGGGCTGATAGCAGCCTGTCATGCCGCTGTTGGCTGCATTTACGATTGCTCCCACCTTAAGCCTTGTAATATCACCATTCCAGATAGAAAGATCAGGTTGTACTTCCCTGATATCTGTCAAAGTGACACTCCCTTTCTTCTCATTTTCTTCTGACAGGTACGCATCCTGAATCTGTAAAAATGCATGATCTATTTTTCCCGGCATTCTTATATTCATGAGCGATCGGAGCAGTATTTTCTGCTCGCCTGCATCTGATGGAATCTGCATGTTCTCATATTCCGTTCGCTCTTTCAACAATCCTTTAATTAAGTATTTTCTTCTGTCATTCTGATTCATTTTCGGATCACCGCTTTCACCGGACAGTTCTCATAACAGTTTCCACAGTGCAGACAATGCTCCTGTCGGATGACAAAAGGTGTTCCCTTCTCCATACATTTCTGTGGACAATGTTTCATACATGTCCCGCACCCAATACAGGATTCCGTTATGTAATATCCCTTTTCCTTTATATTAACATTTCCCAGAGTATATGTCTCCCGGAAAATCGGATTTACACCAAGATTGAAATACTCCACTTCTGCCTGATCAATACGGAAAATAATCCCGATTTCTCTTGTATCTCCCGGATACACATTCGCAAGATATGGCTGTTCTTCAAAAATGAGATCCATCCATTTTTTCTGTTCGTTTTCCGCTACTGCGTAAGCCTTTCCGGACAAACGAATCATTTCTTTGTATTTCGTATAGGCAAGAATCTGTACCCTGCCGTCTTCCATTAATTCTTTGCAAAAATTTTTACCTCTGGCGGTAAAGAAATAGAGTGCATCCGGTTCGTAATGAATCGCACTGATATTTCGTATCTGTGGTGCGCCTTCACTGTCCACTGTTGCAAATGCAAGTACTCCCACCAGTTCCATTTTTTTCAGACATGTTGCTAAATCCATCTGTTCTCCACCTATTCTACAATTTTAATTCTTCCCGGTTTTCTTGGTTTACTTTTCGGCTGTTCACCGTCTATATATCCTAATATAACAAATCCCTGGCATGCATATCCTTC
>CAKRVB010000023.1 GCA_934408725.1 uncultured Marvinbryantia sp.
ATGACCTATCCACTGATTGGTAACTATGGTATCTGTTATGAAGATATGGAGTCAGAGAAACCATGGCCGGATGGATATATTGTGCGGGAACTTTCCAGAATTCCAAGTAATTTCCGTTCACAGGGAACGATTCAGGAGTTTCTGGCTAAGCATGATATACCTGGGATAGCAGGCATCGATACCAGAGCACTGACCAAGATCCTTCGTGAGAAAGGTACTATGAACGGTATGATTACCACGAATGAGAATTACAATCTTGATGAAGTGCTTCCAAAGCTGAAGGCTTATACCACAGGAAAGGTGGTAGAGAAAGTAACCTGCAGGGAAAAATATGTACTGGAGGGCAATGGCCCAAAGGTAGCGCTGATGGATTTCGGCGCCAAGAGAAACATTGCAAGAAATCTGAATAAGCGTGGCTGTCAGGTAACTGTATATCCGGCGCTGACCAGTGCAGAAGAGATACTGGCAGATCATCCGGATGGAATTATGCTTTCTAATGGACCTGGTGATCCGAAGGAATGTACTTCTATTATAAAGGAAATCAAAAAACTGTACGACAGTGAAGTGCCGATCTTTGCCATCTGCCTTGGACATCAGCTGATGGCACTGGCAAATGGTGCAGATACGTACAAGATGAAATATGGTCATCGTGGAGGCAATCATCCGGTCAAAGATTTAAAAACCGGAAGAGTCTATATTTCTTCACAGAACCATGGATATGTGGTAAATACCGATACACTGGATCCATCCGTTGCAGTTCCTGCATTTACAAATGTGAATGATGGCACGAACGAAGGACTGGCCTATACGGGAAAGAATATTTTTACGGTACAGTTCCATCCGGAAGCATGCCCTGGACCGCAGGATTCCGGATATCTGTTTGATCGTTTTATGAATATGATGGAGGTGAATAAGTAATGCCAAAGAATCCAGATATTAAAAAAGTACTCGTGATCGGCTCTGGCCCGATTGTCATTGGGCAGGCTGCAGAGTTTGACTATGCAGGAACACAGGCATGCCGTTCACTGAAAGAAGAAGGAATTGAAGTAGTACTGCTGAATTCCAATCCTGCTACCATTATGACAGATAAGGATATTGCAGATCATGTATACATTGAACCACTTACGGTAGAAGTAGTGGAACAGCTGATTTTAAAAGAGAGACCGGATAGTGTGCTGCCGACTCTTGGAGGACAGGCTGGACTGAATCTTGCTATGGAGCTGGAAGAAAGAGGGTTCTTAAAAGAGCAGGGAGTCCGCCTGATTGGTACTACGGCAGAGACGATTAAGAAGGCAGAAGACCGTCTGGAATTCAAATTGACTATGGAGAAAATCCATGAGCCGATCGCAGCATCCAAGGTAGTAGAATCTGTAGAAGAAGGTGTGGAATTTACTCAGACTATTGGATATCCGGTAGTACTTCGTCCGGCTTATACGTTAGGCGGAAGTGGCGGCGGAATTGCACATAACTACGAAGAACTGACAGAGATCCTGGAAAATGGTCTGCGTCTTTCTCGTGTGGGACAGGTTCTGGTAGAACGTTGTATCGCTGGATGGAAAGAGATCGAATACGAAGTAATGCGTGACAGTGCAGGCAACTGTATCACTGTTTGTAATATGGAAAATATCGATCCGGTAGGCGTGCATACCGGTGACAGTATCGTAGTAGCACCGTCCCAGACACTGGGAGATAAAGAATACCAGATGCTTCGTACATCTGCATTGAACATTATCAGTGAACTGAATATTACAGGAGGATGTAACGTACAGTATGCGTTAAATCCGGACAGCTTTGAATACTGTGTAATCGAAGTAAATCCTCGTGTAAGCCGTTCTTCTGCGCTGGCGTCTAAGGCTACTGGTTACCCGATTGCAAAAGTAGCTGCCAAGATTGCCCTTGGTTATACGCTGGATGAGATCAAGAACGCCATTACCGGAAAAACCTATGCCAGCTTTGAGCCGATGCTGGACTACTGTGTTGTTAAGATCCCAAGACTGCCGTTTGATAAATTCATCAGTGCGGAACATACGCTGACCACTCAGATGAAGGCAACCGGTGAGGTTATGAGTATCTGCAATAATTTTGAAGGTGCTCTGATGAAGGCAATCCGTTCCCTGGAACAGCATGTGGACTGCCTGTTATCCTATGATTTTTCAGATCTGGATGAAGACGGACTGATGAAGCAGCTGCGAAAGGTAGATGACCGTCGGATCTGGGTGATCGCAGAAGCACTGCGCCGGGGTATTTCTTACGAAGTGATCCATGATATTACAAAGATTGATATCTGGTTCATTGATAAACTGGCAATTCTGGTTGAGATGGAAGATGCATTAAAGAATAACGAACTCACACCGGAGCTGTTAAAAGAAGCAAAGAGAATTGAATTCCCGGACAATGTGATTGCCAGACTGACTGGCAAGACAGAAGAAGAGATTAAAGAGATGCGTTATGCAAATGGCATTGTTGCTGCTTATAAGATGGTAGACACCTGTGCAGCTGAATTTGCAGCGTCTACACCATATTACTATTCTGTATTTGGCAGTGAGAATGAAGTGGTGGAAACAAAAGACCGTAAAAAAGTACTGGTACTTGGTTCCGGTCCAATCCGTATCGGTCAGGGTATCGAATTTGACTTCTGCTCGGTACATTGTACCTGGGCATTTTCAAAGGAAAATTATGAGACCATCATTATCAACAACAATCCGGAAACGGTCAGCACCGACTTTGATATTGCAGATAAGCTGTATTTCGAACCGTTGACACCGGAAGATGTGGAAAATATTGTAAACATTGAAAAACCGGACGGAGCGGTAGTACAGTTCGGTGGACAGACTGCGATTAAGCTGACAGAAAGTCTCATGAAGATGGGGGTACCGATTCTGGGAACCTCTGCAGAGAATGTAGATGCGGCAGAAGACCGTGAGCTGTTTGACGCGATTCTGGAAAAATGTGAAATTCCGAGACCACAGGGACATACGGTATTTACGGCAGAAGAAGCAAAGAAAGCAGCCAATGAACTGGGATATCCGGTGCTGGTAAGACCTTCTTATGTATTGGGCGGCCAGGGTATGCAGATTGCCATTAACGATGAAGACGTAGACGAATTTATCGGAATTATTAACCGTATTGCACAGGATCACCCGATTCTGGTGGATAAATACCTGATGGGAAAAGAGATTGAAGTAGATGCGGTATGTGATGGAACTGACATTCTGATTCCAGGTATCATGGAGCATATCGAGAGAGCGGGTATCCATTCCGGAGACAGTATTTCTGTTTATCCGGCACAGAGTATCAGCGCAAGTGTGAAGAAAACGATTGAAGAATATACCAGAAGACTGGCACAGTCTCTGCATGTTATTGGATTGATTAATATTCAGTTCATCGTGTGTGGGGAAGAGGTCTATGTGATTGAAGTAAATCCACGTTCCAGTCGTACAGTACCATATATCAGTAAAGTAACCGGTATTCCAATTGTTCCACTGGCGACGAAGGTCATCTTGGGCGCCAAGATCAAAGATCTGGGTTATGAACCGGGGCTTCAGCCAGAAGCAGACTATTTTGCGATCAAGATGCCGGTATTCTCCTTTGAGAAGATCCGTGGTGCAGATATCAGCCTTGGACCGGAGATGAAGTCTACCGGTGAATGCCTTGGTATTGCGAAGACGTTTAACGAAGCACTTTACAAAGCGTTCCTGGGGGCGGGTATCCGTCTGCCGAAGCATCACAACATGATTATGACGGTACGTGACGAAGATAAGGAAGAAGCAGTGAAGATCGGAAAACGTTTCGAAGCACTGGGTTACAATATTTTTGCAACCAAAGGAACTGCAAAGGCTCTGATGGATGCAGATGTGCAGGTTCGTATGACACGTAAGATCGAACAGGAATCCCCGAACATTCTTGACCTGATTCTGGGACACAAGATCGATCTGGTTATCGACATTCCATCACAGGGTGTGGAAAAGAGCAGAGACGGATTTGTTATCCGTAGAAATGCTATTGAAACAGGTGTCAATGTTCTGACAGCCATTGATACCGCAGGAGCTCTGGTTTCCAGTCTGGAAAATGCGGATGTAACGAAACTGTCACTGATTGATATCGCAACAATTTAAATAGAATAGAAAAATGTGAAAGACCATGTTTTCGTAATAAGAAAAACGAAAGCATGGTCTTTGTAATGTGGTATTATCTGTTAAAGAATATCAGCTGTGAAGAGGAACTTTTTAGTTGTCATCTTCAGAAGTATCAGCAGTATATACCTGACGTTTTCTTGCCATCTCATCGCTGGCCAGATATTCATCGTAAGTCGTGATCTTATCGATCATAGAACCGTTTGGAAGAATCTCCATAATACGGTTGGCGGTGGTCTGAACGATCTGGTGGTCACGGGAGGTGAAGATAATCACTCCTGGGAATTTGATCATACCGTTATTTAAGGCGGTGATGGATTCCATATCCAGGTGGTTAGTCGGTTCATCGAAGAGCAGTACATTGGCACCACTGATCATCATCTTGGACAGCAGGCAACGTACTTTCTCACCACCGGAAAGAACTTTGACTTTTTTTACGCCATCATCACCGGCAAACAGCATACGTCCAAGGAAACCACGTACATAAGTGGCGTCTTTGATTTCAGAATACTGGGTCAGCCAGTCTACGATAATCAGGTCATTGTCGAACTCTTTGGTGTAGTCTTTTGGAAAGTAGGACTGACTGGTAGTAACACCCCATTTAAAGCTTCCGGAATCAGGTTCCATTTCTCCGGAGAGAATCTGAAGGAGTACAGTCTTAGCCAGTTCGTTACCGCCAACCAGAGCAATCTTATCATCGTGACCAACGGTAAAAGTCAGATTATCCAGAACTTTTACACCATCAATCGTTTTAGTGAGCCCTTCAACAGCCAGCACTTCGTTACCGATCTCGCGGTTTGGACGAAAATCAATGTATGGATACTTTCTGCTGGATGGTTTGATGGTATCCAGCTCGATTTTTTCCAGAGCACGTTTTCTGGAAGTGGCCTGCTTGGACTTGGAAGCATTGGCACTGAACCGGGAAATAAACTCCTGCAACTCCTTGATTTTTTCTTCCTTCTTTTTGTTGGCTTCTTTCATCTGTTTGATCATCAGCTGACTGGATTCATACCAGAAATCATAGTTGCCGGCGTAAAGCTGGATTTTGCCATAATCGATATCAGCAATATGAGTACATACTTTATTTAAGAAGTAACGGTCGTGGGATACGACAATAACAGTATTATCAAAGTTGATCAGGAATTCTTCCAGCCATTCGATAGCTGCAAGATCCAGGTGGTTGGTCGGCTCATCCAGAAGCAGAATGTCAGGATTACCAAACAGTGCTCTTGCCAGCAGAACTTTCACCTTTTCACTACCGCTTAAGTCTTTCATAATAGCATAATGAAGATCTGTTTCAATACCGAGTCCGTTTAACAGCTGGGCAGCGTCAGATTCTGCTTCCCATCCGTTCATTTCAGCAAATTCCCCTTCCAGTTCACTGGCACGAATACCGTCTTCATCAGTGAAATCTGGTTTTGCATAGATAGCTTCTTTTTCCTTCATGATATCATACAGTCGCTGGTTACCCATAATTACCGTATCCAGAACAGGATAGTCATCGTATTTAAAGTGGTTCTGTTCCAGAACGGAAAGACGCTGTCCAGGTGTGATCACGATGTCACCATTTGTGGTATCCAGTTCACCAGACAGAATTTTTAAAAATGTGGACTTTCCGGCACCATTGGCACCGATCAGACCATAACAGTTGCCTTCGGTAAATTTGATATTAACATCTTCGAATAATGCTTTTTTACCAATACGCAATGTCACATTATTTGCACTGATCATAAAATTCTCCTTAACCTATAATAATTATCCAATAAGTCTCATAGTGTATTTTAACTGATAATCTGAAAAATGCAAGTGTTTCTTGAGGAAACCGCAAAGTTATGCTATACTGAAAGGACTGTACACCTGCGGTATCCGCAGGTGTTTGTAACAAATTCAGGTTCTTATAAAGAAAGGATCAGGCATGAGCAAAAAGAAAAGAAGAAAGAAAAAAAGATTTCGCTGGATAAAGTTCCTGTTTGAGATAGCTGTGCTGGCAGCTCTGGCCTGTGCTTTGTTTGTAGCTTACAAGTTTACCCAGATTACCAGAACAGATATACAGGAGGAGCAGCTGGTGGTGAATGGCAGCATCCCGGAAGATGAATGGAATCGGATGAGGAAGTACACTACCGTGGCATTTTTTGGTGTGGATTCCCGTACGGGAGCACTGGAATCGGGGGCAAACAGCGATACCATTATGGTTTGCAGTATCGATAATGAGACAAAAAAAGTACAGCTTGCTTCGGTGTATCGAGATACTTATCTGGATACCACAGATGGAGAGTATCGTAAGTGTACGGAAGTATATTCCATTGGAGGTGCACAGCAGTCGATCAGTATGTTGAATAAGAATCTGGATCTGAATATTACAGATTATGTGACTGTGAATTTTCAGGCACTGGTCGAACTGGTAGATCTGTTCGGGGGCGTTGATGTCAATCTGTCAGAAGGGGAAGTTGTGTGGCTGAACGGCTATCTGGTAGAAGAGCGGGAAGTACTGGGGAAGGAATGTGAGGATGTGCCGGGACCAGGACTTCAGCACCTGAATGGCATGCAGGCACTGGCGTACAGCAGAATTCGCTACATCGGATTAGATTATGAGCGAACAGAGCGGCAGAGAACGGTACTGGAGCAGGTGATGAAAAAAGCGCAGAACAGCGATCTGCTGATGCTGAATGATATTATAGATACAGTATTACCGATGGTATCCACCAGTCTTTCAGTGACGGAAATATGGAAGCTTGTATCTGGAACAGGAAAGTATACAATGAATGAGACGGTTGGATTCCCGTTTGAGAAAACAACCATGACAGTGAATGGCAGTGATTGCGTGATTCCGATAAATCTGGCGGAGAACGTCAGTCAGCTTCATTCCTATTTATATGGAAGTGAAGATTATACACCGTCGGATGTGGTGCAGGAGATCAGCAATCAGATTTCTTATACAACTGGAATATATTAGCAATTTAGTCAATATCTGACTAAAAACAAGGGCCAAAATATGGCTGCCTTATAATTGGTACAGGAGGCAGTCATATGAGAAAGTACCAGAGAATAAGGAATCTGCGTGAGGATAAAGATATGAACCAAACGCAGATGGCAAGAGAGTTAAACATTAATCAGCGTACCTATAGCAGATATGAGAATGCAGACAGTATGATGCCATTGGATATTTTAGTTCAGATCGCAGATTATCATAATGTCAGTGTAGATTATCTGTTAGAACGGACAGATGTTCAGCGGAGATATCCAAGAAGAAAAACAGAATAGGATCCCTGTGGCAGCAGTTGCCCGTTGATCGAAAGTATGTTACGATTGCAGCGTAGTCTTTAGGAGACTACGCTGTTTTTAAAATGAGGAGGCAACAGATATGAAAAAGAAATCTTCTGCGCAAAGGGTTGCGCTATACGGTGTGCTGATTGCCCTTGCCATGGTATTGAGTTATGTGGAAATGTTGATTCCACTTCCGGTTGGGATACCGGGAGTGAAGCCGGGTCTGGCCAATCTGGTAGTATTTCTTGCTCTGTATACGATGACAGCCAGAGAGGCTTTCCTGATTTCTATGGTGAGAATACTGCTGGTAAGTATTACCTTTGGAAACGGTTCTGCATTTTTGTATAGTATGGCTGGTGGAATTTTAAGCTTTCTGGTGATGTGGAGTTTCCAGAAAAAGGATTTTTTGCTCCCGGCAGGGGTCAGTATTGCCGGTGGGATTGCACATAATGTAGGACAATTGCTTATGGCAGCAGTCATTTTGGAGAATGGAGCAGTATTTACTTACTTCCCGGTTCTGTTGGCGGCAGGGTGCATAACTGGCGGAATTATCGGGTTTTTGGGAGAACAGATACGGAAAAGAATCATAAGAGCCTGATAAAAAAATGCCAATATATGACAAAAAATTAACCAGTATGGAAAAATATATTGTTGAAAATGATGAAAAAAAAGTATATGATAATGTGGAGAAGCGCTGTATAAGATAGCTTGAAAAGATAAGGAGAAGGGAAAGTATGAAACTACCAACATTCAAGGGCGGAGTCCATCCTGATGATGGAAAGAAGCTCACAAAAGACTGTCCGGTGCAGACTTATCTCCCGAAAGGAGATTTGGTATACCCGCTGTCGCAGCATATAGGTGCGCCGGCAAAGCCACTTGTTAAGAAAAATGATACCGTTCTGATGGGTCAGAGAATCGCGGAAGCTGGCGGCTTTGTATCAGCGAATATCGTAAGTTCTGTTTCCGGAAAAGTAAAGGCGATAGAGCCTAGACTTACCGTTTCCGGTGCAAAGGTAGAATCCATTGTGATTGAAAATGATGGAAATTACACACCAATAGAAGGAATGGGACAGTACCGGGATTACACGAAGATGTCCAAAGAAGAAATCATTGAGGCGGTGAAGGATGCCGGAATCGTCGGACTGGGTGGAGCGGGATTCCCGACCCATGTAAAGCTGATGCCAAAGAATCCAGATGCAATTGATTACATCATTGTCAATGGAGCAGAGTGTGAACCGTATCTGACCAGTGATTATCGTATGATGATGGAATGTCCACAGCATATTGTCAGTGGTCTGAAAGTAATGCTCCAGCTGTTTGATCATGCAAAGGGTGTAATTGCGGTAGAAGCAAACAAGCCGGCAGGGATCAAGAATCTGGAAGAACTGGTAAAAAATGAGGATCGTATTGAGGTGCGTACACTGCAGACCAAGTATCCACAGGGTGCAGAACGTAATCTGATCTATGCTGTAACAGGAAGAAAGATCAATTCTACCAAGCTTCCGGCAGATGCAGGATGTATTGTAGATAACGTAGATACAGTGATTGCGATTCATATGGCAGTATGCGAAAACACACCACTGATGCGTCGAATCTTTACCGTAACAGGAAATGGGATCAATCAGCCAGGCAACTACAATGTAAAGATTGGAACATCTTACGCTGAACTGGTAGAAGCATCTGGTGGATTTAAGGACGGTGTGAAGAAGGTCATCTCCGGTGGCCCAATGATGGGTATGGCATTATCTACTGTAGATATACCTGTTGTGAAGACTTCATCCGCATTAACCTGTTTCATGGAAGATGAAGTGGAGAAATATGAAGAGACAGCCTGTATTCGTTGTGGAAAGTGCGCTCAGGTCTGTCCATCTCATGTAATTCCACAGAAGCTTATGGAAGCTGCGCAGCATTATGATATGGAGCGTTTTACAGCATTAAATGGTATGGAATGCTGTGAATGTGGTTGCTGTACATTTATCTGTCCGGCAAAACGTCCACTGACACAGGCATTTAAACAGATGCGTCAGGCAGTTGCAGCTGAAAGAAGAAAGAAGAAATAGGAGGAAGAATTGTGAACGGTTTTTTTAATGTGTCTTCCTCACCGCATGTCCGCAGTGGAGAGACGACAAGAAGTATCATGCTGGATGTGGCCATTGCCCTGATTCCGGCATCAGCATTTGGTGTATATCGTTTTGGACTTCATGCACTTCTGGTTCTGCTGATTTCTATCGCAGTTGCAGTGCTGTCTGAATATGCATTCCAGAAGATTACAGGGCAGAAAGTAACGATCGGAGATGGAAGTGCACTGGTAACAGGACTTCTGATCGGTTTGAATATGCCGCCAGAGATTCCACTCTGGATTCCGGCACTTGGCAGTATTTTTGCAATTATTTTTGTAAAACAGTTCTTTGGAGGAATTGGACAGAACTTTATGAACCCGGCATTGGGTGCAAGATGTTTCCTTCTGATTTCCTTCACTCAGCTGATGAGTGATTTCACTGTGGATGGTGTATCTGGAGCAACGCCTCTGGTACAGCTTTCTTCCGAGGGCAGCACCAACCTGATGTCAGCGTTTTTAGGATTTACCAGTGGAACAATCGGAGAAATCTCCGCACTGGCACTGCTGATCGGTGGAGCATACCTCCTGATCAGAAAAGTAATTACCTGGGAAATCCCGGTGATTTACGTAGCTGCATTTGCAGTGTTTGAGTTTATTTTTGGTGGACATGGATTTTCACCGGTCTTTGTAGCATCTGAGATCTGTTCCGGTGGTCTGCTTCTGGGTGCCATCTTTATGGCAACGGATTATGTAACCAGCCCGATGACAGAAAAAGGAAAAGTACTGTATGCCGTATTACTTGGTGTGCTGACCGGTATCTTCCGTACATATGGTGCATCGGCAGAAGGCGTTTCCTATGCGATCATCATCAGTAACCTTCTGGTTCCACTGATCGAGCGTATCACAATGCCAACTGCATTTGGATATGAGAAGAATGCACTGGACGGCGAAGGATCTGGTATTTCCATTAAGACATACAAGCCTGCTATTTCTCTGCTGGTGATTACGCTGGTTGCAGGTCTGGCACTTGGTGCAGCTTATGAAATGACAAAGGGTCCGATCCAGAAGGCTGAAGAAGCAGCAGCAGTAGCAGCTTATGTATCTGTATGCCCAGATGCAGAAGATTTCCAGGAATCTGATGATCTGGAGGCAAAAGCAGAAGAGCTTACGACATCTGACAGTGATATTTCCAATGGTACTTATGGCAATATCGTCTTTGAAAGTGTATATCAGGGACTGGATGCATCTGGAAATACAGCAGGTTATGTAGTAAATGTAACATCCAAAGATGGATTTGGTGGAGATATTACGATTACCGTTGGTATTTCAGAAGATAAGAAAGTAACTGGTATGGAATTCCTGACCATTAATGAGACAGCAGGTCTGGGAATGAATGCACAGAATCCTGATTTCATGAATCAGTTTATCGGTAAAGAAGGAATCTTCAATCTTGTAAAAGACGGAGCTTCCGGAGAAAATGATATTCAGGCACTCAGTGGTGCTACCATTACTTCCACCGCTGTAACAAATGCAATGAATGCCGCACTGTACTTAATTGACAGTGCAGCTGAGTAAAGGAGGTGCGAGTGATGAATTCATATAAAGAACGAATTTTAAATGGTATTATAAAAGAAAACCCGACATTTATCCTCGTGCTGGGTATGTGTCCGACACTGGCGGTTACCACATCCGTGAACAACGGTCTTGGCATGGGATTATCTACTATGGCGGTTTTGATCCTTTCGAACCTGCTGATTTCAGCACTGAGAAATGTGATCCCGGACAAAGTAAGAATTCCGGCCTATATCGTAGTAATTGCTTCCCTGGTAACAGTAGTGCAGCTGCTCCTTCAGGCCTATATCCCATCCCTGTATGAGTCACTGGGACTGTATATTCCGCTGATTGTAGTGAACTGTATTATTCTGGGACGTGCAGAAGCATATGCTTCCAAAGCAACTCCTCTTCTGGCAGCCTGCGATGGTATTGGAATGGGCCTTGGTTTTACCATTGCCCTGACTCTGATTGCATTGTTCCGTGAGCTGATCGGAGCAGGAACAATTCTGGGATTCCAGGTTATGCCATCCGCATATCAGCCAATCGCAATTTTCGTAAGAGCCCCAGGTGCGTTTATTGTACTGGGAACTCTGATTGCAATCTTAAATGGTCTGAATATTAAGAATGCAGCAAACAAGAAAGTAGAAGGATGCGATGGCGACTGCTGTGGTTGTGGCTCATCCTGTGCAGACAGAAAAGAAGAAAGTAAGGAAAGCTAGGAGGAAGAGACATGTCAGAAATGATTTTGGTTTTAGTTGGTGCGGCACTGGTAAACAACGTAGTGCTCAGCCAGTTCTACGGTCTGTGTCCGTTCCTTGGAGTTTCCAAGCAGGTTAAGACCGCAGCAAGTATGGGACTTGCAGTTATCTTTGTTATTACGATTGCATCAGCAGTTGCCAGTCTGATCTACAGTCTGGTACTGGTACCATTCAATCTGGAATATTTACAGACGATCGTATTTATTCTGGTTATTGCCGGTCTGGTACAGTTCGTAGAAATGTTTTTGAAAAAATCCAGCCCGGCGCTGTACAGCGCTCTGGGTGTGTATCTGCCACTGATCACCACAAACTGTGCAGTTCTTGGCGTAGCTTTGACGAATGTACAGAAAGAATATGATTTTGTAACCAGTGTGGTAAATGGTATCGGTACATCTGTTGGATTTACTATTGCCATTGTAATTATGGCAGGTATTCGTGAAAGAAATGCAGACAACACAATTATCAAACCATTACAGGGTATGCCAATCGTACTGTTTACAGCAGCACTGATGGCGATTGCCTTCAATGGTTTTGCAGGTTTGATCTAAGGAGGAAGAAAGATGAGCGTAACAGCAATCATCATGGCTGCTCTGGTAATTGGAGTAGTAGGTATTATCGTTGGATTTCTCCTGGTGACAGCCGGTGAAAAATTCAAAGTAGAAGTAGATGAAAAAGAAGTGGCGATCCGTGCTGAACTGCCGGGAAACAACTGTGGAGGCTGTGGATTCCCAGGTTGTGACGGCCTGGCAGCAGCCATTGCAAAAGGTGAGGCTCCGGTTAATCAGTGTCCGGTAGGCGGTGCACCGGTTGCAGAAAAGATCAGTGCGATTCTTGGAGTAGAGATGACTGCTGCCGAGAAGCAGGTTGCATTTGTGAAATGTGCGGGTGACTGTGATGCTGCACAGGAAAAATGCAACTACTTTGGAATCAAAGACTGTCGTACAGCGGCTGTTGTTCCGGGAAGAGGAACAAAGAAATGTACACATGGATGTATGGGATTTGGTTCCTGCGTGAAAGCATGTCAGTTTGATGCAATTCATGTAGTGAACGGTGTGGCAAAAGTTGACCGTTCCAAATGTGTGGGCTGTGGAGCATGTACCAAGGTATGTCCGAATGGACTGATTTGCCTGATTCCAGACAGTTCTGTATATGTAGTACAGTGTAGTTCTCAGGAAAAAGGTAAGGCTGTGAAAGAAGCCTGCAGTGCTGGCTGTCTTGGATGTACAGCATGTGTAAAGCAGTGTGAACACGAAGCAATTACCATGAACGGCAATGTTGCTGTGATTGATCAGTCCAAGTGTGTAAAATGTGGAAAATGTGCGGAAAAGTGTCCTGCAAAGGTAATCCGCATGAGAGAACTTTAAAGAATAAGTCTTACGATAGAAGTGTGAGTATGAAAAAGAGCGGATCCATCAGGATTCGCTCTTTTGTTCAACTTTTGGTAAGTACATATGTACTTTATCAATACGGTTTTTATCCATTTTATCCACAACCAGACGTATGCCGGATTCAGTAGTGATTCCTTCATGAAGATCAGGAAGATGATCCAGCTGCTCAATGATGTAACCGCCGATGGAATCATAATCTTCGGAGACCAGAGCCAGATCTTTATCAGGCAGATGCAGGGCATCATTGATATCGTCAAGCTTCATAGAACCCTCAATAATATATTCATGATCAGATATTTCTTTGATGAGATCCGCCTCATCGTTATCGTATTCATCACGGATTTCTCCAACAATCTCTTCCAGAAGATCTTCCAGCGTGATCAGCCCTACTGTCGCACCATATTCATCCAGAACAATAGTAAAGTTAACAGAGTCTTTTCGCATTTCGTCCAGAAGTTCAGCAGTATTTTTAAACTCGTAGGTGAAGAATGGCTCACGGATATGTTCTTTCAGACGAAAATCGGAGGTACCACAAAGAAGCAGATCTTTGATATTCAGAACACCAATTACATTGTCATTGCTGTCTTCATATACCGGATAGCGAGTGAATTTTTCCTTCCGGTAGATTTCCAGGATATCCTGAAAAGAGGCATTGATATCAATGGATACCATATCCACACGTGGAACCATAATGTCTTTCGCCTGGGTATCATCCAGATCAAATACATTATAGATCATCTGTTTTTCATCCTGCTCGATTTCACCATCTTCGTGACTGACATTCACATAGGTACGTAATTCATTTTCTGTAATGACATCGTTCCGTTTATTTGGATCTATATGGAACAATTTCAAAAACAGGTAGGACAGTCTGTTTGTTACAAAAATAAAAGGTGTCATGATAGTCATGAGACCATAGATCACGCCTGCATAGGCCAATGCCAGTTTCTCAGCATAGGAAGCAGCCAGGGTCTTTGGCGAAATCTCACCAAATATCAGAATGACCAGAGTCAGAATACCGGTACAGACACTTACACCAATACTGTTAAAGATATGAAGTGCAAGGGTGGTGGTCAGTGAGGAAGCGAACAGATTGACAATATTGTTGCCGATCAGGATTGCTCCCAGCATTTTTCCCGGATTATCAATTACCTTTAATAAGGTACTGGCTCGTTTGTTGCCTTCTTCAGCCAAAGTCATAATTTTAATCTTGTTTACCGTAGTCAGTGCTGTCTCTGCGGATGAAAAAAATGCAGAGAGCAGAATCAATACAATAATGACGCCTAATATGGCGGGGTCACTGGAATTCAATTCATCATCTCCAATCTATAGTTTCTTATCCGACATCATAACCTATTTCTGGCAAAATTTCAATATAATAAATAGTACCCCCGCTTAGAATCCATTGTATCTGTGAAGAAAATGAACAGATACGAAACATATATCAGAAAGAGCAGCATATATATTTATCATAAAAATCATAAAAAGAGGAGTGCGATATGAAAGTACAGACAGAACTTAGAATTATGATCAAAGCCTTGCTGCTTTCCTATCTGGTGACGGGAGCAGCTCTTTTACTGGTGGCATTTTTATTGTATCAGATGGAACCGGAGGAAAGTATGGTTCTGGCCGGAATCCAGGTAATCTATGTGCTGGGAAGTGGAATATGTGGTTTCGCAGCCGGAAAAGGAATCAGGAAGAAAAGACTTTTGTGGGGAATAGCGGCGGGAATGATTTATTATCTTCTCCTTCTGCTGGCTTCTGTATGCATAGGTGATATGACAGCATCATGGGTTCAGCTCCTGACAACCTTCGCACTGTGCCTTGGTGGTGGAATGTTGGGAGGAATCCTGTCCTGAGACAGTCAGCCTTGCAATTTGAAAAAAAATATGTTATATTATGGCTATTCATGTATCTGATATTTTTCAAGTCGATTCGACAGAAACCCATGATAGACACAAGTAAGGAACTACAGAACAATATCACACAAAGCGTAGATAAGTTGAGACGGAAAGTAGAAAGGACGATAATATGACGAGAGAACAATATGAATCTCTTTCTGCTGCCCAACTGAAAAGTATTGCAAAAACAAGAGGCTTAAAAGTGAGCAGCGGAATGCGTAAAAGTGAGGTTGTGAATCTGATGCTGGAAGAAGACGAGAAAACCGCTCAGACAGAGAAAACCATACAAAAAGATGAGACATCAGAGAAACAGACAGATAAAGTGGCAGAAAAAAATACTTATCAGGATGGACAGACTGAGAAAAGAGAAAAAGAGGATGACAAGCCGTCCATTGATATGGCACAGTTAGACAGTGGAATTCGTGTCTGTGGAATTCTGGAAGTTATGCCAGATGGATATGGATTTATTAGAAGTAATCATTATCTTCCAGGAGAAAATGATGTTTATGTATCACCATCCCAGATTCGAAAATTTGGCTTAAAGACCGGCGATATTATAGAGGGAAATACCCGTATCAAGACGGTGCAGGAAAAATTCAGTGCGTTATTATATCTGACGGGTATCAATGGTATGGCACCATCTGAAGCAGTAAAGAGATATAATTTCGAAGATATGACACCAATTTTTCCCAATCAGCGTCTGCGGGTAGAACGGGGAAGCAAAGAGGTATCTATGCGAATTGTAGATCTCATATCTCCGATTGGAAAAGGACAGCGAGGAATGATCGTATCTCCGCCGAAGGCTGGTAAGACAACCCTGCTGAAAAGCATTGCCCAGTCTCTGCTGGAGCATAATCCGGATCTGCATCTGATCGTACTTCTGATTGACGAACGTCCAGAAGAAGTAACTGATATCAAAGAGGCAATTGTAGGAAAAAATGTTGAAGTAGTATACTCTACGTTTGACGAACAGGCAGAACATCATAAACGTGTTTCGGAAATGGTGATTGAACGTGCAAAGAGACTGGTGGAACATCAGGAAGATGTGGTGATTCTTCTTGACAGCATTACCAGACTGGCTCGTGCCTACAACCTGGTAGTACCGCCAAGTGGCCGAACCCTTTCAGGTGGTCTGGATCCTGCAGCGCTTCATATGCCGAAAAGATTTTTTGGTGCAGCACGAAATATGAGAGAAGGCGGCAGCCTGACAATTCTTGCCACAGCACTGGTAGATACAGGAAGCAAAATGGATGATGTGGTATACGAAGAATTTAAGGGAACCGGTAATATGGAACTGGTTCTGGATCGTAAGTTATCTGAAAAGAGAGTATTCCCAGCCATTGACATTCCAAAATCCGGTACCAGAAGAGAAGACCTGCTGCTGGATAAAGAAGAGCAGGAAGCAGTATATATTATGCGTAAGGCGCTTAATGGAATGAAGTCAGACGAGGCAGTAGAGAACATTCTAAATATGTTTGTCCGGACGCGTGACAATAAAGAGTTTGTTCAATTGGTAAAAAAACAAAAATTTATTTAAAGTAGTATTGCAAATAGGAAAACGGTATGCTATAATTCGGTTGTTATTGGCATAAGTATGCCATAAGTATAACTGTAGGGACTTACAGGGTTAGCCCGGGATATCTTGCTGTGGATACATTAGGAGCAGCATTGGCCGGGAAGGATTGGGAGTATCCCATAGGCAGTTCACGAATATAATATAAGAGGTGAAAGACATGAGAGAAGGAATCCATCCTGAGTATTATCAGGCAACTGTAACTTGCAACTGTGGCAATACATTTGTGACAGGATCTACAAAGAAAGATATCCACGTAGAAATCTGCTCCAAATGCCACTCATTCTATACAGGTCAGCAGAAATCCGCTGCTGCACGTGGACGTATTGATAAGTTCAATAAGAAATACGGCATTAAATAATAAGAAGCGTAAGGTAAGGTTGAGGTTGGAAAATCTCAACCTTTTTGCTAGGAGGAAAACATGGGCGTGAAGGGTTCAGGCATTGGCGGCCAGGCAGTCATGGAAGGCGTTATGATGAAGAACGGAGACCGCTATGCGGTAGCTGTCCGAAAGCCGGATAAAGAAATTATTGTAAAGACTGCTGAGTCTCCAGGTTTTGTAAAAGGAAAGAAGTTTTTTGGACTGCCATTTGTCAGAGGCGTGTTTAATTTTGTAGATTCTCTGGTACTTGGTATGAAGACACTCACGTATTCAGCCGGATTCTTTGACGATGAAGAAGAGGAAGAACCGGAAAAGGAACCATCAAAACTGGAAAAGAAGATCGATGATTTCCTTGGAACAAAAAAAGGAATGGATCTGTTGATGGGGATAACGGTTGCATTTTCCATGGTGCTGGCGGTTGCAGTATTTATGATTCTGCCATATCTATTGTCACTTTTACTGAGAAAAGTGACAGATTCCCAGTCATTGATTGCAGCCTGTGAGGGTGTGCTGAAGATCGTTATATTTATGGGGTATATAACTCTGATTTCCAGAATGAAAGATATTCAGAGAGTGTTTATGTATCATGGCGCCGAACATAAGTGTATCAACTGTATTGAACATGGACTTGAGCTGAATGTGGAAAACGTCATGAAAAGCTCCAGAGAGCATAAACGCTGCGGAACCAGTTTCCTGCTGATTGTTATGGTAGTCAGTATTATTCTCCATATGTTTATTCGCGTAGATTCCAAAACACTGGGATTTGTGATTCGTATTCTTCTGCTTCCGGTTGTGGCAGGTATTTCCTATGAGTTTATCCGCCTGGCAGGAACAAGTGATAACAGGCTTGTAGCACTGCTCAGTAAACCGGGAATGGCATTGCAGCATATGACAACAAGAGAGCCTGATCCGGACATGGTGGAAGTAGCGATTGCTTCTGTGGAAGCGGTATTTGACTGGAAGAAGTTCCTGAATGAGAACTTTGGAGCAAACTACGAACTGACAGAGCAAGAATATGTAGTTGGAGAGACGATTGTGCCGGGAACAGAAAAGGAATCTGCAGCCCAGCTGAAGAAGACAGAAGAGGTCACTGCATGACCTGGCAGGAAGCATATAAAAGGGGCACAGCCAGGCTGCAGCAATGCGGCGTAGAAGAAGCTGGTGCAGATGCCTGGATTCTTCTGGAAGAATTCGGTAAGATAGATCGGGCACATTATTTTCTGCGACAGATGGAAGAGATGCCTGAAGAAGCATGGCATAGCTATGAATGTGCCATTGCAAAAAGAGCACAGCGAATTCCGGTACAGCAGATAACCGGAAAGCAGGAGTTTTGTGGACTGGAGTTTCAGGTGAATGAAAAGGTGTTGATTCCCAGACAGGATACAGAATGCCTGGTAGAGGAAGCACTGAAAAAGGTGAAACCGGGAGGCCATGTGCTGGATGTATGTACCGGCTCGGGCTGCATTATTATCAGCATCCAGAAGCTGATGAGGGATCAGTGTGTCTGCTGTGCAACAGATATTTCCAAAGAGGCTCTGGAAGTGGCTGAAAAAAATGCAATGCATCTGGAAGCAAAAGTAAGGTTTGTACAGGGCGACCTTATGGAAAATGTGACAGGACGATATCACTGTATTGTTTCTAATCCACCTTACATTGAGAGTGAAGTGATCAGGGGACTGGAACCGGAAGTACGGGATCATGAGCCGATGCTGGCATTAGATGGAAAGGAAGACGGACTCTTTTTTTACCGGAAGATCATAAAAGAGGCGTTGCATTACCTGGAGCCAGAGGGATGGCTGTTATTTGAAATTGGATATCTGCAGGGAGAGGCAGTGAGCACACTGATGATTCAGAGCGGATACCGGGAAGTGACTGTGAAAAAGGATCTGGCCGGGTTGGATCGGATTGTACTGGGACAATATCGGCCCTGATAGATAAAGGAGGAACTATGTTTGATAAACTGGAGGATCTGCTGATCCGTTTTGAAGAAGTATTAAATGAACTGAACGAACCAACAGTTGCCAACAATCAGGCTCGTTTTCAGAAACTGATGAAAGAACAAAGTGATCTGCAGCCAATTGTAGATGCTTATAAAGAATATAAGGACTGCAAACAGACAGCAGAAGATTCTGTAACCATGCTGGAAGAAGAATCAGATGAAGAAATGCGTGAACTGTTAAAAGAAGAACTGTCTGATGCAAAGAAACGTATTGAAGAGCTGGAAAGAGAACTGAAGATTCTGCTTCTGCCAAAGGATCCGAATGATGATAAAAACGTTATCGTAGAGATTCGTGCCGGTGCAGGTGGAGATGAAGCAGCACTTTTTGCGGCAGAGATGTATCGTCTTTATGTAAAATACGCAGAGAAGAATCGTTGGAAAGTGGAACTGATGAACTGCGATGAGATCGGAATTGGTGGAATGAAGGAAGTAAACTTCATGATTACCGGAAAGGGTGCCTATTCCAAACTGAAGTACGAAAGTGGTGTACATCGTGTACAGCGTGTTCCTGAGACAGAGTCAGGCGGAAGAATTCACACTTCTACGATTACAGTTGCGGTTATGCCGGAAGTAGAAGAGGTAGATGTAGTGATTGACGAAAAAGATATTCGTATTGATGTTATGCGTGCATCAGGAAATGGTGGACAGTGTGTCAATACGACTGACTCGGCTGTACGACTGACCCATTACCCGACCGGTATTGTGGTATACAGCCAGACAGAGAAATCTCAGCTGCAGAATAAGGCAAAGGCATTTGCACTGTTACGTGCAAAGCTGTATGATATTGAGCAGCAGAAGGCACACGATGCAGAGGCAGAACTGAGAAGAAGCCAGATCGGTACAGGAGATCGTTCTGAGAAGATTCGTACTTACAACTTCCCACAGGGACGTGTGACAGATCACAGAATCAAGCTGACACTGTATAAGCTGGATTCTATTATGAATGGTGATATTGATGAACTGATTGACAGTCTGATTGCTGCAGACCAGGCAGCAAAGCTGGCTAATCTGAATGAAGAATAAATAGCGTGAAACGCAAAGCTAAGGAGCGGACATTATGGGAAAATATTTTGGAACAGATGGTTTCCGTGGGGAAGCAAATGTAAATCTTACGGTAGAACATGCATTTAAAGTAGGAAGATTTCTGGGCTGGTATTTTGGAAGAAATCATAAAGCGAATATTGTGATTGGGAAAGATACCAGAAGAAGCAGTTATATGTTTGAATATTCACTGGTAGCAGGACTGACTGCATCCGGTGCAGATGCTTACCTGCTCCACGTAACGACAACACCGAGTGTATCGTATGTGGTTCGTACAGAAGATTTTGACTGTGGTATTATGATTTCGGCGAGTCACAATCCATTTTATGATAATGGAATAAAAATTATCAACGGACATGGCCACAAGATGGAAGCAAGTGTGGAAGAACTTATCGAAAAGTACATCGATGGAGAAACTGAGGAACTTCCGCTGGCTACCAGAGAAAATGTAGGACGTACCATAGACTATGTAGCAGGAAGAAACCGTTATATTGGTTATCTGATTTCCCTGGCTACCAGATCCTTTAAGCGCTACCGTATTGGTCTGGACTGTGCTAACGGAAGTGCATCTTCTATTGCAAAGAGTGTATTTGATGCACTGGGAGCGAAGACTTATGTGATCAATAATGAGCCAGATGGAACGAATATTAATACGAACTGCGGATCCACTCATATTGAGGTACTTCAGAATCTGGTAAGAGAAAAAAAACTGGATGTGGGATTTGCCTATGATGGAGATGCAGACCGCTGCATCGCTGTAGATGAGAATGGAGAAGTGGTAAACGGAGACCTGATTCTTTATGTATGTGGAAAGTATTTAAAAGAAAATGGTCGTCTGAAAAATGATACGGTAGTAACAACCGTAATGTCTAACCTGGGATTATACAAAGCGTTTGACCGTGCCGGAATTGAGTATGAAAAGACTGCGGTTGGAGATAAATATGTATATGAGAATATGATGAAAAATGGTCACTGCCTTGGTGGTGAGCAGTCAGGACATATTATCTTCAGCAAACATGCGACAACCGGGGATGGTATTCTGACTTCACTGATGATCATGGAAGTGCTGACAGAGAAGAAGATGAGTCTGGCAGCGCTGACTGCCGATGTAAGAATCTATCCACAGCTTCTGAAAAATGTACGGGTTGCTGACAAACAGGAAGCTCGTGAGAATCCGGCAGTGGTAGAAGCGATTCAGAAAGTAGAGCAGGAACTTGGTGAAGACGGCCGCATTCTGGTAAGAGAAAGTGGAACAGAACCTGTGATTCGTGTTATGGTGGAAGCATCCGAAGAAGCGTTTTGCGAAAAGTATGTAAATCAGGTAATTGATGTGATGACAAGACAGGGACTGGTAGTAGAATAGCCGAACCTGCCGTATATGGATGTGTGGAAAGGGATGGGCGTGATTCGATGGAAATACAAGAACGCTCATCCCTTTTCAAAAAGAAAATGATGAGGTAATAGGAACGATATGAACACTGAGTTTAAAAGGCCAGATCTGGGAGACCGGGATATCATCATGCATTATTTTTCACTGCAGAAAAGCAGAAGCTGTGAATGCACGTTTTCCTGTGTCTATCTCTGGTCCAGGTTTTATTACGTAGAATATGCCATAATGGAAGACATGATGGTATTTAAATGCGGAAAAGAACAGCCGTTTTTTGATTTCCCATATGGTGAGGAAAAAAATGTAAAAGCGGCGATTGAAGCAATAAAAGCATACTGTGAAAAAGAGAATCTTAAATTTCGGCTGGGACTGGTGACACCGGTTCAGTTTGAGATACTGGAAAGACTGTATCCGGACACTTTTGAGATTGTATATGACCGGGACAGTGCAGATTATGTTTACGAGAGAGAAAAGCTTGCCAATCTCTCTGGAAAAAAGTATCATGGAAAGAAGAACCATGTGAACAAATTTCAGAAAACTTATCCTGACTGGAAGTATGAGAGCATTTCCGATGAAAACGTGGAAGACTGTTTCCAGATGGCACTGAAATGGAGAAATGCCAATGATGTGGATGAAGACGATGAAAAAAATGCAGAGATGACAGTGGCGATGAATTCACTGCGTCTGTATAAGGAACTTGGACTGCGCGGAGGGCTTCTTCGGGTGAACGGGAAGGTAGTCGCATTTTCTATGGGTGAACCGGTATGTGATGATACCATTGTAGTTCATATTGAAAAGGCCCGCACGGATATCGAAGGGGCTTATTCCATGATCAATCAGCAGTTTGTCATTCATGAGACAGAAGGGTATACCTATATCAATCGAGAAGATGATGTAGGAGAAGAAGGGCTTCGCAAGGCAAAGTTATCGTACCATCCAGTATTTATGGTAGAAAAAGGTACGGTTCGATTTAAGAAGTAAAAAGAGGAGGAACTGGAAATGATATCAGAGAAAATGACAGCAATGGTAAAAAACAGCTCGGCGATCCGGGCCATGTTTGAAGAAGGAAAGATCATGGCGGCCAAGTATGGTGCCGAAAATGTATATGATTTTAGCCTTGGCAATCCGAATGTTCCTGCACCAAAGGAAGTAAAGCAGGCAGTTGAGGCGATCCTTCAGGAAGAAGATCCGCTGATGGTACATGGATATATGAGCAATTCTGGCTATGAAGATGTGCGCACGGCGATTGCAGATTCTCTGAATCAGCGTTTCGGAACCAGTTTCCATCTGGAAAATATCTTGATGACAGTAGGGGCAGCAGGAGGATTAAACGTAGTGATGAAGACACTGCTGAATCCGGGAGAAGAAGTGCTGACTTTTGCACCATATTTTGGGGAGTATCGTTCGTATGTATCGAATTACGAGGGAATTCTAAAAGCGGTACCGGCAAATACTACAGATTTTCAGCCAAATCTGGAAAAATTCGAAGAAATGATCTGTGAAAAGACAAAGGCAGTGATCGTGAATTCTCCTAATAATCCAACCGGTGTGGTATATTCTGAAGAAACTATTCAGAAGATGGCTGAGATTCTTCGAAAGAAAGAAGCGGAGTACGGTATCAGTATTTATCTGGTCTCAGATGAACCATACCGGGAACTGGCCTATGATGGAGTGGAAGTACCTTATCTGACCAGGTATTATCACAATACGATTGTAGGTTATTCCTACAGCAAATCTCTGTCCCTTCCGGGAGAGCGTATTGGTTATCTGGTAATTCCTGATGAAGCGGACGACAGCGAGACTATCATTGGGGCTGCCAATGT
The DNA here is from genome assembly GCA_934408725.1 of uncultured Marvinbryantia sp. Classification (GTDB taxonomy): domain Bacteria; phylum Bacillota; class Clostridia; order Lachnospirales; family Lachnospiraceae; genus Marvinbryantia. Next base: position 23,263 of record CAKRVB010000023.1, read on the forward strand.
GGCAAATCGTATCTTGGGCTACGTGAATGCACCATCCCTGTTTCAACGGGTGATTGCCAGATGTCTGGATGCAAAAGTTGATCTGGAATATTATGACCGCAATCGAAAGAAGCTGTATGAAGGATTGACCAAAATGGGATTCACCTGTGTTAAACCGGAAGGAGCTTTTTATCTCTGGATGAAATCGCCGGTTGAAGATGATAAGGCATTTTGCGAAGCGGCTAAAAAATATCATTTGCTGATTGTACCAGGTTCTTCTTTTGCGGGACCGGGGTATGTACGGCTGGCCTATTGTGTATCTTATGAAACTATCTGCAATTCTCTTGGGCAGTTTGAAAAACTGGCAGAAGAGTTTGGATTGAAATAAAAGAATGTGCAGAAAATGAGGAGAAGAGCAATGAGTATCTGGGAAGAAAACGTAAGAAAAGTAGTTCCGTATACACCGGGAGAACAGCCGGATTTTCCGGACATGATAAAGTTAAATACCAATGAGAATCCATATCCGCCCTCTCCATTGGTAGAAAAGGCGCTGAAGGAGATGGATGCCGATACCCTGCGCCTGTATCCGGCACCGGCAGCCGATGCCCTGGTAGAAGGGCTGGCAGCAGCCTATCATGTGAAAAAGGAACAGGTATTTGTGGGAGTGGGATCAGATGATGTACTGGCTATGGCCTTCCTGACATTTTTTAATTCGGATAAACCGATTTTATTCCCGAATATTACGTATTCGTTTTATGATGTGTGGGCAGATCTCTTTCGAATTCCGTATGAGCAGATTCCTTTAAACGAAGAATTTGCCATTGTGCCGGAAGATTATATGAAAGAAAATGGTGGCATTATTTTTCCAAATCCCAATGCTCCGACCGGTGTGGAAATGCCTTTTGAAGAGGTGGAAAGAATTATAGCACACAATCCAGAGTCTGTTGTGATCATCGATGAGGCCTATGTGGATTTTGGAGCAACGTCTGTGTTGCCGTTAATAGAAAAATATGAGAATCTTCTGGTGGTTCAGACCACATCCAAGTCCAGATCCATGGCTGGTATGCGTATTGGGTTTGCGTTCGGAAGTGAGAAGCTGATTCATTATCTGAATGATGCCAAGTATTCCTTTAATTCCTATACCATGAACCGGCCAAGCCTGATTCTGGGAAGCGCAGCAATTCAGGATGAAGCATATTTTCAGGAGACCACTGCAAAGATTGTGTCTGTCAGGGAGTGGACAAAGAAAGAACTGAAGAGACTGGGATTTTCTTTCCCGGATTCAAAGACAAATTTTATTTTTGCCACACATGAGCATGTGCCGGCAAAAGAATTATTTGAAGCACTGAAAAAGCAGCATATTTTCGTGCGCTACTTTAATAAGCCAGGTATTGATAATTACTTACGTATTACGATTGGAACAGAGGAGCAGATGAAAAAGCTGATCACATTCCTGGAACAGTATCTGTAAGATACCGGAATATATGCACAGGAGAGGATATCGCACAAAATGAAAGAAGAGCGCGCAGCATACGAAGAGTTTGCTTCTGTATATGATATGTTCATGGAGGAAATTCCATATAAAAAGTGGCTTTCCAATATTACACAGATCCTGCAAAAAGAAGGGATCTATGACGGTCTGGTGCTGGAACTGGGATGTGGAACAGGCACCTTTACAGAACTGATGGCAAAATCAGGGTATGATATGATTGGAGTGGATTCCAGCATGGAAATGCTGGAGCAGGCGTTAGGGAAAAAGGCAGAATCAGGCTATGATATTCTATACCTGCAGCAGGATATGCGGGAGTTTGAATTGTATGGTACAGTAAAAGCTGTAGTCAGTGTCTGTGATTCTATAAATTATATTCTGACTGAAGAGGATCTGGAACAGGTATTTGCCAGTGTGAACAATTATCTGGATCCAGGTGGACTCTTTCTTTTTGATTTGAAAACCATATATTATTTTCGTGATGTCTGTGGAGACTGCGTTCTGGCAGACAGCAGAGAAGAAGGCAGCTTTATCTGGGAGAACAGCTGGTTTGAAGAAGAACAGATCAACGAATATGATCTGACATTGTTCATCAGAGAGCAGTCCGGACTCTATCGAAGAGAACAGGAACTCCATGATCAGAGAGGATATGAGATCGATACCATTCGTCGGATATTGATACAGGCCGGAATGGAATGGGTATCCGCTTTGGATGCGGATACGATGAAAGAACCGACCGAGAGCAGTGAGCGAATCTATATCATAGCCAGAGAAAAAGGTAAGAAAAAACAAAATGAAAAACAGAAAGGATGACAGAAATGTCTGATTATATTGTAAGAGCAACAGCAGCAGACAGTCAGATCAGAGCGTTTGCTGCAACAACAAGAGATTTGGCAGAGTATGCCAGAAATGCGCACAATACCAGTCCGGTAGCAACAGCAGCTCTTGGACGTCTTTTGACAGCAGGAGCCATGATGGGCAGTATGATGAAAGGGGACGAGGATGTGCTTACCCTTCAGATCAAAGCAGGAGGTCCGTTAAAGGGCATTACAGTAACGGCAGATTCTCATGGAAATGTAAAAGGATATGTGGGAAATCCAAATGTCGTGATTCCGGCTAATGCAAAAGGCAAGCTGGATGTGGCAGGTGCAGTAGGCCCTGGATTTTTGAATGTGATCAAGGATATGGGAATGAAAGAACCGTATTCCAGTCAGACCATGCTGCAGACCTGTGAGATTGCAGAGGATCTGACTTACTATTTTGCCACATCGGAGCAGGTACCTTCCGCAGTGGGACTGGGCGTCCTGATGAACAAAGAAAATACAGTACGTCAGGCTGGTGGATTTATTATTCAGTTGATGCCATTTGCAGAAGAGAAAGTCATCGCTGCGCTGGAACAGAAAATTCAGAATGTAACATCAGTAACTGCCATGCTGGATGCCGGTAATACTCCAGAACAGATTCTGGAAAATCTGCTGGGAGATCTGGGCGTGGAATTTACAGATACAATGGAGACCAGATTTCACTGCAACTGTTCTAAGGAACGGGTTTCCAAGGCAATCATCAGCATTGGAAAAAAAGAATTGCAGAACATGATTGATGACGGAGAAGAGATTGAAGTAAACTGTCATTTTTGCAATACCAATTATAAGTTCTCGGTAGAAGAACTGGAAGCATTGAAAAAAGAAGCAACAAGATAGGCAGATAGGAGACTGATATGAAACACGGGTTTGTAAAAGTGGCGGCAGCGACGCCAGACATTAAGGTGGCAGACTGTACATATAATGCAGAATCTGTCTGTAGAGATATGAAAAAAGCTGCCGGACAGGGAGCAAAGATTGTAGTATTTCCAGAGCTGTGTCTGACTGGTTATACCTGCAGTGATCTGTTCTGGCAGGAGCATCTTTTGGATGCAGCAAAAGATGGACTGAAGAAGATTATAAAAACATCTCTGGCGCTGGATGGACTGTTTTTTGTAGGACTGCCGTGGGAAGTGGATCAGAAGCTTTATAATGTGGCTGCTGCAGTTAGCCAGGGAGAACTTCTGGGACTCATTCCAAAGAGATACCTTCCAAATTATGCAGAATTTTATGAAGCACGTCATTTTACACCCGGACGGGAGGACGTAGAGTGGGTAACCTTTGACGGGCAGGAAGTCCCGTTTGGAATGAATCAGCTGTTTCACTGTGCTGATATGCCAGGGCTGACTGTGGCAGCAGAGATCTGCGAAGACCTCTGGGTACCGAACCCACCAAGTGTGGCTGCAGCTATGGCAGGTGCCACTGTGATTGTGAATCTGTCTGCCAGCAATGAGAATACCGGAAAGAGTCTGTATCGTACGGCTCTGGTACAGAACCAGTCAGCCAGACTGATCTGTGGTTATCTCTATGCAAGTGCAGGGGAGGGAGAATCCACAACCGATCTTGTATTTTCCGGACATAATCTGATCGCCGAAAACGGAACGATTTTAAAACAGTCACAGCGCTTTCAAAACGAAATCATATACAGTGAACTGGATATTCATAAGCTGCGCAGCGAGCGTCGCCGCATGACAACTTATCAGGTAGAAGGCGCCGGAGATTACTGTGATATAGAATTTCATCTGAAGAAGAGTGATACGAACCTGACACGGTATGTGGATCCGAATCCGTTTGTACCTTCCGATAAGTCAGACAGGGAGCGCAGATGCGAGGAGATTCTCACGATTCAGGCATTGGGATTGAAAAAGAGAATGTCACATACAGGATGCAAGTCGGTAGTAGTAGGAATCTCAGGAGGACTGGATTCCACACTGGCTCTTTTGGTGATGGCAAAAGCAGTGGATATGCTGGGACTTCCGAGAACCAGTATCCTTTCTGTGACTATGCCTTGTTTTGGAACGACCGATCGTACTTACAATAATGCCTGCGAGCTGACCAGAAAATTAGGCGCAACCTTAAAAGAAGTCAACATTCAGGAGGCAGTAAGAAAGCATTTTGTGGATATTGGTCAGGATCCGGCAAAACATGATGTAACTTACGAGAACTGTCAGGCAAGAGAACGGACTCAGGTATTGATGGATCTGGCCAATCAGTCAGGTGGTATGGTAATCGGTACCGGCGATCTGTCAGAGCTGGCGCTTGGATGGGCAACTTATAATGGAGACCATATGTCTATGTATGCGGTAAATACATCGATTCCGAAGACTTTGGTACGTCACCTGGTAAAATACTATGCGGACACCTGTGGAGACGAACAGCTGGAGAAAGTTCTGCTGGATGTGCTGGATACCCCGGTGAGCCCGGAACTTCTGCCTCCGGAAAATGGAACGATTTCCCAGAAAACAGAAGATCTGGTGGGACCTTATGAGCTCCATGATTTTTTCTTATATCATATGATGCGCTATGGAGAAGAACCGGAAAAAGTATATCGCCTGGCAAAATACGCATTTCAGGGAGTCTACACAGATGAGGTCATTCTGAAATGGCTGCATACTTTCTACTGGAGATTTTTCTCCCAGCAGTTTAAGCGATCCTGTCTTCCGGACGGTCCGAAGGTAGGAAGTGTTGCAGTCTCTCCAAGAGGCGATTTGCGTATGCCGAGTGATGCCAGCATACAGATCTGGAAAGAACAACTGGATCGCCTGGGATAACGGATTAGTTTTCCCTGGCCAGTTCCAGTGCTGAACGGATGGCACCCAGCAGCATCTGAGAAGTATACTGACTGCTTTTTTCATAATAGATATTTTCCAGAGACTGACTGTCACAGATCTGACGGGCCAGCTTATCCAGAGAAGGCTGTATGGCAGGATACATGGCAGATACAGCGTCGCTGAGATTGCGCAATTCGATACTTCGTATGCCGGAATGATCAGCCCGGACTTCCACATCCATGGTATTGTTCTGCAGAGTAACCTGTGAGGTATAGATACCTGGAGAAAAAGAGGTGGAGGCTTGAGAACTTTTTCTGACAGCAGGGAGAAACATCCATATCATCAGGACAATCAGGATAACAGCAAGTGCAGCAAAAAGCAGAGTATAGATCAGTTCGCGTTTTTTTAGCAGCAGGATTTTGGTTTTGGAACTCATAAAGGATCTCCTTTGAAAACAGAAATCTTGTTTTCTATATTTTATGCACTATTTATGCAGAATAAAACAGCTCCTTTGGGGAAACACTTAAGAAAGTGAATAACCCAAAGGAGTTTTTTAATGGAAACAAAAATTTCTACAGATTTATATGAAAATACCAGATTATTGTACGAACTGCTGCGGGCAGATCAGAACTATGATATGATTTTCCGACCGATCCGTGTGGGAGATCAACAGGCATGTCTGTATTTTATCAATGGTTTTGTAAAAGATGAAGTGTTGGAAAAGCTGCTGGAATTTTTCTATTCTCTGACACCGGAGGATTTGCCTCAGGACAGCGAAGAACTGACAAAGAATCAGATCCCTTACGCAGATGTCCGGCTCCTGACAGACTTGTCAGAAGTGATGCAGTCCGTGCTGGCAGGCATGGCCTGTCTCCTGATTGACGGGTATGATGCTTGTTTTACCATAGACTGTCGCAGCTATCCCATGCGGAGTATCAGCGAACCGGACAAAGATAAGGCGCTGCGAGGATCCAGAGATGGATTTGTAGAAACATTGGTGTATAATACAGCGCTGATCCGAAGGCGAATCCGCAGTAAAGATCTGGTAATGGAACTGCTCCAGGCAGGGGAAGCTTCTAAGACAGATATAGCCATTTGTTATATGGCAGGCAGGGCAGATCCTGATCTGGTAGATCAATTAAAAGAAAGAATTCAGAATATGAAGATAGATGCCCTGCCTATGAACCAGGAAAGTCTGGCTGAGGTACTCTATAAAGGAAAATGGATAAACCCGTTTCCGAAGTTTAAATATACAGAACGGCCTGATGCAGCGGCAGCATCGCTGCTGGATGGGAAAGTTCTGATCCTGATAGATAATGCTCCGACTGCCATGATTCTGCCGGCGACGCTGCTGGATATTATGGAGGAAGCAGATGATTACTATTTTCCACCGATAACCGGAAGTTATCTGCGGATCAGCCGTCTTGTGATTGCCATACTTACGCTGTTCCTGACACCGCTGTGGCTATTGCTGCTGGAACATCCCCAGTGGATTCCGCCTGGTATGGAGTTTATTCAGGTAGAAGGAACGATACACATCCCGGTGATCTGGCAGTTATTATTCCTGGAATTTGCGATTGATGGATTAAAGCTGGCAGCAATCAACACACCGAATACCTTATCCACACCGTTAAGTGTCATTGCAGGTATTGTGGTGGGAGAATTTGCTGTACAGTCTGGATGGTTCAATTCAGAAGCGATGTTGTATATGGCATTTGTGGCGATAGCCAACTATACCCAGTCCAATTTTGAATTGGGTTATGCATTAAAATTTATGCGGTTGATGTTGCTGATTTTGACAGAATTTTTTGCTTTGCCAGGTTTTTTGGCGGGCAGCATTTTGGTATGTCTTTTTATCGGGACGAATAAGACAGTATCTGGAAAAAGTTATTTATACCCACTTCTTCCATTTTGCGGGAAACAGTTAAAGCGCAGAGTATTGAAAGAACAGACGAAAGAAACGGAGAACAAAGCAGGGAGAAACAGGTATAAAACCAGGAAAAAGTGAGATATTAAGAAGGACAGGCAAGTCTTAAAAAGAAAAGGAGAAATGTTATGAGAAACGGAAAAAAGATTCTGACAGGATGTCTGCTGGCTATAGCAGTCAGTACACTGATGGTGGGCTGCGGAAATAAGGATAATAACACAGCCGGAACAGAAACCACGACAGGCGTCAACGATAAGAATACCATCAAGAATGAAACAACGGAAACTAATACCATACGAAATGACGGAGCAGAAAACAACCGAATAAATAATGATGCTGCGAATGAGGAAAATAACAATGCCGATGGTGGTGTGCTGGAAGATGTGGGGGCAGGCATTGGGGAAGCCGGAGATGATATCATCGATGGGGCAGCAGATGCGGTAGACCGACTGGCAGATGACGGCATCGATAGTGAGAATACGGAAAATACCAATACCGGTGTACAGTAGCAGGAAATAATGAGACAGGATGCGGAAGCGGAGCAAAATCTGAGAACTCTTTGCATCCTGTCTTATTATGTAAAACAGAATATTTCTTTGAGATATTCACAGATGGGATCACAAAATTTTACCATAATATAAAAAGAGCATGGAGAATTAAAATGGGCTATGATAAGATAAAAGAAAATAAGAATGGCTATGGAAAGATATGAGGTGAGCAGGATGGAATTCAGACCATGCATTGATATACATAATGGAAAAGTAAAACAGATCGTAGGAGGCTCGCTGCAGGATCAGGGAGATCAGGCAAAAGAGAACTTCGTGGCAGAACAGGATGCGTCTTTTTATGCAGAGTTCTATAAAAAAGACGGTATAAAAGGCGGACATGTGATATTGCTAAATTCCAGAGATTCTGAATATTATGAAAAAACGAAAGAACAGGCTATGCTGGCGTTGAAAGCATATCCGGACGGGCTTCAGATCGGCGGTGGAATCAGCGCAGAAAATGCAGCAGAGTTTTTAAAAGCCGGAGCATCTCATGTGATTGTGACCAGTTATGTATTCAAAGATGGACAGATCAATTATGAGAATCTGAAAAAATTAAAAAATGCGGTTGGAAAAGAGCACCTGGTTCTGGATCTGAGCTGCAGAAAAAAGGAGGATGCGTATTATATTGTAACTGATCGATGGCAGAAGTTTACAAATGTTGTGCTGACAAAAGAAGTGTTGGATGAACTGGCAGACAGCTGCAGTGAATTCCTGATCCATGCAGTAGATGTGGAAGGAAAGGCATCTGGCATAGAACAGCCATTGGTCAGGATGCTGGGAGAGTGGAAGCAGATTCCTGTTACTTATGCAGGAGGCGTTGGCTCCTATGAAGATATTCACATACTGAAAGAACTGGGGCTGGATCATGTCAATGTGACAGTTGGAAGTGCACTGGATCTTTTTGGGGGGCAAATGGCATACCGGAAAGTACTGGAACTATGTAGAAATAAACAATAGAATACACGTTGTGCGAACATACGATTGATATGAACAAAAATCCCGTGGGACGAGTCCCACGGGATCATAATGTATCATTAATTTTCCGGAACAATCATTCCATAGGTGCCGCCTTTACGCTTGTACACCACATTTACTTCATCGGTTTCTGCATTATGGAACATGTAAAAATTGTGACCTAAAAGTTCCATCTGGATACAGGCGTCTTCCGGATACATCGGTTTCATCTCGATCTCCTTGGTACGGATGATCTTGATCTCTTCCGGTTCGATGGTGTCTTCTTTTTCCAGAAACTCTCTGCGGAAATTGCCGCCGTCCTGCTGTTTGGCTACCAGTTTATTTTTATATTTGCGAAGCTGACGTTCAATGACCTCTTCTACCAGATCAATGGAAACGTACATATCATTGCTGACCTGTTCAGAACGGATGATATGTCCCTTTACCGGGATGGTAACTTCAATCTTCTGACGCTCCTTTTCTATACTCATGGTCACATTCACTTCTGTGTCCGGTGTAAAATACCGTTCCAGTTTTCCCAGCTTGTCAGTCACGCTGTTTTTTAGTCCTTCTGAAACTTCCAGATTTCTTCCGCTGATGATAAATTTCATATGTTCAGCCCCCTTTAAAACGATATTTTTTGGTAACTCTATTTTAACATACTTTCATAGGAGTGTCAAAAAAAGAACACTTTATAAAATATTTTATTGTGTAAAAACAGGAATAGTGTTAAGATAATGGGTAGTATGTGCAGGAGATTATAGACCCTGCAAGTAATGCAAAATGACTTAGGAGAGTAAGAATGAATTTTATTGAAAAAGTGTTTGGTACACACAGCGACCGTGAGCTTAAGAGAATCATGCCGCTGGTTGATAAAGTAGAAGCACTTCGTCCGACCATGCAGGCTCTGACTGACGAACAGCTTCGCGCAAAGACGCAGGAATATAAGGACAGACTGGCAAATGGAGAGACACTGGATGACCTGCTTCCGGAAGCATATGCCACTGTCCGTGAGGGTGCAAAGCGTGCCATTGGACTGGAACACTACCGTGTACAGATCATCGGTGGTATCATTCTTCACCAGGGACGTATCGCAGAGATGAGAACCGGTGAAGGTAAGACCCTTGTTTCTACACTTCCGGCTTATCTGAATGCACTGGAAGGAAAGGGCGTGCACATCGTTACCGTCAATGACTATCTGGCAAAGCGAGATGCAGAATGGATGGGAAAAGTCCATGAATTCCTCGGTCTGACCGTAGGTGTGGTATTGAATGATATGGACAACGATGAGCGTCGGAAACAGTACGCCTGTGATATTACCTATATCACCAACAACGAACTGGGATTTGATTACCTTCGTGACAACATGGTAATTTATAAAGAGCAGCTGGTACAGAGAGATCTTCATTATGCCATCATTGACGAGGTGGACTCGGTACTGATCGATGAAGCCAGAACACCTTTGATTATTTCCGGTCAGAGCGGTAAGTCTACCAGATTGTATGAGGTTGCAGATATTCTGGCACGTCAGCTTCAGAAAGGTGAAGCCAGTGGAGAAGTGACCAAGATGACAGCTATTATGGGAGAAGAGATCACTGAGACCGGTGACTTTATCGTTAATGAAAAAGATAAAGTTGTTACTCTGACACAGCAGGGTGTAGAAAAAGTAGAGAAGTTCTTCAATATTGAGAATCTGGCAGATGCAGAGAATCTGGAGATTCAGCACAATGTGGACCTGGCACTCCGTGCTAATTATCTGATGTTCCGTGATCAGGACTATGTAGTAAAAGATGATCAGGTTATGATCGTTGATGAGTTTACCGGACGTATCATGCCGGGAAGACGTTATTCGGATGGTCTGCATCAGGCGATTGAGGCAAAAGAACATGTTAAGGTAAAACGGGAAAGTAAGACCCTGGCTACCATCACTTTCCAGAACTTCTTCAATAAGTACGATAAAAAGTCTGGTATGACAGGTACCGCACTTACCGAGGAAAAAGAGTTCCGTGATATTTACGGTATGGACGTTGTTGTGATTCCGACAAACAGACCAGTAGCTCGAATTGACCTGGATGATGCGGTTTACATGACTAAGAAAGAAAAATACCGTGCTGTTGTAGATGAGATTGAAAAGGCCCATGCAAAGGGACAGCCGGTTCTGGTTGGTACGATTACCATTGACATTTCCGAACTGTTGAGTGGTATGTTGAAAAAGAGGGGTATTCCACATAAAGTTCTGAATGCCAAGTTCCATGAACTGGAAGCTGAGATCGTAGCAGATGCCGGTGTACATGGAGCTGTTACCATTGCAACTAACATGGCTGGTCGTGGTACCGATATTAAGCTGGATGATATTTCAAAGGAACTGGGCGGTTTGAAGATCATTGGTACAGAACGTCATGAATCCAGACGTATTGATAATCAGCTGCGTGGACGTTCCGGCCGACAGGGAGATCCTGGAGAATCCAGATTCTACATTTCGCTGGAAGATGATCTGATGAGACTGTTTGGTTCGGAACGTCTGATGAATATGTTCCGTTCTCTTGGCGTAGCTGAGAATGAACAGATCGAACATAAGATGCTTTCTTCCGCTATTGAGAAAGCCCAGGAGAAGATTGAGACCAATAACTATGGAATTCGTAAGAATCTGCTGGAATATGACCAGGTGAACAATGAACAGCGTGAGATCATTTACAAAGAAAGACGCCGTGTACTGGACGGTGAAAGCATGAGAGATTCCGTGCTGAAGATGATCCGCGATGTATCAGAGAAGTACGTGGATATGTGCAATGAAGTAGAGAACGGCATGAACATCACTGAGCTGAACCGTATCCTGCTTCCGATTATCCCGGTTCAGCCGTTGACGGAAGAAGATGCGAAGATGAGCGTATCTGATTTGAAAGCTAAGCTGGAAAAAGAAGCAGTTGCACTTTACGAAGAAAAAGAGAAGATCTTCCCGACATTGGATGAAATGCGTGAATTCGAACGTGTGGTTATTCTGAAAGTCATTGACCGTAAATGGATGGATCACATCGATGATATGGATCAGCTCCGTCAGGGAATCGGACTCCAGGCATATGGACAGAAGGATCCGCTGGTAGAATACAAGATGAGTGGATTTGAGATGTTTGATGAGATGCTGTCTGGCATTCAGGAAGATACCTTAAGACTGATCTTCCATGTACGTGTGGAAGAAAAGGTAGAACGTGAGGAAGTAGCGAAAGTAACCGGAACCAACAAGGATGATACAGTTGCCAACGCACCAAAGAAGCGTGCAGAGGAAAAAGTTTATCCGAACGATCCGTGCCCATGCGGCAGCGGAAAGAAATACAAACAGTGCTGCGGACGTAAAAAATAGAAGTGATGCAGACTGCCGCAGACAGAAACTGCCTGTTGCAGTCTGCTTTCAGTTTAAGGAAAGAAGGTGACAGAGTGGTCGAATTAGATCAGTTCAAGTATACGCTTGGCACATATGAAAAACCATTACTGGAAGTGAGGGATTCACTTTGACCTGGCTAATAAGGAAAAGCGAATCGAAGAATTAGAACGAAAAATGGAAGAACCTGGCTTTTGGGATGATCCGGAACAGTCCCAGGAGATGATGAAAAAACTAAAATCCATGAAGGATGATATTGCAACTTATCATACTCTTCAGGAACAGTATGAGGAGATTGAGACGCTCATTGAGATGGCAGAGGAGGAAAATGATGCCTCTCTGATTGAGGAGATTCAGACAACACTGGATGAGTTTATTGCTTCGTTTGACAACATTAGAATCAAGACATTACTTTCTGGTGAATACGATAATGTGAATGCGATTGTATCCCTCCATGCGGGAGCTGGTGGTACCGAATCCTGCGACTGGGCAGGTATGTTGTATCGTATGTATACCAGATGGGCGGATAAAAAGGGCTATGAAGTGGAAGTGATTGATTATCTGGATGGAGATGAGGCCGGAATCAAGTCGGTAACTTTTGAAGTACGTGGGGAAAATGCTTACGGATATCTGAAGTCCGAAAAGGGTGTGCATCGTCTGGTGCGTATTTCTCCGTTTAATGCGGCAGGAAAACGTCAGACTTCTTTCGTACAGTGTGATGTGATGCCAGATATTGAGGAAGATCTGGATGTGGAGATCAGGGATGATGATATTCGTATTGATACTTACCGTTCCAGTGGAGCTGGTGGACAGCATATCAACAAGACTTCTTCCGCAATCCGTATTACGCATATACCAACCGGAATTGTGGTACAGTGTCAGAATGAACGTTCACAGTTTCAGAATAAAGACAAAGCAATGCAGATGCTGAAAGCAAAACTGTACCTGCTGAAGCAGCAGGAAAATGCAGAAAAGGTGTCCGGCATTCGAGGTGAAAAGAAAGAAATGGGCTGGGGAAATCAGATTCGTTCTTACGTGATGCAGCCGTACACCATGGTAAAAGATCACAGAACGAATGCAGAAACCGGTAATGTGGACAGTGTTATGGATGGAAACATTGATCTTTTTATCAATGCATATTTAAAATGGATTGCCCTCGGAAATGAAGAAGAGGAGCAGCAGTAAAGGAGGATAAAGATGGGAATTATCAGAACAGCGATTGGAGCGGCAGCAGGAACCGTAAAATCAGGATTTCAGGATCAGTTTTTGGAAGCAATTGAGCCAGAAGAAATGGATGCCCAGACCGTATTCACCAGAGGAGTGATGGTCAGAAAAGGCTCAAACAGACCGACCACAGATGTGATTTCGGACGGTTCTGTGATCCATGTATATGACAATCAGTTTATGATACTGGTAGATGGTGGAAAGATCATCGATTATACAGCAGAACCGGGATACTACACAGTCAGCAATTCTTCAGCCCCGTCTATGTTCAATGGGCAGTTTGATGAAGCACTGAAGGAGACTTTTTCCAGATTTAAATTTGGCGGAACGACACCGATGTCCCAGAAGGTATTTTATATCAATTTGCAGGAGATTAAGGGAATTAAGTTTGGAACCCGCAATGCGGTGAACTATTTCGATAGTTTCTATAATGCAGAACTGTTTCTGCGTGCACATGGTACCTATTCTATTAAGATAACAGATCCACTGAAGTTTTATGCTGAAGTGGTGCCAAAAAATGCGCAGCGTGTGGAGATAGAAGAGATCAATGATCAGTACCGCAGTGAGTTCCTGGAAGCCCTTCAGTCAGCGATCAATCGGATGTCTGCTGAAGGTATGCGTATTTCTTTTGTGACATCCAAGGCTATGGAACTGGGACGTTACATGGCGGATGTGCTGGATACACAGTGGACACAACAGCGTGGCATGGAGATTCAGGCAGTGGGAATTGCCAGCATTTCCTACGATGAAGAATCGCAGAAATTGATTAATATGAGAAATCAGGGGGCTATGATGTCGGATCCATCAGTAAGAGAAGGATTTGTACAGTCTTCTATTGCACGGGGAATGGAAGCAGCAGGTTCGAATGCCAATGGAGCAGCAACTGGCTTTATGGGCATGGGAATGGGCATGGGAGCAGCCGGAGGATTTATGAATCAGGCATCTCAGACCAATATGCAGCAGATGCAGATGAATCAGATGGCACAGCAGCAGGCGAATATGCAGCAGCAGATGAATCAGGCACAGCCGTCAGGATGGACCTGTGCCTGCGGAGCTTCTAATACTGGTAATTTCTGTTCGAATTGCGGTAAACCAAAACCATCCTCAGACTGGACCTGTGCCTGCGGAACGGTCAATAAAGGCAATTTCTGCTGTAATTGCGGAAAGCCACGGGCATAAGAGGTGAGAAATGGCAGCAGTCAGTTATAAGTGCCCAAACTGCGGAGGAGATCTGCAGTTTGATCCAGGCACTCAGAAGTTTAAGTGCGAATACTGTTCGTCCGTATTTTCAAAGGAAGAAGTAGAGGCAGCAAATCCACAAAAAGAAGGAAAAGATGGCGCAGAAGAGACATCACAGTACAAAGCAGAGACTGATACAGAGGGCGAAGCGTCCCTGTATCAGTGTCCAAGCTGCGGAGCGGAGATTGTAACAGATGCCACAACAGCTGCGACATTTTGTTTTTACTGCCATAATCCAGTCATTCTTCAGGGAAAACTGTCAGGAGAATATCGACCGGAAAAAATCATTCCGTTTGCAGTAAATAAAAAAGAAGCTGTAGATGAATTCCTGAAGTTTGTAAAGAAAAAGAAATTTATTCCCAGGGATTTTTTCTGCAAGGAGCAGATAGAAAAAATCAGTGGAGTTTATTTTCCATTCTGGGAATATGACTGCAAAACAGAAGGGGACTGGCAGGGAGAAGCTAAAAGGATCCGTATTTATCGAACCGGTGATATGGAGCATACAGAGACAAAGATTTATCGTCTGGAAAGATCGGCAGAAGTAGGGTTTGAAGAACTGACCAGAAATGCACTGAACAAAGAAAACAGACAGCTGGTAGAAGCAGTGCAGCCATTCCGTTTGGAAGAGACGAAGGATTTTTCCATGGAATATCTTTCAGGATTCCTGGCAGAAAAGAGAGATATTGAAAAAAAAGATCTGGTAGAAGAACTACATCAGGAAGTGAAGAAGCACTCATCCGATATGGTAAGATCCAGTGTACAGGGATATGATACGGTAACATCGGTATCTGATCAGTTTCATTTACTGGGTGAAAACTGGAAATACCTGCTGGTTCCTGTATGGGTGCTTACTTATCGTGGAAAAAATGACAAGATCTATTATTATGCAATGAACGGGCAGACCAGAAAAATCAGTGGGGAGCTCCCTATTGATAAAAAGAAGGTTCTGCAACTGTTTGTTGGTGTGTTTGTGGCTGTTTTTCTGTTTATGCTGCTGGGAGGATACTTGGTATGGTAGAGAAAAAAATGCCAAAAAGAAAGGCAGCGGGTATGATAGTATTATGGATAACTATCTGCCTCTGGCTGTCAGGAGTGACGGTATTTGCACAGTGTCAGATTCAGGATGATGCGCAGCTTTTTACAACCGAAGAAACAAAGGAGATAGAAAATCTGTCGGAAGAGATTCAGGATCAGTATCAGATGAATGTGCTGGTCATGACCTGCGAAGATGCCGGAGGAAAAGAATCCCACGAAGTTCTGGAAGATACCTATGAGGAATATGGACTGGAGAGTAATGAGGCCAAAGGTGGAATCGCATTGCTGATCGATATGGACAACCGGGAACTGAATCTTGTCACAGAACGAGATATGATCTATTATATTACCGATTACCGGGAAGAAAAGATCTATGATGCGGCACAGTCCTATGCTTCAGATGGGGAATATGGAAATGCAATGATAGCCATGTTAAAAAAGGTACAGCAATATCTGAACGAAGGAATCCCGAATAAACAATATACGTATGATACGGAGACTGGGCGGATTGTGCGTTACCGCAGTCTTACTTCAGGGGATATTTTGCTTGCTTTTTTCGCAGGGCTCATGGTAGCTGCAATCGTTTCGGTCATTCTTTACAGAAGCTACACTGTGGTAAAAAAATATCGGTATTCTACGGAAAAGAATGCAAGACTTAAGATTACAGCACAGAATGATATACTGGTGAACCAGTTTGTAACACATCGGAAAATTGAGAAAGATCCTCCATCCGGTGGCGGTGACAGTGGAAGAACATCCACGCATCATTCTTCCGGAGGACATACATATGGCGGCGGTAAGGGACGGGGATTTTGACAGTACTGCTGTATAAAGGAGAGCATATGAAAGGAAAAGAGCAGTTCTATGTAGTAAAAGAAAAGGCGGTGCCAGAGGTCCTTTTGAAAGTAGTAGAGGCAAAAAAACTGCTGGAGACCGGAAAAGCAGCGACCGTGCAGGAAGCAGCGGATCTGACTGGTATTAGTCGAAGCTCTTTTTACAAATATAAGGACGATATTTCCCTTTTTCATGAAAATACAAAGGGAAAAAAGATTACATTTGTAACACAGATGGATGATCAGCCAGGATTGCTGTCAGATGTTCTGAAAGTGATTGCAGAATATCAGGCCAATATTCTGACCATTCATCAGACCATACCGGTCAATGGAGTCGCATCGCTGACCCTTTGTATCGATATCCTTCCAACAACAGGGAATTCTATGTCGTTGTTTACGGATATTGAGAATCTTGGAGGGGTACATTATATGAAAATATTAGCGAGCGAATAAAGGAACGATAACGAATAGGTGGAAAAGAATGGATATGATAAAAAAAATTGCTTCTGAACTGGAAGTACAGGCATGGCAGGTAGAAGCCGCTGTAAAATTAATAGATGAGGGTAATACCATACCATTTATTGCCAGATACCGGAAAGAGGCAACTGGAACATTGAACGATGAACAGCTGAGAAAGCTGCATGAAAGACTGGTTTATCTGCGCAATCTGGAAGAAAAAAAACAGCAGGTTCTGTCCAGTATTGAAGAGCAGGGAAAACTGACGGAAGAATTAAAGAAGCAGATTCTGGAGGCACAGACGCAGGTACTGGTAGAAGATCTGTATCGTCCGTATCGGCCGAAACGCCGTACCCGTGCAACGATTGCAAAGGAAAAAGGTCTGGAAGGTCTGGCAAATATCATTCTTCTTCAGATGACCAGAAAATCTCTTGAAGAAGAAGCCAAAGATTTTCTGAGTGAAGAAAAAGAAGTCCTGACTGTGGCAGATGCGATTAATGGTGCAAAAGACATCATAGCAGAAAGTATCTCAGATGAGGCTGCGTATCGTACCAGAATTCGTGAGATGACGGAAAAAGAAGGAGTTCTGACTGCAGAGGCTAAGGATGAAAAAGCAGAATCTGTTTATGAAATGTATTATCATTTCCAGGAACCGGTTACAAAGCTGGCGGGACATCGTGTATTGGCATTAAATCGTGGAGAAAAAGAAAAGATTCTGACTGTGAAGGTGGAAGCACCGGAAGATCGGATTTTACGGTATCTGGAAAAACAGATCATCAAGAAAGAAAATCCGAATACCACAGATACATTGAAAGAAGTGATCGAGGACAGCTATAAGCGTCTCATTGCGCCTGCTATTGAGAGAGAAATTCGCAATGCACAGACGGAAAAGGCAGAAGAAGGGGCCATGAATGTATTTGGCAAAAACCTTCAGCAGCTGCTGATGCAGCCGCCAATCTCCGGCCAGGTGGTGCTGGGATGGGATCCTGCATTTCGTACCGGATGTAAGCTGGCAGTAGTAGATCCGACTGGAAAAGTGCTGGATACAGCAGTTGTCTATCCGACAGCACCGACCAATGAAAAGAAAATCCGTGCAGCAAAAGATAAAGTAAAAGAATTTATTGATAAGTATCATATCACTCTGATTTCAGTAGGAAATGGAACTGCTTCAAGGGAGTCAGAGCAGGTGATCGTGGAAATGCTGAAAGAGATATCCACACCGGTACAGTATGTCATCACAAATGAAGCTGGAGCATCTGTTTATTCGGCAAGTAAGCTGGCGACAGAAGAGTTCCCGAATTTCGATGTGGGTCAGAGAAGTGCAGCTTCGATAGCCAGAAGAGTACAGGATCCTCTTGCGGAACTGGTTAAGATTGATCCGAAATCCATCGGAGTAGGACAGTATCAGCATGATATGAATCAGAAAAAACTGGGAGAAACTTTAAGTGGTGTAGTGGAAGATTGTGTAAATAAAGTAGGTGTAGATTTAAATACAGCATCTGCATCTCTCCTGGAATATATTTCCGGGATAAGTAAAACAATTGCGAAAAACATTGTTGCGTACCGGGAAGAGAATGGCAGATTTACAGATCGAAAACAGCTGCTGAAAGTAGCAAAGCTGGGACCAAAGGCTTATGAACAGTGCGCAGGATTTATGCGGATCCAGGGCGGTGCCAATCCTCTGGATCAGACCAGTGTACATCCGGAGAGTTATCATGCGGCAGAACTGCTTTTGAAAAAGCTGGGATATTCTACCACAGATATCGCAGATAAGAAGCTGGATGGTTTATCAGGAAAAGTCAGAGACTATAAAAAGCTCGCCGGGGAACTGGAGGTAGGAGAGATTACGTTACGTGATATTGTGAAAGAACTGGAAAAACCGGCTCGAGATCCACGTGACGAGATGCCAAAACCGATTCTTCGTACGGATGTACTGGAAATGAAAGATCTGACCCCAGGCATGATATTAAAAGGTACAGTACGTAATGTAATTGATTTTGGGGTGTTTGTTGATATCGGTGTACATCAGGACGGACTGGTGCACATTTCACAGCTGACAGATAAAAAGTTTGTAAAGCATCCGCTGGAAGTAGTGAGTGTAGGCGATATTGTGGAAGTAAAAGTCATGAGTGTGGATCTGAATAAAAAGAGAATCCAGTTGACGATGAAAGGTATCAAATAATGGGAAAAATCAGAAATGTCACAAAAATGACAGATAATCGTTTCCTGAATATGTATTATCTGAATGCAGAAAATCGTCTGGGAGGCGATGTAAATTATTATGTGGCATCCAGGGCGCCTGAAGCTGCACAGATGAAGCTGGTGAAAAAGGATGATACACCAGATGGAGTAGCGATTTACAGCCTGTATGGAGAAAAAAGAGATCAGATTGTACTGGTGCATCAGTACCGTTATGCCATTGATGATTACATTTATGAATTTCCGGCAGGTCTGGTAGAAAAAAAGGAAGATTACCACGATGCAGCTGTCAGGGAGCTGAGAGAAGAGACTGGACTGAAGCTGGAACTTTTGAATGTACCGGGATACATGGAAAAACCGTTATACACCACGATTGGAATGACGGATGAATGTTGTGCCATGGTTTATGGATATGCATCAGGAACCATCTGTACAGATGGCGAAGAAGACAGCGAAGAAATAGAAGTGGTCTTAGTGGACAGGAAGGAAGCAAAACGGATTTTAAAAGAAGAAAAAGTTGCAATGATGTGTGCCTATATGCTGATGCATTTTATAGCAAGTGAAGATCCGTTTTATTTTTTGAAATGCGATGAAGATAGAGACATTTAGTGAAAAAGAGACATTTGAATTAGGAAAAAAGCTGGGAACAGAAGCAAAACCGGGGCAGGTCTATGCACTTTTGGGAGATCTGGGTGTGGGAAAAACCATATTGACCAAAGGATTTGCAGAAGGGCTTGGTATTACAGAGCCAGTCAGCAGTCCGACTTTTACTATTGTACAGGTCTATGAAGAAGGCAGAATGCCGTTTTATCATTTTGACGTATACCGGATCGGAGATATAGAAGAAATGGATGAGATTGGATATGAGGATTGCTTTTATGGAGAAGGTGTCTGCCTGGTAGAATGGGCGAATCTGATTGAAGAGATCATGCCGGAGAATACGATTTGGATTACGATAGAAAAAGATCTGAAAAAAGGCTTTGACTATCGCAGAATAGAGGTGAAATAAGATGAAGGTTCTGGGAATTGACAGCTCAGGTATGGTGGCTACAGTTGCTGTTGTGGAAGATACACAGATGCTGGCAGAATATACCATTAATTACAAAAAAACACATTCACAGACACTGCTTCCGATGCTGGATGAAGTTGCAAAAATGATGGAACTGGATCTGAATACCATAGATGCGATCGCAGTGGCAGCAGGACCGGGATCATTTACCGGACTGCGTATTGGATCAGCAACAGCAAAAGGTTTGGGACTGGCATTGAAAAAACCATTGGTTTCTATACCGACTCTGGAAGGAATTGCATATAATTTCTGTGGCTCGGAGAAGGTAATCTGTCCAATGATGGATGCGAGACGCAGTCAGGTATATACCGGAATTTATGAATTTCAGGGAAATACGCTGAAAGTACTGGAAGATCAGATGGCAGTGCCGGTAGAGGAAGTTCTGGAAAAATTGAATCAAACAGGTCGTGAAGTAATTTTGGCAGGGGATGGAGTGCCAGTTTATCTGGAACTGATTGAAAAAAATTTAAAGGTACCTTATCTGCTTGCACCGGCACACCTGAACCGGCAGCGGGCAGGTGCAGTTGCAGTGTTGGGCATACAGTATGCAAAAGAAGGAAAGTTAGAAAGTGCTATGGAACATCAGCCAGATTATCTCAGACTGTCTCAGGCTGAAAGAGAACGTGCCCAAAAACAGGCACAAAAAGAAGATGTCTGAACAAAATGGCAGACTGGAGATCCGTGAAATGAAAAAAACGGATCTGCCGGAAGTAGCCAGAATCGAAAAAGAAAATTTTAGTATTCCATGGTCGGAGCAGGGATTTGCAGATTCTATGGAGCAGGAGAACACCTGCTTTCTTTCGGCATGCAAAAATGGATCCATAGTAGGGTATTGCGGCTATTTACAGGTACTGGATGAAGCAGATATTACGAATGTGGCGGTAGATGCAGCCAGCAGAAGAGATGGAGTTGGTGAAAGCATGCTTCAGGAACTGATGAGACGGGGAGCGCAAAAAGGGATAAAAGCCTTTACACTGGAAGTAAGGGAAAGTAATCTGGCAGCTATTTCCCTGTATCAGAAGCTGGGGTTTGCCTCAGCTGGAATCCGCAAAAATTTCTATGATGCACCGAAAGAAAATGCAGTCATCATGTGGAAATATCTCTAATCATTTCCACTGGGATAAATAAAAAAAATCCTGTATAATCGAGCTGAATTGATGAACAGGAGGATAAGATATGGAAAAGAAGATTTACTGCAACAAATGTGGAAGAGAACTTTTACAGAATCAGGAAGAATATCTGACGATAAAGAAGCAGTGGGGATATTTTTCCGGTGTGGATCAGAAAGTTTACCGGTTTCATATCTGCGAGGAATGTTTTGCAAAAATGCTCAGTGAATTCAGGATTCCGGCAGAATGCTGGGAACAGACAGAAATGCTATAAATAAGTTGCAATGAAATAAAGAAAGTAATGGTGAAATATGTTAGATGTATGTTTGCTGGGGTGCGGAGGTATGATGCCGCTGCCCTATCGCTGGCTGACTTCGCTGATGATGCGTTATAATGGCAGCAGTATTTTGATTGACTGTGGGGAGGGAACACAGATCGCAATCAAAGAAAAGGGATGGAGTTTTAAACCAATTGATGTGATTTGCTTTACTCACTATCATGGAGACCATATCAGTGGGCTCCCAGGGCTTCTGCTGACTATGGGGAATGCTATGCGAACAGAACCACTGACCCTTATTGGACCCAAAGGGCTGGAACGTGTGGTAAATGCACTCCGTGTGATCGCACCGGAACTGCCTTTTGAGATTCATTTTCGGGAAATTCAGGGGGCACAGCAGGTATTTGAAATGGACGGGTATCGTCTGATCGCATATAGGGTAAATCACAATGTGCTTTGCTATGGATATTCTATTGAAATAGACAGGGCTGGAAAGTTTGATGCAGTGAGAGCAAAGGAACAGGAGATCCCCTTAAAATACTGGAGTCGTCTGCAAAAAGGCGAGCAAATTGAGGAAAATGGAATGTGCTATACTCCGGATATGGTGTTAGGGGCGCCACGAAAAGGAATTAAACTGACGTATTGCACGGATACCAGACCGACACAGTCGCTGGTGGAAAATGCCATGCATGCAGATCTTCTTATATGCGAGGGAATGTATGGAGAACCGGGAAAAGAGGAAAAAGCCGTGGAACATAAGCATATGACATTTACGGAAGCGGCGGAAGTGGCGAGAAAAGCACAGGTCAGCGAAATGTGGCTGACTCATTATAGTCCTTCTCTGAATCGCCCGGAAGAGTATATGAAGACAGTAACAGATATTTTCCCGAACGCATATCCGGGAAAAGACGGAAAAACAACAGAATTAATGTTTGAAGGGGAAGCAAAAGAAGCATCATGAAAAACGAAAAGGATATAGTAATACTTGCAATAGAAAGTTCCTGCGATGAAACAGCAGCGGCAGTTGTAAAAAACGGAAGAGAGGTATTATCCAACATTATTTCTTCCCAGATTGCACTTCATACGTTGTATGGGGGTGTTGTGCCTGAAATTGCATCCAGAAAACATATCGAAAAGATCAATCAGGTAATAGAAGAAGCATTAAAACAGGCGAATATGACATTGGATGAGATTGATGCTATTGGTGTGACCTATGGACCTGGACTGGTAGGTGCACTTCTTGTCGGTGTGGCTGAGGCAAAAGCGATTGCTTATGCTGCGAAGAAACCGTTGATAGGAGTACATCATATTGAAGGCCATATATCAGCCAACTATATAGAAAATAAAGATCTGGAGCCACCGTTTGCATGTCTGGTAGTATCAGGAGGACATACACATCTGGTGGTAGTAGAAGATTATGGAAAATACAAAATCCTTGGCCGTACAAGAGATGATGCAGCAGGAGAAGCATTTGATAAAGTAGCAAGAGCAATTGGACTGGGATATCCAGGCGGACCGAAGATTGATAAGCTGTCAAAAGAAGGAAATCCAGAAGCAATTGCCTTTCCAAGAGCCCATATTGCAGAATCAGTCTATGATTTTAGCTTCAGTGGACTGAAATCGGCAGTGTTAAATTACCTGAATGGTGCAAAAATGAAAGGAGAGGAGATTGCTGCAGCTGATGTGGCAGCATCTTTCCAAAAAGCAGTTACTGATGTGCTGGTAGAACATGCTATGATGGCAGTGAAGGAATATGGATTTGATAAACTGGCAATTGCAGGAGGAGTGGCATCTAATTCTACGCTTCGAAGAGAAATGGAGCTTGCCTGTGAGAAAAATCATGTGAAATTTTATCATCCATCCCCGATATTGTGCACCGATAATGCGGCGATGATTGGTGCGGCTGCTTATTATGAATATCTGGCGGGAACACGCCATGGACTAGATCTGAACGCTATCCCAAACCTGAAATTAGGTGAAAGATAAAAAGTCGAAAAAAATAAAAAAAGTTGTTGACAAATGAAAAAGTCGATGATAGAATAATTCTTGCCTTTTGAAGTGCAGAAAAGCAAAAAGGCAAATGGAGAGATATCGAAGTGGTCATAACGAGGCGGTCTTGAAAACCGTTTGTCCGCAAGGGCGCGTGGGTTCGAAT
>CAKRVB010000024.1 GCA_934408725.1 uncultured Marvinbryantia sp.
AGGTCCCAGTTCACAAAGTCCCTGACATCCGGTTTTTGCAATACCGATATGGGGAACATCTTTCTGAGCTACAACTTCCACTCCGTCCAGATCCGCACAGAGTTTTTTCATCTCTTCATAGATCTTCATAGAACCAGAAGCAACACATCCGGTACCGCAACAGACAAGAATACGGCAGGTATAGGATTCTATTTTTTCCTGAGCTTCTGTCTGTTTCTTTAACAGATCTTCTTTGCTTGTAATACTCATGCCTTATTCTCCTCTCTCAATTCTCTGATTAATTTTACTGCCTTGTCAGGTGTCATCTTCGGATGAACATCCTCATTTACCATCATAGTCGGAGCAAGTCCACATGCACCCAGACAGGATACGGTCTCTACTGTAAAGAGCATATCATCTGTAGTGCACTTCTTTCCCTCAAGCCCCAGTTCTTTCATGATTGCATCCTTTACCGGCTGAGATTTACGAACATGACAGGCTGTACCATCACAGACTTTGATGACATATTTTCCTTTTGCATCAAAAGAAAAGTTCTCATAAAAGGTTGCAACACTGTATGCTCTTGCTCTTGTTACTCCAATCTTGTCTGCGACATAGTTCAGCAGTTCTCCCGGCAGATAACGGTATTCCGCCTGAATATCCTGCATAATTGGAATCAGGGAAGCGGACTTTGGACCGTACAAAGCGATGATCTCATCTGCCTTTTCATAGTATGACTGGTCTAACATTCTTTTACCTCCTTTTGTTGTTTTTTTACCGCATTTTTCTATATTATACATGATTTTTTTTTTCTGAGCAATACTTCATGTCATTTTTTAACAATTTGTCACTGTTTCTTTGTATATTTTTTGTTATTTTTGCAAAACAAGTCGGTTCTTCTGCGCTAACCAAAAACAGCTTTCCACGTTTTGTGAAAAGCTGCTTCATCTTTTTATTTAGTTTCTTCCGCATATTTACTGATGTAGTTCTGAAGCTGCTCTGCATAGAATTCTTCATCTTCCACCACTGCAATCCGAATCATTGCTCTTCTCTCCGTCTTCTCCGGTCAACTGATTCCATAACCGGTAATAGCTGCCTCTTTTTTTCAGAAGCTCCTCATGGCTGCCTTCTTCTTCTACTCCATCTCCTGATAATACCAGAATCCGGTCATAGTTCTTAATCGTAGTCAGACGATGGGCAATGGTAATGGTGGTTCTGCCCTGTGCCAGCTGATTCAGGCTTCTTCCTACCAGAAGTTCACTTTCATTGTCCAGTGCGCTGGTTGCTTCATCTAAAATCAGAATCGGTGGATTCTTCAGAAATACTCTTGCAATGGAGATTCTCTGCTTCTGTCCACCGGACAGTTTCACCCCCCGTTCTCCCACATAAGTATCATAACCATCCTTTAATCCCAGAATGAACTCATCTGCTCCGGCCAGTTTTGCTGCCTGGCGGATCTCCTCCATAGTGGCATTCTTCTTTCCATAAGCGATATTTTCAGCTACGCTTCCACTGAACAGATAAACATCCTGCTGTACCACACCAATCGCTGCACGCAGACTCTTTAAGGTCACATGTCGGATGTCCTGCCCATCCACATCAATTTCTCCTCCGGTCACATCATAAAAACGTGGAATCAGGTTGCACATAGTCGTTTTTCCACCACCAGATGGTCCCACCAGTGCCACCCGCTCTCCCGGTGCAATATGCAGAGACAGATTTTTCAATACATGATTATGATCATCCGGATATTCGAAAGATACGTTGTGGAAATCAATGCTGCCTTCTTTCATCTGAAGTGGCACAGCATCTTCATCATCCTGAATCTCGATCGGTGCATCCATAATCTCAAAAAAACGTTCAATACCGGTCATACCCCTCTGGAACTGCTCAGCGAATTCTACAATTCGACGAATCGTTGCAATCAAGGTAGACACATACATCACGTAAGCCACCAGATCTCCCGGTGAAATAGCTCCACGAATGACAAACAGTCCTCCGCCCAGTACAACCAGCAGATACATCAGACCGTCAAAGAGTCTGGTAGAAGCCTGAAAAGCTGCCATAGCTTTATAAGTCAGCTTCTTAATCCTCTGAAATTCCTGATTGCCTCTGGTAAACTTGGCTTTTTCCCGGTCTTCCACACCAAAAGCCTTTACTACACGTTCGCCCAGCAGGGAATCTTCAATCTGTGCATTTAGCTCACCGATCTGGACACGCTGTCTGCGAAAAGCCTCTCTCTGCCAGCGGTTCAATTTGATCGATACAATGGTCATCAACGGCACACAGGCAAAAATCAGAACCGTCAGCGCCACATTATAAGTACACAAAATGATAAAGCTGACCACAAACTTCAGGCCTGCAATGAAAAATTCCTCCGGACAATGGTGGGAAAACTCTGTCACATCAAACAGGTCATTGGTGATACGTCCCATGATCTGTCCGATCTTGGTATTGGAATAATAGGTATAGCCCAGCTTCAGCAGATGATCAAAGGCATCTTCTCTCATATCTGTCTCAATATAGACTCCCATGACATGCCCCATATCTGCCATAAAATATTGCGCCGCTGCATCAATCAGCCTCAGTACAAAGTACAAAAAGGTCAGCTTCAACACCAGGGACACCGTAAGTGCTGCCAGATCTGTCATGGCAAGATTGGTAATGGTACGCAAAATTAACGGTAATATCAGATCACAAAGGCAAGTCAATGCCGCACAAAACAGATCCAATATTACCGTTTTTAAGTATTTCTTCTCATATGGCCAGAAGCGTCTGATCAGCTGCAGACTGCTTCTTTTTGCCTTATTGGACTTCATGCTTATAATCCTCCATCTGTATAGATTATTTTATTATAAGCCCAATACTGCCTATATTGCAACTTAAGATTATGCTTCGTGAGTACTTTCTACTGAAACCAGTTTATATCCGATTCCTTTCATCTTCATTTTCAGATAAGGAATGTCCAGAATCTCATCACTGAGTACTACCGTTTCCCCGTCTTTTGCAGAAGAACTCACCTTTTTTACCTGAAACAGGCTGCGTACCAGATCATTCATATGTGATTCACACATGCCACAGGACATACCGTCTACTTTTAAAACTGTCTTTACCATAATACTGCCTCCTAATTGTAATTATTTAAAACTAACCTTTCTTTAAAAAAGAATGTGCCATTTCAAGCACATTCTTATCTTATTCCCTTGTTTTTCCTCTGTCAAGTACCACATCTTCCATAAACCTATTTTTTTACTCTGTTATACACACCAGAAGCAGATCTTCACCTGTTTTCCTTCTTCCCTCAGTTCATCGATCAGCTTCAGTGCCAGATTTTTCTTCTTTTCACGGTCAATATGAAGGGCGGTATAATTCTCATTCAATGCGTTTCCAAAGAAGAAATTAATCTCTGTTGCTTCTGCAAACAGCACCCGGAACAGCTCTGCTGCTCCATCTTTCTTTTTGATCAATTTCTGGTAATACAATCTGTCTTCTCGAAAATCTTCATAATATTCCGTCAGCTTCTGCAGAGTTAGCAATCCTTCTGTCACCAGATCAATCCCCTGGATCGCAGACATGGCAGGTACTTCTTCTGTTCCGCTCTCTGGCAGACTGATGATCTTTTTCCCCATATAGTCCGCCACCAGTTTTGCGGTAGTACCTCCACAGACTACCCGCATGCCTTCTTTCTGAAAAAATGTTTCAAAATAGCTGCGGTCATCTTCCCGGTCTGCCGGCGGCCCCACACAGATATTCACTACTTTCCTTTTCATGCCTTTCAGTACAAGCACCGTCAGATCATCATCCGTCTCATCCAGATTCAGATCCAGTCCTGCATTTCCTATGGCAGATGCCATCTCCTGGGCACTCATATCTTCCCGATAACGCTGCTCACAGTACCTCACAACTTCTTCTCTGCCCCAGCCGCCGTAAGTCGTCTTCCCCATGCCGGCATTGGTCACTCCATCGCTCATCAGAAGCAGCATATCCCCTTCCTGGAACTGCAGGTAACTCTGATGTATCTCTTTCTCACCAAATATCAGAATGTCCCGATAATAGTCTACACTTTTCCCGTTACGCAGCAAAATAGCATCCGGATTGTCATATTGCAGCAGACAGATCTCATTGCCCTCCGCCACCAGTACCGTGAATGTGGCATAAGCCAGGTTTCGTACACTGCACACCGGCAATGTGTCAGCCACTGCTTTTACAGCTGTACGGATATCTACTTTTCTGGCAATCATAATACTAAGCATCCTGGCTGTCAATGTGGCCAGAATATTTGCTTTCACGCCACTTCCCAGTCCATCGGAAAGCACCAGAACAGAAGAATCCCCATCATGAATCACAGTATAGTAATCACCGCAGATTTTTTCTTTTTTCTTATTCAGGCTGACCCTGCCGAATCCCACCGGGATCTCTCCTATCGCCTGTATCGTCTTATCTGTCTTCTGTTCCATCTTACTTGATCTCCTGCAGAATGGTCTGTTTCAGTTCTTCTATAGCCACCTTGGTATCTGCCGCAGTTTCTCCTAAAAGGCTTGCTATCTCATGAACAATTCGAAGCTGTTCCTCTGCCAGTTTATCTGCCATCTGCACCGCCTCGGCCTGCGCACGCTTCTGTTTCTTTTCCCGCATCTTTTCTCTGGTCACATCTTTCATAATACACAAAATCAGCTTATTTTTCCGGTCATTGGTAAGCACCCGTTCAATATAACGTTTCTGCTCATCCAGATAGATACAGTCCTGCGTGATCTCCCGGTCAAAGGCAATCATATTCACCATAGCGTAATCATCCATGATCTCACTCACCGGCTTTCCCAGAAGATCTTTCTTTCTGGAAATATCAAAAATATCCATTGCTGCTTTATTCATCTGCACAATATTCAACTGATGATCCAGGGTTACCAGGAGCCCCGGCATGGCATTGATGATAATATTGGCATAGTCTTCCTGTTTTTCTCTCATATAGGGAATACACATGGATACTTCCGCTTTTCCCTGAATGACTGCCACGGCCTTGGCGCGACAGCTGTCATATCCGCAGGCACCACAATTCAGTTCATCTTCTTTTTTATATTTGCCCATTTCCTGCAGCACATGAGTAATCTGTTCTTTTGTGATCGCCTTTCCAGCATAGAATTCTTCTTTTTGGAACTTGCGTGGCAGCATTTCCAGAACATCAATTGGCCTGACCACCTGCCCTTCTGCATGGTCATTTTCACCTGCCAGTTCACGTATGGCAATCATGGCATCCAGGAGCTTTTTCTCTCTTTTCTGGGAATATGGACCGCTGATACATCCATTGGTACAGGCGTTCATCTCAATAAAATAATTCTGATACCCACCTGCCTGAAGCTCCTTTAAGATCTCTCTGCACTGCTTCAGTCCATCTACCGATAAATACTTCTGTCCTTCGATCGGCTTCATCATCTGAATCAGTCCGCCGCTTACTGCTGCCAGTCTGGAAACGCAGGTATCCTGCTGCATCGCTTCCTGTTCTTCTGCAGTGTCGCCCTCTGCTTCCGGCATTTCCTCCATCCAGTTACTCAGTTCACGGAATGTAATCACATAGTCCATACATTCCTGCCTTTCGCTCAGTTCTGACATCACAGAAATACACGGACTGATATACACCAGTACGGCATCTGGATACTGCCTTCTCAGATAGCTGGCATGCATCTGCATCATGGAGCCCACCGGAGCCAGATATTCTGTCAGATGAGGGTATTTTTTCTCGATCAGCCGGACAATCACCGGACAGTTGGAAGAAATCATCAGTTTACTCTGATGCTGTTCCCTCAGCATCTGTTCATAAGCCTGCTTCACCATAGAAGCACCCTGTGCTCCGTCAAATGCCTTCCAGAATCCTAAAGTCTGCAGCCTCTTCTCCAGACGTTCCATGCTGTTCCACCCGTATCTGGCCAGCCAGGCAGGATGAACGGATGCGATGACCTTTTTTCCTTCTGCCATTTCTTTTCTGATATCTGGGATATCATCATGTTCTACCTTGGCATGCTGTGGACAGACCGAGGTACACTTTTCACATAAAATGCATTGATCCTCCAGGATCTGTGCCTGTTGATTTTCTACCCGGATCGCTTTCACCGGACAATTACGGATACACTTATAACAGTTTTTACAATTGGCAGTACGAAACTGCAAAATCGATGTATGACTCATCCTTTTTCTCCATTATCTGCCATTCCAGTTCTTCTTCTGAAGCTTTTTCTTCAGGATACGGATCTCACGGTTCTTCGCTTCCAGTTCTTCCTCCAGCTGTCTGATATACTGATCTTTGGAACCGATCGTCAGATGATTCTCCTGTGCATAATTCTTCGTTTTCTTCAGGGTCTTCAACGTGGTATCTGCCAGATTCAGAGATGCTTCTGCCACGGTTCCCACTACCTTATCACGAAAATCCTTATCTGTCACTTTATCTGCAACTAACATAGCAGTCTCGCCGATCACTTCCGCGCTTTTTTTCATTACCTGTTTGAATTCCATGTTCTGTCCTCCTCTGTGTAAAACTGCTTTATCGTTACATTCATTTTAATTGGATATTCCATGATCGTCAACTATATGCATTAGTTTTTTATTGATAAAATGATACTTTTGTGTTATGATATGAGAACCTGGAAATGTTTCATTTTTCATGGATGAAATTTAAATGGGATAGTCAGAAAAACGATTTAAACCAACTCAAACATCACATTTCTTTTGAAACAGCTGTACATATATTTGATGATCCATATTACATAGAAATATATGATTCAGAACATAGTATGGAAGAAGATCGATATATTGCATTGGGCTTTGTCAATGATGTTATCTTTGTTGTTTTTACTGAAAGGAAAGATTATATCAGACTTATATCTGCAAGATTAGCTACTGAATCAGAAAGGAGACTTTATTATGATCAAAACATACTCTATTAAACCAGGCCAGCCACTTACCCAGAAGCAGTTATTAGAAATATCCGAAGCCAGGCGCCATCCTATCGTTTTTGATTCTGATTGTCCAGAATTATCTCCTTCTATGATGAGAGCTTTTAAATCAGCCGCTATACAAAGAAATCAAAAGTTGAAAGCATGATAAAAGGACCTTGCAATTCGCAAGGTCCTTCCTTTTATTTATTATTCAGCAGCTTCCTCTTCGGTATCTTCCGGTATCTCTGCATTACGTGGTGCAATAACGCTGACAACCGGTGCATCCATATGAGTGGTAATATCGATGTCTTTGTCTTTTGCAATATCCAGATCTGCAACTTTCAGTGTATCACCAAGTTTTAAGGTACTGCAGTCTACGATAACTTTTTCTACCAGTGCTGACGGTTCTGCTTTGTACGCAATCTCGGTCAGGAGCTGATCTACCACACCGCCAACTACCATTTCTTTATTGTGTAAGACGATCTCTGCTACGGAATGTACTTTTTCACCTTTCACCAGTGCCTGGAAATCCATCTCCATGATCTCATTCTTCATAGAGTTGTAATCCATCTCTTTAACCAGTACATCGTATGTGGTGCCTTCCAGATCCAGTAATACCTGGCTGCCTTTCATACATTCACGTAAAAGACGTTCTGCTTCTTTGCGTTCAATCTTCAGTGGAATAGATTCTTTGATCTCTTTTCCAAAAAGATTTCCTGTGACAAAACCTTCTCTTCTCAGTTTTTTTGCCTTAGTTTCCATGTCTCTTTTTTGCACTTTGTAAGTATTCATTTATCTTTTCCTCCATTGATACAAATAGTGAACAGGGATGTTTTGCGAAAGAGTCATTACTGAGTGACGATTCGTTTTCTCTTGTTTCGCTTCGCATTGTAGTCCTATTTTTTTCATTTTGCAATAGTTTTCTGATAATTTCACAGAAAGTTCACAAATGTAAAAATTCAAGATAAATTACAATATCGTTCCTATTAATCTTACAAGAAAGGCAGCTGCCCAGGCAATCACACACTGCCAGATCACTACTGCAATGGCCCATTTTCCTCCAAGTTCTCTCTTGATCGTACTGATTGCCGCTACGCAAGGCGTATACAGCAGACTGAATACCAGCAGAGAGGCTGCAGACAACGTGGTAAGTGCGCTGCCTACTCCACCTGCGAACAGAATTCCCAGCGTGGATACCACACTTTCCTTTGCCATAAAGCCGCTGATCAGAGCCACAATGATTCTCCAGTCGCCCAGTCCAAGTGGTACAAACAGCGGTGCGATCCATCCGGCAATCATAGCAAGAATGCTCTCAGAAGAATCTGTCACCAGATTAAATGTCAGATCAAAGCTCTGCAGGAACCATACCACAATCGTTGCCAGAAGAATCACCGTAAATGCTCTCTGCAGGAAGTCCCTGGCCTTTTCCCAGAGAAGCTGTCCAACGTTTTTGGCGCTCGGAAAACGATAATTCGGAAGTTCCATGACAAATGGCACAGCCTCGCCTTTAAAAAGAGTTCCCTTAAAAATAAAAGCCGCCAAAATTCCAATACAGATATCCAGTACATACAGTCCAGTCATAATCAGACCTCCCCTGCCAGGGAAAAATGCATTTACAAAAAACGCATAGATTGGCAGCTTCGCTGTACAGCTCATAAACGGAGTCAGTAAGATGGTCATTTTACGGTCACGTTCACTTGGCAGTGTTCTGGTTGCCATCACAGCTGGCACCGTACAGCCAAATCCTATCAGAAGTGGCACGATACTTCTTCCTGACAGACCGATTTTACGCAGCAGTTTATCCATAAAGAATGCTACTCTTGCTATGTATCCGCTGTCTTCCATCAGTGACAGGAAGAAAAACAGCGTCACAATAATCGGCAGGAAAGACAATACCGATCCTACACCGGTAAAAATACCATCAATCACCAGGCCATGAAGAGCACTGTTCACATGTGCAGCTGTCAATGCAGAATCTGCTATTTGAGTCAGGGCCGTTACTCCCATTTCCAGCAGTCCCTGCAGCCATGCGCCCACCACATTAAAGGTCAAATAAAAAACTGCCAGCATGATCCCGACAAAACACGGAATTGCCGTATACTTTCCAGTCAGGATCTTATCGATCTTCTCACTGCGGATTCGTTCTTTACTCTCTCTTGGCTTCACCACAGTCTGTTCACAGACTTTTTCAATAAAGGAAAAACGCATATCTGCCATTGCCGCGCTGCGATCCAGTCCCCGTTCTTTTTCCATCTGAAGTATCAGATGGTCGATCGTCTCGATCTCATTCTGATCCAGTTCCAGCTGCTTCTCAATCAGGTGATCACCTTCAATTAGCTTGGAAGCCGCAAACCGGAGAGGGATTCCGGCATGCTCCGCATGATCCTGGATCAAATGACAGACAGAATGAATGCAGCGGTGCACCGCCCCGTTAAAATCATTCTCATCACAAAAGTCCTGTCTGCCAGGCCGTTCCTGATATTTTGCAATATGTATGGCATGCTTTACCAGTTCATCTACGCCTTCATTCTTTGCCGCAGAGATCGGCACCACCGGAACGCCCAGCATGGCCTCCATTGCATTCACATCGATAGAGCCTCCATTTCCAGTCAGTTCATCCATCATGTTCAGTGCCACTACCATTGGCACATTCATCTCCAGCAGCTGCATGGTCAGATACAGATTTCGCTGAATATTAGTGGCATCTACAATATTGATGATCGCTTTCGGTTTATCTTCCAGCACAAAGTTACGAGACACGATCTCCTCACTGGTATAAGGAGACATCGAATAAATACCAGGCAAATCCGTAATCAGGGTATTGGCATATCCTCTGATGGAACCATCCTTCCGATCCACCGTAACACCCGGGAAATTTCCCACATGCTGATTGGAACCGGTCAGCTGATTAAACAAAGTCGTTTTTCCGCAGTTCTGATTGCCCACCAGCGCATAGGTCAGTATCTCTCCTTCCGGAAGTGGATTGCCATCTCCCTTTGCATGATACTTTCCATCCTCTCCAAGACCAGGGTGTATACTCTGATTGATATTTTTGGCACCTTCATGCTTCCTTGTTCTCTGATCAATCGGTTCCACTCCGATCTGATCCGCATCTGCCAGACGCAGAGTCAGTTCATAACCATGAATCTGCAGTTCCATCGGGTCGCCCATTGGAGCCAGCTTCACCACGGTTACTTCCGCTCCCGGTATTACACCCATGTCCAGGAAATGCTGCCGCAGAGCGCCTTCGCCTCCGACATGGCAGATCACTGCACTCTGTCCTATCTGTAATTCCTTCAGTGTCATATTAAGTTCCTTCCTTTCCGCATTTATCTGAAGTACATATCTTGTTCATTATAGGTACATCTAATTTCATCTTTCAAGTAACAAAAGCAAATTTTTCAGCAGGTTCCATGCTACATTCATCATGCCAGCCAGTATCATCACCCAAACAGGATTTTTCTTTTTCTTCCAGATCAGCCAAAAACAGAGCAGGAAAATAATCACCATACTCCATCTGGTTTGTGAGACCGCGATCTGCTGTGCGGAACCCCAGAATGCAGAAATCAAAATCAGCACGCCTGATGATCCAATCAGAGCCACCACCGCAGGACGCAAGGTACCAAGCACTCCCTGAAGAAGATCCATATTCCGGTAACGCAGGTAGAACCTGGCCAGGATCGTGACCAGGATGCAGGATGGAAGAATACATCCAATGGTTGCCACAAACGCTCCTGGGATCCCTGCCACTTTAATCCCTACAAATGTGGCAGAATTCACCGCAATCGGTCCCGGTGTCATCTGAGAAATCGTAATCAGATCTGTGAATTCTGACATAGTCATCCACTGATGCGTCTGCACCACCTGTCCCTGGATCAACGGCATCGCCGCATAACCACCACCAAAGCTGAACATCCCAATCTGCAGGAAGCTGAAAAATAACTGTAAATAAATCATTGCTTCCGCCTCCTTTTCCCGAAGGTAATCAAAATTCCAAGGAGTCCACAGACCAGAATCATATATATCGTATTAATCTGCCAGATCACAGAAACTGCAAAAGCCACTGCCATGATCGCGAAAGATATTTTATTTTTCTCTTTTGCAATTCCCGATGCCATCTCAAAAGTAACCGAAGCAATCACTGCTCCCACTCCGGCCTGCATCCCCTCCAGCATCCATGCCACCAGCTGATTGCTGCGAAATGCCTGATAGCAGACAGAGACTGCGGCTATGATCAGGAACGGTGGTATCACGGTTCCCAGCACTGCCGTCAACACGCCGGCTATTCCTGCCAGTTTATAGCCCACAACGATCGCTCCATTCACCGCAATAGCTCCCGGTGAAGACTGGGCAATGGCTACCAGATCCAGCATCTCTTCTTCGTCAATCCATTGCAGCTCATCCACAAACTGCTTCTTCATCAGCGTAACGATCACATAACCGCCACCGAAAGTGAAGGCACTTAAATATAAGGTGGACAGAAAGATTTTTTTCAGTAAGGTCTCTTTTCTTTCCAATTTCTATTCTCTACTCCTCCTTATTTCTATTATTCTTAACATCATACCACAGGTATCTCATTCCGGCAAACAAATACCGACAAAGCACCCGGATTCCAGGTTCCGGGTGCCGTTATTCACTCATCGGTTTTCTCCAGCATATTTTCAATAAAGATTCCATATCCTCTGGTAGGATCTTTGACGAATACATGGGTGACGGCACCCACGATTTTTCCATTTTGCAGGATCGGACTGCCTGACATTCCTCTTACGATTCCTCCGGTGATCTCCAGAAGTTCCGGATCTGTCACCCTGATTACCATGCTTTTATTGGCATCGCTATTGTTCAGATTGATCTTTTCGATCTCGATCTGATATTCTTTTCGCTCACCGGTAATCTCACTCAATATCGTAGCCGGACCAGTCTGAATCTCCTGCCGGTAAGCGACTTCCATCTCTTCTATTCCTGTCTCAGGCTCACTACTCAATGTTCCAAATATTCCGATTTCTGAATTTTCCGTGATGGTTCCCAGTATGTTTTCTGGCTGATAATCAATCACCCCGCCCACCTCTCCTGGCATTCCATCCATTCCTTTTACAATAGAACAAACTTTCGCATCATATATGTTCCCACTTTCCAGTGTCAGCAGTGTACTGGTGTCAATATCATTGATTCCATGTCCCAGTGCTCCAAAGGTTCCATCCCCGGTTACATACGTCAGTGTTCCAATACCCTGTGTATCATCCCGGATCCAGATGCCTGCTTTGTATTCATTTTTTCCTGTCTGGATTACCGGAGCCTGCAGCTCGATAATATCGGAGTCCCGCAGCACCGTCAGTTTTACTTCACCTCCTGCCGCCTGACTGATCTGCTGCACCACTTCTTCTTTCTCTGATACCGGGATATCGTTGACAGCCAGAATATAATCCCCTGAATGTACCAGATCGCCACCTGGATTTTGTGGTTCTCCCTGCATGTCACAGACCTCGCCGGTTCCAACAATCAGCACGCCCTGGGTTTTCATATAGATTCCCACAGGAATCCCACAAGGTACAATTTTCTGTCGTTCTACCACATCCACTTCTACTTTTTTTATCGGAATGGCACCAAATAAACTGCACTGCACTACATAACTGTCCTCACCTTTGCTGTCTGACAGCTTTCCAGTTATCGTCAGATTCTCAGATGGTATATCTGACTTTCCCTGCCCGTCAGCTACCACAGCTTCCTCCAGCCATTCAGGAAACGTATTATGAAAAATCTCGTTATTCTGCTCCTCTGATGCTACCGTCAGGCGATCCGGTATACTGGTATATAGATCCAGCCAGAATAAGGCACCAGACAGACCAACAAACAAGGTCAGATCAAATGCCATTTTTCTTCGGACTGGCTTCTGTGTTATTTTTCCCATCTGCTCACATCCTTTCCCTTTTATAAATTCGGCATCATCGAAAAAGAAGAGCATCTTTTTCAGATACCCTTCTTAGTATGTGAGCTATGTTTTTTTGTACTCTAGTATTTTTTTGTTGCGTCTGCCATTTCCTTCATCTCACGGGCGCTCTTTAATGTAGTCTCTGTAATCTGTGCGCCGCCCAGGATTCTGGCCAGTTCTTCTTCACTTTCCATCAGTGACAGTTCACGGATACTGGTCTCTGTGATACCGTCATGCACGTTTTTTTCAATATAAAAATGATGATCTGCCATAGATGCGATCTGCGCCAGATGAGTAATACACAGCACCTGACGGCTTCTGGCAATCACTGCCATTTTTTCGGATACTTTCTGAGCCGTTCTTCCGCTGATTCCCACATCGATCTCATCGAAAATCAATGTCTCAGTCTGATCTTTGTCTGCCAGAACGGTCTTGATCGCCAGCATAATTCTGGAAAGTTCACCACCGGATGCCACATCTCCCAGCATCCGCATCGGAGAACCTGGATTCATGGAAATCAGAAAACATGCTTCATCAAATCCATTGGCAGATAATGGTGCACTTTCTGTCACTTCCAGATCAAAATTCGTCTCCAGAAAGTTCAGATCCGCCAGCTCTGCCCGAATCTGCCCGGCAAGCTGGGAAGCGTACTGTTTTCGAATAAGGGACATCTCTTTTGCATTGTCCCGAAGAAGCGTTTCCTGCTCCTCGAATGACTTCTGCAGCTGTGCCACATAGCTGTCATAGTTCTGCAGTTCTTCCAGGCGCTGTTCCTTCTCTTCCCGATATGCAAGAATCTCCTCAATGGACTGTCCATATTTTACCTTCAGGCGGTTGATCTCATCCAGCCGTTTCTCGATCTGCTCAAATTCATAATCATCAAAGGTCAGATCTCCCAGATAGCCAGACATTTCCCGATTAAAATCTGAAAGGAGACTTTCGATCTCTGCCAGCTGTTTTTCCAGTTCCTGCAAAGATTCATCATACTCCTGCACCATCTGCAGTCTCTGTACTGCTGTGGAGACCAGATCAGCTGCACAGCTGCTGCCTTCACTCTCTCCAGTCAGCTGATAGGCTTCTCCCGCATTTTCGGCAATCTTTCTGCCATTGGACAGCTTCTTGTACCGTTCTTCCAGTTCTTCATCTTCCCCGATCTTCAGTTCCGCCCGGTCGATCTCTTCCACTTCAAACTGCAGAAAATCCATTTCTTTTTTTCTGGCCGCTTCATCCAGTGTGGAAGCTTCCAGTTTTTTACGAATCTGTGCATAGTCAGCAAAAATATGCGCACCCTTTTCTTTATAAGGTGCCAGTTTTTCTTTTGCATATTCATCCAGAATCTGTAAATGATTCTTCTTATGAAGCAGTGACTGATGCTCATGCTGCCCATGAATATCAATCAGGAGAGAAGCCAGCTCCCTCACCTGGGTCAGCGTCACGGTCTCTCCGTTCACCTTACTGATGCTCCGTCCACCGACCAGCCGGCGTGAAATGATCACCTGTCCGTCTTCCACCGGAATATCCAGCAGTTCAATCTTTTCTTTTAATCCTGGATCTTCCACAGAAAATACCAGCTCCACCAGCGCTGAAGTCTCATCTTCTCTGGCAAATCCTTTAAAGCTCTGCATTCCAAGAGCCACATTAATGGAACCGATGAGAATGGATTTTCCTGCTCCGGTCTCCCCGGTCAGGATATTGAAGCCTTTTCCAAAATCAATCTCCAGTTCACGTATCAGTGCCATATTTTTTACATGTAAGTTTAACAGCATATCCTTTTTACACACTCCCGGCAAGGATTCTATTTTTCCGATGTGAGCTATCTCACATCCAATATCTTTTGTATCTTATCCATCACCAGCAACGTATCATCCACACTGCGGATGGCGCACATGATGGTATCATCTCCTGCAATACAGCCGGCAATCTCCTTCCAGTTCAATGCATCCATAGCAGCTGCCACAGCCATCGCCATACCGGAAACGGTTCGGATAACCAGAATATTCTGTGCCATATCCATAGAGACAAAGCCATCTCGCAGAATACGCAGATACTTTTCATCCAATTCACTGCTCTGGGTATTCATCACAACATATTTTTGTTTTCCACCATCGACAGCGATCTTTGTCAGCCGCAGTTCCCGAATGTCTCTGGATACGGTGGCCTGCGTCACACGAAATCCGGCCTCTTTCAGTCGTCTGGCCAGTTCTTCCTGTGTATCAATATCATATTGATTGATTAATTCCACTATTTTTGCATGTCGCTGAATCTTCATATTTTCATACACCCTTCTGATCAGGTTCCACTCATCTTCTTGCGAAGTGTCTCCAGGAAACTGATCTGATCTACTTTTACAAACTGCACAGTACTCTGTGCCTTCTCTACTACAACATAGTCCTCACAGGTCATTTCTGCTGTCGTGTCTCCGTCAAAGGCAACCTCTGCCTCTTCCTCTGGCTCTTTTCTTTTGCCTATCACTACTTTTATCTTTGCCGTATCCGGCAGAATGACACTTCTTGCGTTCAGTGTATGAGGTGCTATCGGAGTCAGCAGGATCAGGGATGCTGCCGGTGATACAATCGGTCCGCCCACAGAAAGGTTATATCCGGTGGATCCGGTAGGGGTGGAGATAATCATGCCATCTGCACTGTACTCATTCAGAAACCGGTCATTCACATAGATTTTCAGATCCATTACATGAATTCTTCCGCTTCTTGCGATAACAATATCATTCAGGGCTACATCTGACAGGATCTCCTGGCCCTCATGACAGACTACACCACGAAGCATCATATGTTCCTCTGTGATATATTCACCCAGTACCAGATGATCCAGTGCCGTTTCCAGATGATCCTGATCCACTTCCGCCAGATATCCAAGCGTTCCCAGGTTCACCCCGAACAGGGGCAGATGCCGTTTTACCAGATCCCTGGCTGCTCTAAGCACCGTTCCATCTCCGCCCAGTACCAGTACACAGTCCACATCGTCCGGTATCTTATCTGGATTGCTGGACTTATATTCTGGTCCCTGCTCTCCGCCTGAGTTTTCTTTTTCCTCCTGTAGGGTACAGCGTATGCCTTTTTCCTGAAGATAATCCTGAATGCGGTGTGCAACTTTCAATCCTGGATCCTTCTGCACATTGGTAATTACGTAAAAATGCTTCATCCCTTTTACTTTTCCTTCTTGTCCAGTGACTCATGCGCCAGACGCACAGTCTCTCTGATGTCAAATGCCACATCTTCGATCTCACTGCCTTCTGGCATCTTCTGCAGATGCAGCAGATATTCAATATTTCCTTCCGGTCCCTTGATCGGAGAATACTCCAGATTCTTTGGCTGGAAGAAAATGCTTTTTGCATAATCAGTCACCATCTCGATCACTTCCTGGTGAACAGCCGGATCTCTGACCACACCTTTTTTACCGACTTTTTCCCTGCCTGCTTCAAACTGTGGCTTGATCAGACAGGCAATCTGTCCGTCTTCAGTCAGAAGATTTCTTACCGGAAGCAATACTTTTGTCAGTGAAATAAAAGATACATCAATGGAGGAAAATGCTACCGGCTCCTGAATATCTTCTGGTGTCACATAACGGATATTTGTCTTTTCCATACAGACAACTCTCGGATCTTGTCTCAGTTTCCAGTCCAGCTGTCCATATCCTACATCTACAGAATAGACCTTCACCGCTCCATTCTGAAGCATACAGTCAGTAAAGCCTCCTGTAGAAGCTCCCACATCCATGCAGACTTTTCCGGCCAGTGTAATATCAAATTTCTCCATTGCCTTTTCCAGTTTCAGTCCTCCACGACTGACGTACTTCAGCGTATTGCCCTTTACAGTAATCTCCACTTTGTCAGCAAACATGGTTCCCGCTTTGTCTTCCCGTTCTCCATCTACCAGCACGCACCCTGCCATGATCAGAGCCTTTGCCTTTTCCCTGGATGGTGCCAGCTGGCGCTGTACCATCAATACATCTAATCTTTCCTTCATTTTGTCAGTCCTATATATTCTATCACTATTTTTTTCACAATAGACTCTGCATCAATTCCGCATTCCTGCTTCAGCAGATCCACATTGCCATGTTCTACATAATCATCCGGAAGTGCAATCGAGATCATCCTTGTCTTACTTTTGATCTCATTGAGGTACTCCAGCACTGCTTCCCCGAAGCCTCCTGCCTTCACATTTTCTTCCATCGTAACCAGCAGATTATGCTCTGACTGCACGGTCCGAAGCATTTCCTGATCCAGAGGCTTCACAAATCTGGCATTCACCAGTGTACAGCCATATCCCATTTCACGAAGCCTGTCACGTACTTCTACTGCCGTCTTTACCATACTGCCCACTGCAAGCAGCGCAATCTCATTCTCATCATAAATGGTCTCCCATTTTCCATATTCAATCGGCGTACGGAACCTGGCCAGTCCATCATAGGCTTCTCCCCTTGGATAGCGCAGAGAAATCGGTCCGTCATAATGTACCGCAAACTTCATCATATCGGACAGTTCCCATTTATTCTTCGGTGCCATCACACACATATTCGGAATCGATGACATATAAGACAGATCAAAAATCCCCTGATGGGTCTCTCCGTCACTTCCCACCAGGCCTGCACGGTCAATGGCAAAAATCACCGGAAGATTCTGAATACAGACATCATGGATCACCTGATCATACGCTCTCTGTAAAAACGAAGAGTAGACCGCCACGACCGGCTTCAGGCCTGCCGCTGCCAGACCTGCCGCAAAAGTCACTGCATGCTGTTCTGCAATTCCCACATCAAAGAAACGGTCCGGGAACATATTCCGGAACCGTTTCAGTCCGGTTCCATCCGGCATAGCTGCCGTCACTGCTACCACATTCGGTTCCCGATCTCCCATTTTTCTCATAACAGTAGAGAAAATATCCGTGTAGTTTGCCTTTACTCTTTTCTTCTTCGGCAGTCCGGTCTCGATGACAAACGGCTCTGCACCATGGAATCTTGCCGGATGACGCATCGCAGGCTCATATCCCTGCCCCTTCTGGGTACAGACATGTACCAGAACTGCTCCATTTACCTGTTTTGCTTCCCGGAAAGCCCGGGTCAGCTGGTCAATGTTGTGTCCATCGTATGGTCCCAGATAGGTCAGCCCCATCTCTTCAAAAAGCATACCAGGAACAAAGAACTGTTTAATGCTGTTCTTTGTTTTCCGAATTCCACGAATCAACTGTTCTCCACGTCCCGGTAAACGTGACAGCGTATTCTCTACACCTGCTTTCAGATTCTGGTATCCTTCCTTTGTCCGTATCTGATTCAGATATTCTGAAAATCCACCCACATTTTCTGCTATAGACATATTATTATCATTCAAAACAATAATATAATTCCGTTTCAGGCGTGATGCATTATTCAACGCTTCCCAGGCCATTCCGCCGGTAAGAGAGCCATCACCAATCACAGAAATCACGTAATTGTCCTCACCCTTCAGCTGACTTGCCATAGCAAGTCCCAGCCCTGCTGAAATCGAGGTAGAGCTGTGTCCGGTATCAAATGCATCACATGGACTTTCCTTTCTCTTTGGGAAACCGCTCATTCCGCCATATTTGCGTAAAGTATCAAATCCGTCTCTTCTTCCTGTCAGAAGCTTATGTGTATAAGACTGATGTCCTACATCCCAGATCATCTTATCTTCCGGTAAATGGAAAGACAGATGCAGTGCCATGGTCAGCTCTACCACACCCAGATTTGACCCCAGATGCCCGCCATTCTCACTGATCTTCTGAATCAGAAATTCACGGATCTCTCCTGCCAGCTGAGGCAGATCCTTTTTCTCTATATTCTGTATATCATTTTCTTTTTGAATTTTATCCAAAATCATATTATTTCTCCCTGATGACCAATTCCAGAATCAGATTCCTCAGGAATTCATTTTTTCTTCCCAGCTGATCCAGGACATCAATAGCCCGTCCGGAGATCTCTTTTACGTCCTTTTCAGCCTTCTTCAGACCTTCCATGGTCACATATGTTGTCTTATGATTTTTTTCATCACTGTTAATCGGCTTGCCAAGTACCTGGCTGGTACTGGTCACATCCAGAATGTCATCTCTGATCTGGAATGCCAGTCCCACATCAGAGGCCACCTGTT
Source organism: uncultured Marvinbryantia sp. (assembly GCA_934408725.1). Classification (GTDB taxonomy): domain Bacteria; phylum Bacillota; class Clostridia; order Lachnospirales; family Lachnospiraceae; genus Marvinbryantia. The sequence continues at coordinate 18,953 of CAKRVB010000024.1, forward strand.
CGATCTGTGCTGCTTCGTCCGCAGACGCTCCTGCCAGAATGGCTCCCACCATCATGGATCCTTCGATCAGAGCACTGGTCTTAAGGCGGTAGATAAAATCAAGCTGTCCGCGGCTTAAGTCTTTTCCAGACTGTTCTACGTCTACTGACTGGCCGCCAATCATTCCTGTTATCCCTGTTTTTCTGGCCAGTACTGCCATCGCCTTTCCCACAACCGGATTCTCCGGTTCCATCTCAAATGCTCTGGATGCCGTCTCATACGCCAGATTCAAAAGACCATCTCCTGCCAGAATCGCCATTGCCTCCCCATATACAATATGGGTAGTCTTTCTTCCTCTGCGGTATTCATCATTATCCATAGCCGGAAGATCATCGTGAATCAGAGAATGGGTATGAATCATCTCCATCGCCGCCATAAATGGCTCCACAATCCTGCCGGTACCGCCAAATAACCGATAAGTTTCCTGCATCAACAGCGGACGAAGCCGCTTCCCCCCTGCCTGCATACTGTAATTCATTGCCTGAAGCAATGTTTTCTGATATCCTGTCTCTTCCGGAAGATACTGGTAAAGAATCTCCTGTACCTCTTCCGTCCGTTTGCTCCATTCATCCCGGAAAGTCACAATAATCACCTTCTTCATTTATCATCTGCATTTTCTTCTCTACTGTATCCAGCTTCTCATTGCAGCTTTTTACAAGCTCCATACCTTCTTTATATGTCTGAAACGACTCTTCCAGCGTAGTCTCCCTGTTCTCCAGCACCAGAAGCAGTTCTTCCAGTTTTGCAAAGGATTCTTCCAGGGTAAGATCTTCGTTTTTCTTCTTCTCCTGCTCCATCATACGCTCCAGTCCTCTGTCTTTTCTTTTTCTTTTACCTCTGCCAGAATCTGTCCGTCAGATACATAGATCTGCAACAGATCTCCCGGCTGCACCTGCTCTGTTGCTGTGATCTTCTTTCCCCTGGCATCCGCTGTATAGGAATACCCCTGACTCAGCTTCTCCAGTGGTGACATTCCCTTCATTCGTTCCACATAAATCATCAGCTGATGCCGACGTTCTTTCATGGTCTGCTGCATCAACATCTGAAGTTCTTCTTCTATATCCGTCAGTCTCTGATATTTTTCCTGAATCTGATGCTGTGGACTTACATACTTCAGCTTTTCCTGCAAATGCTCCAGTTCTTTTTTTCTGTCCGACAAACGCTCACTCATTCGATTCTGCAGCCGCTGCTGCATATCCTGTAACTGTCCCTGGATGGCTGCCATATCTGCCACTGCCAGCTCTGCTGCCGCTGAAGGCGTCGGTGCCCGCAGGTCCGCTACATAATCTGCTATCGTAAAATCTGTCTCATGCCCCACTGCTGAGATCACCGGTGTCTCACATTGAAAGATTGCTCTTGCGACCTTTTCTTCATTAAAAGCCCACAGATCCTCCATGGAACCGCCACCTCTTCCGACAATGATCACATCCACATGACTCTGATCCAGAAGTTCAATGCCCCGTACAATGCTGTCGGCAGCCTCTTCTCCCTGCACCAGTGCAGGATACAGAATCAGCTGCACATAAGGATTCCGCCGGTAAGAAATATTCATAATATCACGAATAGCCGCCCCGGTAGGCGCGGTTACGATTCCGACCCGCCGGCTAAATGCCGGTATCGGCTGCTTATATTCCGGGGCAAACATCCCCATCTCTTCCAGTTCCTGCTTCAGTGCCTGAAACTTCTCATACAGCAGTCCCATGCCATCCTGAATAATCTCCCTGGCATAGAGCTGATACTTTCCGTCTCTTTCATACACACTGATGCTGCCCAGCACAATCACACTTTGGCCATTCTGCATCTGGAACTTCAGTCCGCTGCGGTTCCCGGCGAACATCACGCAGGCCAGGTTTCCGGAGTCGTCCTTCAAAGAAAAATAAATATGTCCGGATGTGTGATACTTGCAGTTGGACACTTCTCCTTTGACATAGATGCGGTTCAGCATAAAATCCTGGCGAAACATATTACTGATATAGAGGTTCACCTGTCTGATCGAATATACATTCTTCATAACAGTTCCAGATTAATCTGCCAGCTTTGCCAGCACTCCATTTACAAATGCAGGTGAATCATCGCCACCGAACTTCTTGGCCAGTTCCACTGCTTCATTGATCGCTACCTTTACCGGGATCTCTTCATCCCTCTTCATCTCATATACTGCAAGTCTTAAAATTGCAAGATCTACTTTGGACATACGGCTTGGCTTCCAGCCAGTCGCTGCGCCGGTCAGGATCTGATCCAGTTCTGTGATCTGTGCTTCGATCTTGTGAAATCTCTCACGAATATAAGCTGCTTCTTCCTCAGTCGGAACGGCTCCCTCTACTTCATCCAGATAACGCTCTGCCTGTTCATTCAGCTCGTCTCCATTATAGAATTCCAGTAAAAATAATAATTTAAAAATGTGTTCCCGAATTTCTCTTCTGCTCATCTTACACTCCTTGTCTCTTTCTCATTCTCTCTACGATGAAAAAAGAATCCTGACATGCAGGATTCTCCACCTGCGGTGGGTTGCCACCGCAACATATTCTATTTTCCGTTCTCCATTGTCACATTGGCAATCTTAATATTTACATTCTCTACTTTCAGGCCGGTCATACTCTCGATCGCTGTCTTCACCTTTTCCTGTACCTGGCCACAGGTCTTCGGAATGCTGAAACCATAATCCAGATTCAATGCCAGATCTACATTCACGGTATCATTCTCTATAGCAATCTTCACGCCTTTGGAAAGATTCTTGATTCCCAGCTTGCTGACCAGCTCATTGGTAATATTCCCTACCATGCTTGCCACGCCTTTTACTTCTGTAGCTGCCAGTCCTGCAATAATTGTCACTACTTCATTGGATATCTGAACCTGTCCTTTTTCATCACTGCTTGTTACTGTATAATTCTTCTGAACTTCTTCTTTTCCCATATCGGAGACCTCCTTTGCGACGTTCCCTGATCGTAGTTGTTCAGTTTCTTCCTTGTCTGAACAGTTACTTCTGACCAATATCTACCGTCAAGTATAACAAACTTTCATTTTTTTGTAAACTACTGACGTCCAAATTCCGCCAGTTTTAATCCAGGGTTACGATCCAGTGTCATACCGATGCTCCATGAATTTACCCAGATCAGAAGTGGATTGCCCTTCATATCTTTTACTTTCTTCATATCGGAAGTACCAACCAGACTGTTCAGGTCAAAGTCTTCATTTTCAATCCAGCGAATATGTTCATATGGCAGATTTTCCAGTCGGATCTCCACATTATATTCATTCTCCAGGCGGTACTTCAGCACCTCAAACTGCAGAACACCTACTACGCCCACAATGATCTCTTCCAGTCCGGTGTTGTATTCCTGGAAGATCTGAATAGCACCTTCCTGCGCAATCTGGGTGATTCCCTTTACGAACTGCTTTCTCTTCATGGTATCTACCTGACGCACCCTGGCAAAATGCTCCGGTGCAAATGTCGGAATTCCCTCATAACAGAACTTCTTTCCCGGCATGCAGATGGTATCTCCAATCGAGTAAATTCCAGGATCAAAAACACCGATAATATCTCCTGCATAAGCTTCATCTACTACATGCCGCTCCTGTGCCATCATCTGCTGAGGCTGGGAAAGACGCTGCTTCTTGTCCCCCTGCACATGATAAACTTCCATTCCTGCATCGAATCTTCCGGAGCAGATGCGCATAAAGGCAATACGGTCTCTGTGCGCCTTATTCATATTCGCCTGAATCTTAAATACGAAAGCGGAAAAATCTTCTTTAATCGGATCGATCTCACCGATATCTGCCATACGTGGAAGCGGTGGAGTGGTCATCTGAAGGAAGTGCTTCAGGAAAATCTCTACACCAAAATTGGTCAGGGCTGATCCAAAGAACACCGGTGACAGTTCTCCCTTATCTACCAGTTCCTGATCAAACTCTGCACTTGCTCCATCCAGCAGCTCGATCTCATCCATCAGCTGCCCATAATGTTCTTCGCCTGTGAACGCCTTCAATTCCGGAGAATCCACTGATATCTCCTCTGCCAGTCCCTCTTTGGTTCCTTTTTCTGTATCCCTGAATACAGTAACCTTACGGCTGCCCCGTTCATAGACTCCTTTGAATTCCTTACCGGAACCAATCGGCCAGTTAATCGGGCAGGTGGCAATTCCCAGTTCTTTTTCGATATCGTCCAGCAGTTCAAAGGTATCATTGGCATCACGGTCCATCTTATTGATAAACGTAAAGATCGGAATATGACGCATGACACATACCTTAAACAGCTTTCTTGTCTGTGCCTCCACACCCTTGGAAGCATCAATCACCATCACAGCGGAATCTGCTGCCATCAGAGTACGATAGGTATCTTCTGAGAAGTCCTGATGTCCAGGCGTATCCAGAATATTGATACAGTAGCCGTCATAGTTAAACTGTAGTACGGAAGATGTGACAGAAATACCTCTTTCTTTCTCAATCTCCATCCAGTCTGATACCGCATGACGGGCGGTTGCTTTTCCTTTTACGGAACCGGCAAGATTAATCGCACCTCCATAAAGTAAAAACTTCTCTGTCAGTGTTGTCTTACCTGCATCCGGGTGGGATATAATCGCAAAAGTTCTTCGTTTCTTTATCTCACTTGTAATATCTGCCACTATCTTTTCTCCTTCTTCCAACTCATTATCTAAATCATATGTAATCTTCTGTCAACCTTTAAATTCTAACAGAGGAAAAACCCTCTGTCAATGGGGTACCGGTCATTCCAGGCCCGATACCCCATGAAATTAAGTTTATTCTCCGCTTACCGGTGTAATGATTATGTTCTCTCCAGGTACTTCTGCCTTTCTTTTCACAATGTCCTCTATCTGAGCCCGCTGACTGTCCGATATCTCTGCCATATTTATGACTACATCGGCGCTGTTGTCGGTAATGCTTACCACACTGTCTTCGAACCCTTTTGCATCTAACAAGAGTTCCGCTGCCGCTTCGCGCTCCGCTATGTCAGTAAGAGACGTGATGCTGTCGATCGCAGTCTGTTTCTGCGCATCAGCAATGGTGTCATTATTAATCACTTCCATCAAGGTCTCTTTATTCTGGGCACGAAGCTGTTCTCTTGTCAGTTTGGCGGATGCAGAGAATTCTGATCCCCCAACGCTGGTCAGTACTGCTTCACCAGGTGTATCCGTCACTTCTCCTTCTTCCGTCAGATCGTATCCGTTTTCCATCAGTACCTGTTCTTCCTGGGAAGTCTTTCTGGATACTGCCTCCTCCAGCTGTGTACCGGAATAATTCAGGTACCCGGCTACCGCTATCATAATTGCCAGTGCAGTGATAATCATCTGGTTTTTCTTTACCACACGTTTCACCTGCGCTTCCTCCTTCCTCATATCATCTTGATTACTTTGATTTTATGCGCCTCTATTCCAAATAATGCCATAGCCGCTTCCGTTATATTTTTTGCCACCACCGCATTATCACCACCCTGGGCCAGAATCAGAACCCCTTCGATCTTCGGTGCATTGGTTCTGGTCACATAAGGAGTCTCCCTGCCTTGTCCGTCTTTTTCCAGTACGGTGGTCTCTTCCTTATTTTCCTGCTGGCTTTTTCCTGCATTTGTACTGTCATCACCGTCCTGATTCATCTGCCTCTGTACCGTCTGATCCTTTTCTACAATGCTTTCCCGGCTTACCGATTCCGTAATCATTACCTGCACCTTTCCGGCTCCGTCCATTTGTGTCAGGATTGTTTCCAGTCTTTTTTCATACCATGTCAGTTCCCCCAGATCAGCTTCTTCCTGCGGACTGCTTTTGTTTTCACTCTCTGTTGTACTTCCTGCCGTACTTTCCCGTTCCTTCCCGGAAGGAAATACCGCCGTCATAATCAGTATGCCCACTAACAACAAAAGTATCCACTGTTCTTTTCGAATCTGTTCCAATCTGAATGGCTTCATCCTGTCGCCCCTCCTTCCCGATTTGGATCGTTATTCGTTTCCTGTCAAGGCCCAGGCAGACAGCTAACTGCGTCCTGCATTCCTCTATCTGCTGCATTTCTTTTTGCAAACGGATCTGTACACTGGTGATCTCACCGTTTTCCTCAATCTGTACGTCCACCTCCTCCACTGCTCCACCATAATCCTGCACCAATATCCGAACCTGCCGTTCCAGCTCCTCTTTCACTCCAGTTTGAATCTGCTGATTCTGAAATTCCGCCAGCTCTGTCTGTGCTTCGCGCAGATTTCTGCTTTCCTCCTGGATCTGCCATTTCCAGATAATTTGATCCATACGTTCATCCATCGATAACATCTGCAGAACCGGCTGCATCAGTACCAGTGTAAAGATCAGTCCACCTGTAAATTTCAGATATTTCTGCCATACAGGCCGTGGCACCAGCTGATAAAGCAGTTCCAGAAAACACATACAAAAGACTACCTGTTTCAGCCATTCTCTGATTATGTCCATCCTTATCCTCCTGCAGTTGTCACTATCGCTATCGTCAGGAAAAACATTACGCCGGTGACTGCCACTGCCAGCAGAAGAAGTCCCACTGCTTCTGCCATATCATCAATACACCGTACAAACCTTGGATCTGCCACTGGCTGGATCACCGCACTCACCAGCTTATAAAGTAAGAGACAGGCCAGGAGACGAACCAACGGACGGAGGCAGATCCAGATCAGCAGAATCATACCACCTGTTCCCACCGCATGTTTCAATACGGACGCTGTTCCCAGCAGTGTCTCTGTCACACTGCTTAACGTATTTCCTACCACTGGTATGGCCCCTCCGGCCCGAATCCAGATGGAATTCTTCATATGATCCAATGCCGGAAATAATAATCGCTGAATAGTCTGTATCCCAATAACCAGTGTAAACATGGTTTTCAGAGACCATCTGACGATCTGCCGCATCAGCTCTGTCATCCTGGTCAGATAAGCCTCTTTTGTCACATTTCCCAGCATGGCAATGAGCACATAACAGGCAATTCCCGGCATCAATACATACTGGACCGCACTTTGTACCACCATAATGATAAACAATGTCACTTCATAAAATCCAATCGCAGTCATCTGTGTGGCCGCCAGTGACGCTGCCAGCAGATACACTGGCAGAAGAAGACGCATAAACTGTAAAACAGACTGCATCGTCTGCTCCGAAATGCTGCTCAGTTCCCGAAAGCTATCCAGCAATATCACAAAGAGCAGCAAATATACCATGTAAAATGCAATTTCCTGTACCCTGCTTCCTGTAAACGCACTCATAAACACAGAAAAGACAGAGGCTGTCATTGCCAGAACCAGGATCTGTACAATGGTTGTCCTCTGTCTTTTTATTTCAGAAAACAGGGTATTTTCTGTCAGGCTGACAAGTGTGTCTCCCGACAGTGGAATCTCCCCCTGACACAGTTTTGTGATCATCTGCCGGAAATTAAGATGGTCCTGCGGAAGCAGCTCATCCACCGTATTCTGCATGGACTGCAGATCCAGTTCATCCATATAGGTTTGATACCGGTCTGCTTCCTGCTCTGTCTCTGCCTTTCCCCTTCCTGACAAAGCCAGCAAAAGCAGTAGGCTGACTATGATTCCTGCTGTCATTTTTCTCATATCAGGCCAGAAATTCTGTCACAGTCTGAAATACTGCCAGCATTACCGGTGCACTGACGATCAGCACTGCTACTTTTGCAAAAATCTCGATCTGACTGCCAATAGCATGATAACCGGAATCTTTGCAGATGGCAGAAGTTACATCCGCAATATAGGAGATGCCAACCATTTTCATCAGAATCAAAAAATAACTGCTTTTCATGGCCGTATATGCCATCAGACTCTCAAACAGATCCGAAAGAGTCTTTAACCGAAATATGGCATTATAGCTGATCAATATGCATGCAGCCAGGCTGATCAGCAGGGAAAACTGGGGTTTCTGTTCTTTTATCAGCAATGCGCAAAGTACGGCTGACAAGCCCAGAATTCCGGTTTTTACAATATTCATGCTTCCTCCTTTACAGCGAAAACAGATTTTTTATCGTATCAAATAATTCATTCACATAGGGCAGGATCCACAGCAGCACCAGAATCAGTCCCGCCAGGGAAGTCAGAGAGGCCAGATCTTCCCTTCCGCCATGCTTCAGTACCTGACAGATGACGGACACCAGAATCCCCACCGAAGCTATTTTAAAAATCAGATTTACGCTCATCGGCCCCTCCATCTGTCATACCTAATAAAACAGTACCGCGCAGAACAATCCTCCCATAAAGCCAAGACAGCGATACATGGCTTCTTTCTGCCTCATCTTTTCCAATGCAGCTTTTTCTTCCAGCTCTATTGCCATAAGATATCCGTCCAGCATTGGAATCTGTGCATCTCTGTCTATTCTTCCAAGAAGCGTACAAATCTGCACCAGCTGCTTCTGTTCTTTTTCCGTCAACCCACATCCCTGCAGACAGGCAGCTGCCGTTTTCTTCAAAACCTCTTCCAGTGAATTCTTTTCTATTGCCTTCATCTCTTCTGCTGTTCTTCCAAAAAAAATCGCCAGTTTTCCATCTGTCCGCTGCTCCAGATGTTTAAAGATCTCTTCCAGAGGTACTGCTCCATATTGCAGTTCTCCCTTTAGCAATCCTATCATCAGACGCAATTCATCCAGCATCTGATGTCTTTTTCGCAGGGAACTTCCTGCCTCAGCCCCCAATGCGGTTCCTGCAGTCAGGATCAGAAAGACTCCCAGCCACTTCATAGAATCTGTGACCAGTCCCTGTCATAGACTGCCTGTATCTGCCCTGCCCGGTAATCCTTCTTCAAAATGACATAACGATCAAATATTTTCTTTTCCAGCAATTCATTTAAGACTGGATTTTTTCTTATATCAGCTGGAGAATGTCCATGAACCGTAGCCAGTATCCTGCAGCCACAGCATGCTGCCATCTCTATAGCCCGTACATCTTCTGCAGTGCCGATCTCATCTGCTGCTACCACCTCCGGTGCCATGGAACGGATCAGCATCATCATTCCTTCTGCTTTTGGGCAGCCATCCAGCACATCGGTTCGGACTCCCAGATCATTCTGTGGCACTCCATAGTAACAGCCTGCCAGCTCACTTCGTTCATCTACCACGCCCACATTTTTGCCTGGTATCTCCTGCGTTCCGTCTGAAATCAACCGGATCAGATCCCTGAGCATGGTTGTCTTACCGGCACCCGGAGGTGAAATCAACAGGGTATTGCAAAGATTCTCCTCCTCTGTCAGCAGCGGCAGTAATTTTTCTCCACATCCTTTTTTCTCATGACAAAGACGAATATGTAAAAATGTAATATGACGAATATTTTTTATTCGCCCATGCTCCATCAGTACCTTGCCTGCGATTCCCACCCGGTGTCCTCCCTGAATGGTCAGAAATCCCTGCTTTAGCTCTTCTTCATGGGCGTATAATGAATACCCGGAGATCTGCTCCATCGTCTGGCAAATCTCCTCCTTACTCACCGGATACCCCTGTTCTTCATATATCGTTGCTTCTCCGCCTGCCTTCACAAAATATTCTCTTCCGTCCCATTGAACTGCCAGGGGTTTGTCCGCCCGCATGCGGATCTCCTGCAGCTTTTCATAACTGAGATTCAGTCGTCCCAGTACATTGCTCACCTGTCCAGGGAGCATCTGCACCAGCATCTGTCTGTTTTCCATCCTCACCACCTCTTATGTAAATATATGAGGATGTCCATGATTTATGTCTTTGTTGCTTGCTATTTTTCTCAAAACAGGATATGATAATTACACTTTCAAACACTATTGCAATAGAAAAGGAGATTCGATTATGGTCAGAAAAACAACCGTAGAACTGGTAGAACATGCTGCTGGCGGTGAAGGTAGCCTGGAAAAGTATCACATTGTATCTGCTGAAGAATTAAATGGACATGGCAAAATGTTTGCCAAGATCGTTCTTCACCCTCACAGCTCCATTGGATGGCATCAGCATGTAGGCAATACCGAACCATATTATATTCTGGAAGGCAAAGGAATCTTCGTTGACAATGATGGCAGCCGCTCAGAAGTCGGCCCTGGTGATGTATGTTATATCGAAGTAGGACAGTCCCATTCTCTGGAAAATCCTACGGATGAAAATCTGGTATTTATTGCGTTAATCTATAACGAATAAGTTACATCCACACTCAAAAACTCCCTTGTTCACAGATATTCATATTGTCTGTCACAAGGGAGTTTTCATTTTATTTAGATATTTTAAGAAATATGTGTACCGCCTTTTCCTGCTACCGCTGCTGCTGCATGTTCCAGATTGGTAATAATGGCTTCTCTTCCTGCTTTCCCGGAAACGAAGTCAATGGATGACTGGATCTTCGGTAACATAGCTGCTTCACCAAACTGCTTCTGGGCAATATGTTCCTGTGCTTCTGACACCGATATGGAACCAAGAAGTGTTGGATGGTCGGTATTGATGTCAATGTCTACCTGCTTATCTGCTGTAATGAACATCAGTACATCTGCATCCGTCAGTTCCGCCAGCTTTCCTGCTGCATAGTCTTTTTCAATAATCGCACTGGCGCCCTTCAGTGTATTTCCCTGTGCCATCACCGGAATACCGCCACCGCCGCATGCAATCACTAACTGTCCTGCATCTACCAGCGCATTGATCGCATCGATCTCAATGATATCTTTTGGACGCGGTGCAGATACGATACGGCGATAGCGACCGCCATTCTCTTCTACCACATAGTTGCCCTTGGCTTCTTCCTTCTGCGCCTCTTCTTTTGTCATATAACGACCAATCACTTTTACCGGATGATAGAATGCTTCATCATACGGGTCTACCAGAACCTGTGTCAGAATTGTGCTGACAGTCTTGTAAATACCTCTTTTTACCAATTCACTGCGAAGAGCATTCTGTAAATCATATCCAATATACCCCTGACTCATAGCCGAGCAGACAGACATCGGTGCACCGGTAAAATCACTGTGATAATGTGCAAATTCATTCATTGCTGTATGAATCATTCCAACCTGTGGAGCATTACTGTGTGTGATAATCAGCTGACAGCCTTCTTCCACCAGATCGGCAAGTATCTTTGCAGAAGCCTTAACAGCCACCTGCTGTTCCGGGAATGTCGTTCCCAGTGCGCTGTGTCCCAGTGCGATGACAACCTTCTTTTTCATGGTTCGTACCTCGTATCGTTTTTATTTTAATATTACTATTTTATGACATAAAATTCAAGACTGGCTTACAGTTCTTCCAGAAATACCTCCAGCACACCTCCGCAGACCATCCCTTCTTCTTCGGCTGCATCTGCTGTCAGATCTGCTTCAAACAATACCGCCTGTGTGTCTGGCTGTACCATCAGTTCACGGGCTCTTGCAATGACTTTTGCTTCCAGACATCCGCCGCCGATAGTTCCAACCATCCTTCCATCCTGCAGGATCAGCATTTTTGTGCCAACTGCCCGTGGTGCGGAGCCCTTTCTGGATACAATTGTAGCCAGTACTTTTTTCAGCACTGCATTCTCCTGTGCTTTCACAGCCTGCAGAATCTCTTCCGGGAACCCTGCTCCCACCTTCTTTTTTCCTTTTTCTGCAATGATTTCTGCCATGATAGATACGGCAATCTCTTCCGGTGTCTCTGCATGGATATCCAGGCCAATAGGTGCATGAAGCATTGCAATCACCTCTGGATCTGCCCCGTGCCCGACTGCTTCTTTTCGTACAACTGCCACCCGACGTCTGCTTCCCATCATGCCGATATAGGCATGAGGCATATGACTGATCCGTTCCACACAGATCTGATCATAACGGTGCCCACGGGTTACAATCACATAATAGGTATCCGTATCCGCAGGGATCTTCTGCAATCCCTGTTCATAGCTGTCACAGATCACACGGTCTGCCCCTGCTGCCCTTGCATGATCCGCAAAAATCGGGCGGTCTTCCAGGACTGTCACTTCCATGCCAGTCATCACAGCCATACGGATCACTGCTACTGCTACATGACCACCTCCACAGACCACCAGTTTTGGCCTTCTCCCGATCTTTTCCACAAACACCCGCTCTCCTGCGGCTTCAAAACAGCCGGTATCCGGTGCCTCTTCCAGTTCCTTCTGATGTATATCAAAAAATTCCGTATTTCTGGACTTCAGCCATATCTCCCCGTTCTCCATCAGCATTTTTTTTCCGATTTCTTTTCCGGTAAGTATCGTATATAATTTTCTGTCCGCATTCCTTCCTGTATCTTCCAATGCATCCAGTATTCTGCTCATATTTTCTTTCCTCGTCATTACCAGTTCTGTGACTTCTCATCAATATCCTGAAGTTCTTCCGGTGCTGTCTCCAGAAGCATCACCTGCTCCGGATGGCGTCTGACTACCTGTTTGCCACCGATATCTCCCTCCAGTTCCTTCAATTCCTGAAAAAATACACGATCCAGAAGAACCGGATTTCCCAGTTTCTCTTTCGTCCCGGCACAGATCATTTTTCCCGGATTCTTCACAGCCATCTCCAGCATCTGTTCTATCGTCTCTGCCTTTAAACCTGGCTGATCACAGACAGCAAACAACACACCCTGCAGTTTTGGATTTTGTCTGCAGCATACATCCAGCCCCATTTGCAATGACCGGGCAATCCCTTTTTCCGGATTCTGATTCTCTGCTGCCAGCATTCCATGCTGTCTGGCGTATTCCAAAATTTCTGTATGTCCACTGACTACAACTCTGGTGCACATAGGATAAATTCTCATCTGATCCAGGAGATAACGAAACATCGGTTTCCCGTTTTTCTCTGACAGCAGCTTATTTTCCTGAGGATCTCCATATCGGCTGGACTTCCCGGCTGCCAGAAAAACCAGGCCATACTGCGAATAGCATATTGTTCGTATGGCTTCTGCCACACCCCTTCCGATTTTTCTTGCTTTATCTGAAATCAAATGCACCAGAGACGGTTCCATCCTGGGATCCACATCCCCGATCTTCATTCCTTTGGTCACGTTTACATTCGACTGCAGCATTCCCCGGACAATGCCATCGATCTGTGCATACACCGGATATCCACCGGTAACTGCCAGCAGATCTCCTTTTCTCACCACTTCTCCGATCTCAGCTACCGGCTCCATAACTCCGTCCGCTGACGCTTTTATCAGGCGTTCTATGGCATAACCACCAATCATGCCCGGCACACCGGTATTGGGAATGGCACTGCCCTGATAAATCGGCTGCCCCAAAGTCACTCCACGCTTAGTCTCAATCACTGCATGGCAGTCCTTTCCTGCCGTAAATCCCGGTCCAAGTGCAATCACACAAGGACCATCCGCCATACTGGTTCCCAGATTCTTTTTTGCCATGATCGCATCCACGATCACATCAAAATGCATCCTGGTTCGAATCTTTCCTTCTGGATCTACCAGAACTGCGATCTGATTCTTTCCAAGCGCCGCTTTGATCTCTGTCTCATTTTGTACCAGCACAGCCGTATGAGTTTCTATCACAGCTTTCTTTTCATAAACCGCCCTGGAACAGGCTACCTGCCTGCGGACCGTCAGTGGAATCGCAATCTCTGTCATCACGATCTGATGTCCCCGTTCCTTCAGTTCCGCTGCCACACCGGTAGCCAGGTCTCCGGCTCCTCTGATTAATATTCTAAGTGCCATATTCTTCTTCCTTTATCTGTATCTTCCAACAAGTGCGATGTGATATCCACCTGTGAAATGCCATATTCCAGCATCTTCTCTCCCACTGTCATAGCTCTCCTTAACTGCTGTGGTGTATCTGCTTTATTTAAGATCACATGATAGGAACGATCTCCCACCAGCTTTCTTCCACCCTGAGGACTGGCTGCCAGAACTGCAAGATCTGCTTCTGTCAGCTGGTCGCTCTCTTTTTTGCCAAGGATCTCTGCCACCTTGTGGCTGCGAAAACACCGCTTGTTAACAGGCTGATCCAATCCATCCAGCCCATATACCTGAATTACTCTGGTGGTTTCCGGCAGAATCACCGGTTCATGCTCCTCCGGAGCTTTTACCGGAAGGCATTTTGCTCCATCTGCTTCCAGCAGCAGCCAGGCGCCGGCATGGATCACCTGTCTTAAGAATTCTTCCGGTAATCCCGCCATCTTTTCTTCCGAAACCGGTTCTCCCATCCAGACTGTTCCATATTTCTCGTAAATTCTAAGAAAGCTTTCCAGTGATGGAATCCCCAGAAAGCTTTCGTTTTTTTCATATTGCATATGAGTAGTAGTGGCAATTCCATGAAAAATATGTCTCTCCATGCACTCTTTCTGCAATCTGCGGATCACCGTAGTCTTGCCACCGCCCCCGGTCAGGGACAGGATTTCCCGGTGATCCCTGTCTAAATTCCATGCATCAAAGAGACTGGCTTCTGTCTGCCATCTATCTTCCCGCCAGCTCAGTATCATCTTATACTTCTCCTGCGATGGCCATAGCGATCTTCTCTCCTGTCATTGGAAGATCTCGCATCCAGTGGCCGGTTGCATTATAGATCGCATCTGCCAGTGCCGGTGCCGGTGTATTGATTACGATTTCTCCAATGGATTTGACGCCAAATGGTCCGGTTGGCTCAAAGCTTGGGCGGAATTCCACCCGAAGCTTTCCATAGTCCAGTCTGGTCGGAATCTTATACTGCATCAGTGAATTATTGTACAGCTGTCCCCTTTCAGAATACTGAATATTTTCAAATAATGCCATACCAATTCCCTGTCCCAGTCCGCCTTCCACCTGTACTCTTGCCAGGTTCGGATTGACCACGGTTCCACAGTCAACAACCGCTGCATAGTCCAGAATCTCCACATGACCGGTTTCTTTATCCAGTTCAATCTCCACTGCACCAGCCATATAAGGAGGAGGTGACACGGGCGATGTATAGCTCTCGGTTACCTGAAGGGCAAAATCATTGGAACACTGAGCCTGGAAACCAATATCTTCAATGGTCACTGATGCCCCTGTCTTCACATTCTTTGCCACATGTCCGTCATAATCCACATCCTCCAGTTCACAGGACAGCATCCGTGCTGCCAGTGTGCGGATTCTCTTTTCCAGCTCCGTGCTGGCCCGGACTACTGCCTGGCCGGTAATATAGGTGGTACTGGATGCATAGGATCCGGAATCATACGGAGAGAAGTCCGTATCGGCACCAGATACAAAAATATCATCGGTGGTTACGTTCAGACAGTCTGCTGCCATCTGAGACAGAATCGTATCACATCCGGTTCCCATATCTGCTGCTGCAATGGTCAGCTTATAGCTGCCGTCTTCATTTAACATAATGGTAGCGGAACCCACATCCACATGGGAAATACAGGATCCCTGCATGGCCATGGCAATTCCCACGGAACGCACCTTGCCATTTCCCATATCTCTGCATGGGAATTTTTCCTTCCAGCCGATCATTTCGGCTGTACGCATGAGACAGTCATCCAGTCTGCATCCCGCTGCAATCTCATTATCGTAGGCCATCATGCACATACCCTGACGTACCATATTTTTCATGCGGATCTCTACCGGATCCATACCGATCTGACCTGCCAGTTCATTAACTACAGATTCCAGGGCAAATACACCCTGTGTGGCGCCATAGCCCCGGTATGCACCGGCTGCACAGATATTGGTATAAACTACATCAAAGGTATGTCGGTAAGCTTCCAGATTGGCTGTATACAGGGGAATCGACTTGTGTCCGGTCAGTCCTGCCGTTGTCGGTCCATGGTCTCCATAAGCACCGGTATTGGACAGGTTATAAACTTCAATGGCACGGATCGTTCCGTCATGGCTGGCTCCAACCTTCACAGTCACTTCCATCTCATGACGGGGCGAACCGGCAATCTGGCTCTCTTCTCTGCTATAAAGCAGCTTGGATGGCTTTTTCGTCATCCAGGTCACAAAAGCCGGATAAATCTCTGCTACAACGGTCTGTTTGGCTCCGAATCCGCCACCAATACGAGGCTTCAGGGAACGTACTTTTGACTTTGGAATGCCAAGAGCCGTGGCAATAATTCTTCTTACATGGAAAACGATCTGAGTGGAACTTAAGACTACCAGTCTTCCATACGTATCAATATAACAACATGTGCGGAAAGTCTCCATCATGGCCTGATTCACTGCCGGTACATGGAATGTCCGTTCCAGTGTAAGGTCACAGTCTGCAAAGACCTTCTCCACATCTCCTTTTTCATCTTCCATATGAGCGCACAGATTTCTGTGATTATCCGCACCCACCGGAAACATAGACTTCCAGTTATCCTCCGGATGTACCAGTACCGGATTATCTTTTGCAGTATGATAATCCAGCACAGCCGGAAGTATCTGGTATGTTACTTTTATACGCTTCATGGCAAGATCTACACATTTCTCATCTTCTCCTGCCACGATTGCCACCGCATCTCCCACAAAACGGACATGCTGATCCAGAATCAGACGATCATAAGGGCTCCATTCCGGATAGGTCTGTCCGGCCTGGGCAAATCGATTCTTCGGCACATCTTTCCAGGTATAAATTGCTTCAATCCCTGGCACCTTCAGCGCATTGACGCAATTGATCTCTTCGATGATTGCATTGGCATGGGGACTTCTGAGCACTTTGACAATCAGGCAGTCCTTCGGTGCAAGGTCATCCATATACACCGGTTTTCCCGTTACCAGCGCCATGGCATCTTTTTTTCGTATTGGTTGTCCTACTTCGCCCATGATGCCCCTCCTTCTTTTTTATATTTCATAAATTCGTGAATGCCGCGAAGCTGTCCCTCATATCCGGAGCAGCGACATAAGTTGCCTGCAAGATAACGCCTGATCTCTTCATCTGTCGGATCAGCAGTCTCCCGGAACAGGGCAATGGCATTCATGATCATACCAGGATTGCAGAAGCCACACTGTTCCGCTCCCTGATCTGCAATGAATCTTCCAAATTCTTCCGCTTCCTTCTGCAGTCCTTCTAAGGTCTCCACCTTCTGTCCATCTGCTCTTGCAGCCAGAACTGCACAGGAAAGAACCGGTTTGTCATTTAAAAATACCGTGCACAGACCACAGTTGGTTGTCTCGCATCCACACTTTACACTATAACAGCCATGTTCTCTGACAAACTGATACAGGGTCATATCTGCGCTGATGTCTTCAGTTATCTTTTTTCCATTCAAAGAAATAGTTACGATCATACTACACATTCTCCTTTCCCTGTATCTCTTCTGCCGCCCTCTTTAACAGGACACTGGCCAGATGCTTCCGATACTCTGCGGAAGCACGCATATTGCTGCCATAGGAATAAGAATCCGCCAGAGTCCTTAATGTCTCTTTTTCCAGATTTGGCACATTTCTTACTTCTGCACGTTGTGGTCTGGCACCAATCGCTGCTTTCACACCATCTTCCGTTTCTGCCACTGCCACAGCCAGAACCGGAAAATCTGTTTTTGTATTTCGATATGACTGGTAAGCATATTTTCCTTTGTGCTTTTTCACAATGACTCTCACCAGAATATCGTTGTCCCTTTTCTTCGCTGCAAATTCTGCCAGAGGGCAGATTCCGCCTTTATACAGCTCCACATAAGTATCCAGTACCAGAAATGCGGTCAGTACATCAGAAAATCCGAATCTTCCAAACAGGCTTCCTCCTATCGTAGCAGAATTACGGAACTGTACTCCCACAATATCTTCCACTGATCTGCGAATCAGTCCGTCACAGCAGGCATTCAAGCCCTCATGAAGTTCCAGCTCTCGCAGGGTCACCATACATCCTATGGAAAATTCTTCTTCTGTCTCTTCCACCTCATTCAGTCCCAGTCCGGACAGATCAATGGCTTTCTGAATCTGAATATTGCTCATGCGCATCCAGAGCATACCGCCTAAGATCCGGTTGGTTCTTTTCTGGTTCAGTTCATATGCTTCCTCCAGACTCTGTGGTCTGACAATTTCTTTTATCTTTAACATCACTGCTCTCCAGTCATTTTCTTACTTGCTTATGCTTCTTCCTTCGGAAGCACAATATTTAACACCATTGCTACCAGTGCAGCCGGTACAATTCCGGAGCCACCGAAGATCAGCTGTACAGACTGTGGAAGTCCTGCCAGCACTCCGCTGTTGGAACCGAATCCATATCCAAGCCCCAGTGCCACGGATACAATGGTAATATCTCTTGCTGTCATCTTTTCTCTGGTAATCAGCTGAATACCGCTGACTACGATGGATGAGAACATCATGACTGCTGCCCCGCCCAGCACACTCTGCGGCATAATAGAGATCAATGCAGACAGCTTTGGAAACAGTCCGCAGAGAATCAGAAATACCGCGCCTGTTGCCAGTGCAATACGGTTCACGATCTTGGTCATGGTAACTAAGCCTACATTCTGGCTGAAAGAGGTATTCGGCAGTACTCCGAATAAGGCCGCCAGAGAGGATCCGATACCGTCACATACTACACCGCCGGAAAGCTCTGTATCGGTAGCTTCTCTGTCCATACCACCTTCGATAACACCGGAGATATCTCCTACCGTCTCTACTGCAGTTACCACGAACATAATCAGAACTGGTAAGATTGCTCTTACGTCAAATACAATCTTCACCGGCATCAGCCTTGGTACTGCAAACCAGCTGGCATCTGCCACCTTGCTCCAGTTCAGTACCCATGCCTTGGTGTATTCCACACCTTCTGCATCGATTCCTGTTGTTGGCAGTACTGCTGCCATAATCGCAGCCACTACATATCCGACAATAATACCAATCAGCACAGAAGAAGCGCTGGTCATTCCCTTTGTTCCATGTTTTAATGCGATAATCACGATCAATACAATGGCTCCCAGAATCAGATTCTCTACAGAACCATAATCTTTTGCTGCGCTTCCGCCTCCGAAAGATCCCACACCAACAGAGATCAGAGACAGACCGATGGATAACACAACGGTTCCTGTCACAACAGGTGGGAAAAACTTACGCAGCGGCTTGATCATAAATCCAAGTACACTTTCAAATAAACCGCCAATCAGCGATGCTCCCATGATGGCACCATAGGCCAGCACACCACCGCCCATAACGGACGCTACACTGTTACAGACTCCGATAAAACCAGAACTGGTACCCATGATGATTGGTACTTTACCGCCCACCGGTCCGATAGCAAACAGCTGAATTAATGTTACGATACCTGCAATCAACATGGCATTCTGCAGCAGTGCAATCTGCACGTCTGCAAATTCTGTTCCGGATCCGATGCCACAGGCTCCGGTAATAATCAGAATCGGAGTAAGATTTCCCACAAACATGGCAAGTACATGCTGCAGTCCCAGGGGAATGGCTTTTTTCAATGACAGTTTCCCGTAGAAATCATACTCTGGTCCTTTGTTTTCCAAATGATTCATTTTCGTCTCTCCTCTTTTGTTCTTTTTCGTTTTTCATTATAGAGTAGTTCTTTACAAAAGTATAGAATTTTTTGCGAAAAAACATTATAATGGAAAAAGAATTTGTTTTTTGGAGGTATTATCATTATGGCATGGTACGATGAAGCTGTTTTTTATCATATATACCCACTGGGTCTGTCGGGAGCACCGAAGCAGAATGCTTATGAAAAACCGGTTCACCGGTTGAATACTCTGTTGCCGTGGATTACCCATATCCACAATCTGGGATGCAATGCCCTGTATATCGGCCCGTTATTTGAATCCGTAGGACATGGTTATGAAACCACAGACTACAAGAAACTGGACAGCCGTCTTGGCACAAATGAAGATCTGACTCATTTTGTAAAGGAATGTCATAAGCAGGGCATCCGTGTTGTTCTGGACGGTGTATTCAATCACACCGGCCGTGACTTTTTTGCATTTAAAGATATTCAGGCCAACCGGGAGAACTCCCGCTACCGTGACTGGTACTGCAATGTGAACTTCTGTGGCAACAACGAATACAACGATGGATTCTCTTATGAGAACTGGGGCGGTTACAATCTTCTGGTAAAACTGAACCAGCGCAATCCGGAAGTTAAGAACTATATCTGCGATGTGATCCGTTTCTGGGTAAACGAATTCGATATTGACGGTATCCGTCTGGACGCTGCCGATGTGCTGGATTTTGATTTTATGAAGGCACTGCGTCAGACTGCCAATGAAGTAAAACCGGAATTCTGGCTGATGGGTGAGGTCATCCACGGCGATTACATCCGCTGGGTCAACGAAGGAACCCTTCATTCCGTTACCAACTATCATCTGCACAAGGCACTGTATTCCGGACACAATGATCACAACTACTTTGAGATCGCTCATACCGTAAAACGCCTCTATGAAATGGGCGGCAACCGGCCAGAAGGACTGAAGCTGTATAATTTTGTGGACAACCACGATGTGGAACGTATCTATACCAAACTGAGCAACAAGGCACATTTTGCTCCGGTACATGTACTGATGTATACACTTCCTGGTGTGCCTTCTGTCTATTATGGTTCCGAATTCGGCATCGAGGGAAAGAAAGAATACGGCTCTGATGATTCTCTCCGCCCTAAGCTGAATCTGGAGGATTATAAAGATGCCATTATTTCCAATCCATGTACCACACTGATTGCAGCACTTGGAAAAGTACGTGCCGCCGTTCCGGCACTCTCCTATGGGGATTATCAGCAGCGTGTGCTGACCAACCGCCAGTATGGATTCACCAGAAGCTGGAATGGATGCACCGTGGCTGTCACTGTCAATAATGACGACAACGAAGCTGATTTCCGGGTACCGGTAGACAGCAGTGAAACCTATATCGGTACTCTGACTGGAACAAAAGTACAGCCAGAAAACGGACAGATTCCTGTAAGCGTAAAAGGTAACTTCGGTGAAATCTGGGTACCGGAATCTGCACTGAATGAGGAACCTGTTACAGTTCCTGCAGAGACATCCCTGCCAGAAGAGAAAATTGTGAAAGATACTGTTGAGCAGGCAGAAAAAAATATTGCAGACACTGCTACTGCAAAGGAGACCTCTGCCGCAGAACCTGTATCGGAGATTCCGCAGGAAGGTCCTGCCGAAGCAAGCACGCCTGCAACCCCAGATGTTTTTGATATTCCGGAAAAGAAGGATGAAAAAGTTCTTGACCTGAACAAGCCATATGAAGAAATGTCCGTAGAAGAGCTCCAGGCTGCTATTCTGGAAAAACTGTCCAAGAACGGCCCGGTTACCGACCAGATGCGCAGGGATGTAGCTGAAAACGTTTACCTGAATTCCCTGCTGAACTGGGTAAAGAGCTTCCGGTAGATCTTTTTATCAGTTTTTAAAAGGTGTAAGGTCTTTGAATTTAATGAAGACTTTACACCTTAGATGTTTTGCCAGTTACTTTATTTCCAGTTCTTCCGTTGATACCCCAAGCGACTGCATTCTTGCTTTGAGTACTTTCTCCTGATATGCTATCTCAGCGTCCCTGTCTACAGCACTTTTGACGCGTTGAAGATTCACAAATTCTTTAATAATCTGATCCTTTAATTCTTTTTCATTCATTTCATCTTCTCCCATATCATCCACCGCCTTTCGTTGGTGACATTATATCATAGTGTAAAGTCTTTATTCAATTATCAATGTTCACTGTAGAGGAAATACAGGTTGAATCACCTTATGATACTTTGGGCGAATGCCGTATATAGAATTGATGCTATTATCATATATGTTTTTCAAACAAAATGCAACTTGTTTTTGCAATATATGTGCAGTAGTATTTGTATCAGAAAAGCCCACGGCATTGCCGTGGACTTTGTCTGTCATCTGAGATACCCGTAAAGCATGTTTCTCAGCGTTTTCTTAATTCTGTTCCTTAACCAACCAGTTTTTCCTGATAACGTTTTACCATTTCTTCGTATTCTGCATCAGTCAGTTTCTTTTCGCCTGGGTTCATAGCAAATACGCCGCCCCATTCATACTGATCCCTGTACTTCGGAACCAGATGGAAATGAAGGTGATGTCCGGTATCTCCGTATGCACCATAGTTTACCTTGTCTGGATGGAACAGGTCATGCATGGCCTGTGCTACCTTTGCGATATCTTCCATAAATGCGCTGCGTTCCTCTGCTGTCAGCTCGATGATCTCGCTCACATGCTTCTTATGAGCAACAATGACTCTGCCTGGATGGCTCTGCTCTCTGAATAAATATACTTTACAGGTGTCTAACTCGCAGATCTTAATACCAAATGCATCTACAAGTTC
The DNA here is from genome assembly GCA_934408725.1 of uncultured Marvinbryantia sp. Taxonomy (GTDB): domain Bacteria; phylum Bacillota; class Clostridia; order Lachnospirales; family Lachnospiraceae; genus Marvinbryantia. The sequence continues at coordinate 41,105 of CAKRVB010000024.1, forward strand.
GCCTTCCATGCAGTAAGCACAATTCTGATCTTTCATAATCAAATCTCCTTTGTCTTGTTATTCGTAACTATTACTCCATTTATTGTATCACCATGATCCTCAAATGGCAACCATGCGTTCCCCTCATTGCCGGGTTATCTTCCCAATCTCTGCCATTGTCTATATGAGATGCCGCCCGCTTCGCCTTTGACTCTGCACTTCTTGGCCCTAACAAAAGAAATACAGATCAAACTAAACGGCTCAATCTGTATTTCTTTTACTTGTGCTATTCTCTTCTGCAGTCATTTCTGTCGAAAGCCACTTTTACACGTCCCCAATGGTCTAGATTCTGACAAAATCTACCTTATATTCATCGCTGCCTTTTTCGTCTACCGTATAGTAAGCTGCCATCTGAGCAACGTTCAGATAAATTCGAATCGTTCCGTTCAGCCCTTTTTCTGCTGCGTCTTTCTTCACTGCCTTTTTTATATCTTCCAGAGAAATATCCAGCCCGGATACTTCCAGTGTCACAGATGCGACTCTGCTGCCTGCATCTTTTGCTGCTTTTGTTACTGTTTTTACCGTATCTTCTGCTTTTTCTGCTGCATCCTTCACGGTTTCTTTTGCCTTTTCCACAATCGGTGTATTCAAGATATCTTTCGCACTGTCTTTTACTTCCTGCACTGCTGCCTTTGCAATACTACTTGCAGTCTGTCTCTTTTTTCTCATAATCTTTTTCTCCTTTTTTGATTCTATACTTATCAGGCGTTTGCGAAACGCTAAAAGCCAACTTTCCTCAGAGGTCCAGGTATCACAACCCCAGAGAATGCGATTGTTTCCACCTGACCGGGATGGGTATAATTATCCAACAGAATCCGATCATATCGACAATGTTCCTCCAGAATGCGAAGATGATGATTAGGATCCTCATAAGCTTTCTCAATAGCTCTGTCCAATTCTTTCAGATGCGCAGCATTCACTGGCAAATTATACAGATCTGAAATGGCACAGCGTAACCAGTAGAAATAACTGTTACTGCAGTTTCGCAGCAAAAACTCCTGTACTGCCTGTTCATCATCTGGATAGGTATCCATCCAGCTGCAATAGCTGTGATCGTATAAGAATTTTAACCCCATGTTCTGAAACTGGTCATCAGGTAAATGGTGACAATGGGTATCGATTCCACGGAGACCGTCCAAATGCTGCAAAATAGCCGCACTGACAACATTTCGATTTGGGATACATTCTGTTTTTTTCTGCATAGAATCTTCTTCTTTTGTATTGGAATAAAACAGGCTATATTTATAAGATAGCACAAAATGGGCTTATCATCAACTCTCTTTATCGCACTGTCAATCTGATATTTCCTGTCTGCTTTTCCCATGCACCTGGAAGGCTCCTGATTGCTGCGGCTGCCTCATAATCATTCATGACAGGTATTTGGCCTTCTCAACTCTTCGCTTATGGTCTGCTTAATTTTTTTCTCATCCAATGGCTTTGCAAGATGTGCGTTCATTCCTGCTTCCATACACTTTTCGGCATCTTCCCTGAATGCGTTTGCAGTCATAGCAATGATAGGGATTGTTTTTGCATCTTGCCGCTCCAGCGCTCTTATTGTTCTTGTGGCAGTAAGACCATCCATCACCGGCATCATAATATCCATTAAAATAACATCATACGTTCCCGGTGCGGAAGCTTCGAAGTACCGAACAGCTTCTAACCCATTTTTCACTGTTTCTACTTCAGCACCATTTTCCGTCAGCATGAATTCTGCTATTTCCGCATTCAGCTCATTATCTTCAACCAGTAATACCCGAATACCTGCTATATCTGCATGAAAATCTTCTTTTTCTTCTGGTCGTGCATTCGTATCAATTTTAAATGGAAGTACTACAGTAAAACAGCTTCCTTCACCCAGCTTACTTTCAACTGTTATGGTTCCGCCCATCTTTTCTA
>CAKRVB010000025.1 GCA_934408725.1 uncultured Marvinbryantia sp.
TATATGTACAAGATTTTAGAAGCAGGTAAGCTTGCCGGCAACATCTACAAGATGGTTGTGGAAGCTCCTCGTGTTGCAAAGCACTGCCTGCCGGGACAGTTTGTCATTGTAAAAATGGATGAAGTAGGCGAGAGAATTCCACTTACCATTTGTGATTATGATCGTGAGGCAGGTACTATTACGATTGTATTCCAGCCAATCGGAGCATCTACAGAAAAATTCTCCATGCTTCAGGCTGGTGATTCTTTCAGAGACTTTGTAGGACCGCTTGGCCAGCCTTCTGATTTATGTACAGAACCACTGGAAGAAGTAAAGAAAAAGAAGATTCTGTTCGTCGCAGGTGGTGTAGGAACTGCACCTGTTTATCCTCAGGTAAAATGGCTGCATGAGCATGGGGTAGATGTAGACGTTATCGTTGGTGCCAAGACAAAAGATCTTGTGATTCTGGAGAAAGAACTTCAGGAAGTATCAGGTAATCTTTACATTACAACAGATGACGGATCCTATGGAAGAAGCGGTATGGTTACCAAAGTAATCGAAGATCTGGTAACAAAAGAAGGTAAGACTTACGATCACTGTGTTTCCATCGGACCTATGATTATGATGAAATTCTGCTGCCTGACTACCAAGAAATTAAACATTCCTACTGTTGTCAGTATGAACCCGATCATGGTAGACGGTACCGGTATGTGTGGTGCCTGTCGAGTTATGGTAGGTGATGAGGTAAAATTTGCATGCGTAGACGGACCTGAATTTGATGGTCATAAGATCGATTTCGACGTAGCCATGAAGAGACAGGCTCTTTACAAGACAGAAGAAGGCCGTGCTTTATTAAAACTGCGTGAAGGTGAAACACATCATGGCGGATGTGGAAATTGTGGAGGTGACAAATAATGGCAGATGTATTAAAGAAAGTTCCTGTAAGAGAACAGGATCCACAGGTCAGAGCAACCAATTTTGACGAAGTATGTCTGGGATATAATAAAGAAGAGGCAATGGAAGAAGCTTCCAGATGTCTGAACTGTAAGAATGCAAAATGTGTACAGGGATGTCCTGTAAGCATTAATATTCCTGGATTTATTCATGAAGTAAAAGAAGGAAACTTTGAAAAAGCATACAAAGTGATTTCCGAATCTTCCGCACTTCCTGCTATCTGCGGACGTGTTTGCCCACAGGAAAGCCAGTGTGAAGGAAAATGTATCCGTGGTATCAAGGGTGAAGCAGTTTCCATCGGTAAACTGGAACGTTTTGTGGCTGACTGGGCAAGAGAGAATGGCATAAAACCAGCTCCTGCTGCACAGAAAAACGGAAAGAAAGTAGCCGTAATCGGTTCTGGCCCTTCCGGACTTACCTGTGCCGGAGACCTTGCAAAGCTGGGCTACGATGTGACTATTTTTGAAGCGCTTCATGAAGCGGGTGGAGTTCTGGTATATGGTATCCCTGAATTCCGTCTTCCAAAGCTGGATGTAGTAGCAAAAGAAGTAGAAAATGTAAAAGCGCTGGGTGTTAAGATTGAGACAAATGTAATCATCGGCCGTTCCATCACGATTGATGAACTGATGGAGGAAGAAGGATTTGAAGCTGTATTTATCGGATCTGGCGCCGGTCTTCCAATGTTCATGGGCATTCCTGGAGAAACTGCAAAGGGTGTATTTTCAGCGAATGAATACCTGACCAGAAATAATCTGATGAAAGCTTTCCGTGAAGATTATGATACACCAATCGTAAGAGGTAAAAAAGTAGCCGTTGTCGGTGGTGGTAACGTAGCAATGGATGCTGCCAGAACAGCACTTCGTCTCGGTGCAGAAGTACATATCGTATACAGAAGAAGTGAAGCAGAACTTCCTGCAAGAGCAGAAGAAGTACATCATGCAAAAGAAGAAGGAGTTATCTTCGATCTTTTGACTAACCCAACTGAGATCCTGGTCAACGAAGAGGATGCGGTAGCAGGTATGAAGTGTGTACGTATGGAACTTGGTGAGCCAGACGCATCAGGAAGAAGACGTCCGGTTGCTATTCCTGGATCTGAATTTGTGCTGGATGTGGACACCGTTATCATGTCCCTTGGTACTTCACCAAACCCACTGATTTCTTCTACTACAATCGGTCTGGATACCAATAAGCGTAAATGTATTATTGCAGATGAAGAAACTGGTAAGACATCTAAGGATGGCGTGTATGCCGGTGGTGATGCTGTTACGGGTGCAGCTACTGTTATTCTTGCTATGGGAGCAGGTAAAGCTGCAGCAAAAGGTATTCACGAATTCTTAAGCAATAAATAAAAAGAACAATATGGAATCAGAAAGAGGACTGCAGTAGAAAACTGCAGCCCTTTTTCCGTATCTGTTTCTATGATCAGACAAAGGAGCCATTATGAAAATTACCATTCTTTGCGTCGGAAAAATCAAGGAAAAATATTTTAGTGATGCCATTGCCGAGTATGCAAAACGGCTTTCCAGATATTGTAAACTGGAAATTGTGGAAGTAGCAGATGAAAAGACTCCAGATCGTGCCAGTCAGACGGAAATTGCCCAGATTAAGGCAAAAGAGGGCGACCGTCTGTTAAAATATGTAAAAGATGATGCGTTTAAAATCGTTTTGGCCATTCAGGGCTCACGTATGACATCTGAAAAGTTCTCCGCTTATATAGAACAGCTGGGGGTACGGGGAGTGAGCCATATTATGTTCTTTATTGGAGGATCTCTGGGACTGGATGAGCGTATCCTGAAAATGGCCGACTATAGTCTGAGTTTTTCTGACATGACCTTTCCCCATCAGTTGATGAGGGTGATATTGCTGGAGCAGATCTATCGTGGCTTCCGGATTTCTTTTGGCGAACCATACCATAAATGAACAATGAATGAAGACGAGGTTCAAGTTTATGAGAACAATAGCAGATAAAATAGAAACCATAATCAGCCAATATCCCCTGATCCAGTATGCGTTCTGTGCTACATCGGAATTGGTCTTTTCCGAAAAAGTGCGGCATATCTGTGAGACCGAGTGTGAACGTTACGGAAAATCATGGTCCTGTCCTCCAGGGGTAGGAGAAGTAGAAGAATGCCGCAAACGCTGTCAGGATTATGACCGGGTACTGCTTTATACGACGCAGGCAGAAGTGACAGACTCTTCCATTTTTTCCGAAGCACTGGCTTCTCGTACCTCTCACGAAGAAATCACCAGAGAAATGCTAAAAGAATTTCGTGAAGAAGGGATTTCCTGTTTTGCATTGTCAGGAGATTCCTGCCAGATTTGCAGTAAATGTGCCTACCCGGACAGCTGCCGTCATCCGGATATGGCGATTCCCTGTATAGAGAGTTATGGCATATTAGTTGTAGATCTGACGGAAAAATATCAGATAGATTTTTACACGGATATGCATACGGTTACCTGGTTTGGACTGATTTTTTACCGGGAAAAAGATCGGGAGTGACATATTTGTATCAGAAAATACATATCTTTTAGAAAACAGCATAGATTGGTGAAAAAATGTTCTTTCTGAAATCAGCTCCCAGGGTTATGGAAACCATGGAAATCCCAGCGGATACGTTTCCGGGGTGTGCTTATCTGCAATTATTTGGAAATCGGCAGATGAAGCTGGAAAACTACAGCCGCATCATTGATTATGATGAAAAAAAGCTGCTCCTGCAATGTAAAACCTGTCAGATAGAACTCTGCGGTCATGATCTGCTGATCCGGGAATATTCAGGCACCCGGCTGACTGTGGCGGGCTGTATTGAGCAAATCACTTTTTTATAAAGGCAGGTTTTTTATGCAGAATGAATATTCTCTTCTGACAGGATATATCAGGGTATCTGTCACTGGCTGTTCCTGTGAACGTTTCTTCAATCTCTGTGTCAATCATGGGATTCCTCTGTATCAAATTGCGGGGGGCGACGAGAACTTTACCATGACCATGAAAGCGGAAGATTTCCTGAAAATCAAACGTCTTGTAAAAAAATGCCATGTACATGTATCTGTGGCCAGAAAATACGGTTTTCCTTTTTTTCTGAAACAGCACCGAAAACGCAAATTTCTTTTGCTTGGATGGATCTGGTGCTGTTTTTTTCTATATTTGCTGTCTCAGCATATCTGGAAAATCGAGATCCATGGAAATCAGGAAATTACCAGGGAACAGCTGATACAGTATCTGAATGATTCCAGTATCGGATACGGCAGTGCAAAGAAAGACATCGACTGTAAACAGACTGCTGCCGATATTCGAAATGCTTTTCCGAAAGTTACCTGGGTGGCTGTCCGAAAACAGGGAACACTTTTGAAAATTGATCTGAAAGAAAATACAGACCAAAGCTATTCTATGCTCCCAGAAGAAACTTCGTTCGATTCATCAGGAAGCAGCCTGGTTGCAGTCTGCGATGGAACAGTCACAGATATGTTCATCCGTTCAGGTGTGGCCTGTGTGGCAATCGGACAGGAGGTACAAAAAGGCGATCTGCTTGTATCTGGTGTGATTCCGGTCACAAATGATGAAAATGAAGTTGTTGCACAGGAATACGTAAATGCAGATGCAGATATTGTGCTGGAGATTTCTGATACTTACACCAGCATCATTTCACGGGAGCAGATGCAGACTCTTTTTTCTGAGGAAGTGCAGCATGGATATTATTTGAAGTTCTTTCATCAGTTCTTTTCTACGCTGACGGATCTTCCAGATACAACACAGCACGAAATAGTAACAGAAGAACAGCAGCTGACCCTTTTTTCGGATTTCTATCTTCCTGTGATTTGGGGGAAAATCAGGATCCGGACATTCGCTCAGCATCCGGTTCTTCTGTCAGACCGGCAGCTGAAGGAACTATCTATCCAGAAACTGGATAAATTTATTGCGGAAAAAAAAGAAAAAGGGGTTCAAATATTGAAAAAAAATGTTAGAATAGAAACGGGTATGACTTTCTGTAAGTGTATCTGTACTTATCAGGCATATACTTCAGATACCAGACGCATACCCTCCATGCAGACAGAAGTCATGGAAGACAACGAGGAAGGAACCTTTTCATGAGTATTATTGAAACATCGGTTACGATACCGGCGAATCTGGAAGCAAATATCTTCGGTCAGTTTGACCAGCATGTCAAGCGGATCGAGAAGACGCTGCATGTTACGATTATTTCCAGAGAAGGCAATATTAAGATCCTGGGCAGTGAATATGGATCCAGGAAAGCGGCTCAGATTATTGAGAGTCTGACCACACTGGCGAAAGCCGGCAATACCATTACCGAACAGAATGTAGATTACGTACTGGCACTTGCCATGGAAGATCAGGAGTCGGCTATCGTAGAGATTGATAAGGACTGTATCTGCCATACTATCAATGGGAAGCAGATTAAGCCAAAGACATTAGGCCAGAAGGCTTATATTGATGCGATCCGCAAGAATATGATTGTATTTGGGATCGGGCCCGCAGGTACCGGAAAGACCTATCTGGCCATGGCGATGGCCATTCAGGCATTTAAAAACGAAGAAGCTGCAAGAATTATTCTTACAAGACCTGCGATTGAAGCAGGTGAAAAACTTGGATTTTTGCCAGGAGATCTGCAAAGCAAAGTAGACCCTTACCTGCGCCCGCTGTATGATGCATTATATCAGATCATGGGACCGGAGAGTTTCCAGAAAAATATGGAAAAAGGACTGATTGAGGTGGCTCCTCTGGCTTATATGAGAGGACGTACTCTGGATAATGCCTATATTATTCTGGATGAAGCCCAGAATACCACACCGGCACAGATGAAGATGTTTCTGACAAGAATCGGATTCGGATCCAAGGTGATTGTCACCGGGGATATGACACAGAAGGATCTTCCGTCCGGCACGCAGTCCGGATTGGATGTAGCTGCCAGAGTGCTTGGAAAGGTGGAAGGAATTGCATTCTGCACACTTACCAGTAAAGACGTGGTTCGTCATCCTCTGGTACAGAAGATTGTAAAGGCTTATGATGATTATGAAGCGAAGCAGAGCAGACGTACTGCTTCCAGAAAACAGAAAAGTTCGTCAGAACATCAGAGAGGATAACGACTATGACACTGAATCTATCTGAAGAATGTACCAATGAATTTGAGTTTGACTGCAAAGAAGTGGCCTTTCAGGTAATGAATGCCGTTCTGGATTCAGAAAACTGTCCTTATGAAGCAACGGTTGATCTTACGTTAACAACAGACAGCGAAATCCATGAGATCAATCTGCAGCAGAGGGGAATTGACCGGGCTACCGATGTATTGTCATTTCCAATGACGCAGTTTCCGGTGCCGGGAGAATTTGATTTTCTGGAAGAAGAGGGCATGGACAGTTTTGATCCGGACAGTGGGGAACTGATGCTGGGAGATATTGTGATCTCAGTAGATCATGTAAATGCCCAGGCTGCGGAATATGGACATTCCAGGCTGCGTGAGTTTGCTTTTCTGGTGGCTCACAGTATGTATCACCTCATTGGCTATGATCATATGACAGAGCCGGAAGCAAAGATTATGGAACAAAAGCAAAAAGACATACTGAATCTTTTGCATATAAACCGAGATTGATTTTTTAAACAAAGGAGGCTATAACTATGAGAAAGAAACTGGTAGCGTGTTTACTTGGAGTATCTGCAATGTCCTGTCTGATATCAGGACAGATGATATCCGCAGAAGAATATTATGATGACGGAACCTATTATGATATTGATTCCTACAATGAAGAATACTATGATGATGGTTCTTACAGCGAAGAATACTCTGATGATTCGTCCGAAAGTGCCGGAAGTTCTGATTCCTGGTATCAGACACCGCGTACCGATATTCAGCGGGGCGGCGGGGAAAGAGAAACACCGGATGAGAATGGACAGATTCACAGCTATCTGACCGGACAGCTTACGGATGCAGAGATTGCGCTTCAGCGACCGGTTGCTGTGATGATTAACAATATTATCAATGCTCTGCCACAGTCTGGAATTGAGAATGCATCTGTGATTTACGAAGCTCCGGTTGAAGGGGAAATTACCCGTATGATGGCTATCTTTGATTCTGTAGATGGCATTGACAAGATTGGTCCGGTCAGAAGCTGTCGTGACTATTATATTGACTGGGCGCTGGAATTCGATGCAATCTATGTACACTATGGACAGGCAGTATATGCTTATGATTTACTGAATTCTGATATGGTAAATAATATCAGTGGTCTTCAGTATCAGGATTCCGTTGGAGAACTGAACGGTTATGCCGGTGAAGATGTTTTCTTCCGCTCTTCTGACCGTGTAGCACCACATAACTGCTATACCAGTGGAGAAGGTATCTTAAAAGGTATCGAACGTAAGGGCTACAGCATGGAACTGGATAATGACTATACCGGTCACTTCAAGTTCGCTGCTGACGGAGAGACAGTAACTTATCCGGAAGGAACCGCAACCCATATTGTACCGCATAAGTATACAAACTATCCATTCTTCGATTATGATACTACAACCGAAAAATACTTAAGAAGTGAATATCCTGACCGCTCTGCAGGTGCTGCTCAGATTGATGATACCACAGGTGATCAGCTGGCAGTCGACAATGTGATCATTCAGTATTGCGAGATTCAGAACTATGATGATCATGGATATCTGAATATCAACACCAATTCAGGCGGAGATGCAATCCTGTTCACCAAAGGTACCTATGAACATGCGACCTGGGTAAAAGATTCAGACTGGGGTCCTGCAAAATATTATGATGCAGATGGCAATGAAATTGCAATTAATCAGGGTAAGACCTGGGTATGCATCGTACAGGATACCAGAAAAGACGATACAAGCTTTGAATAATGCAAATGACATACAAAAGATCAGACAGAACAAAGAGTAACAAAAAGTAACATGGAGGATAAGGCTAAGTGGAAAAGAAAGAAAACAAATCGAATTATTTAGTGCAGGGTACCATTCTTGCTGTGGCATCGATTATTGCCAGAGTCATTGGAATGATTTATCGAATTCCCCTGACCAATATACTGGGAGATGAGGGAAACGGTTATTACACCACTGCCAATCAGATCTATACGATCCTGTTAATGATTTCCACTTTCAGCCTGCCTCTTGCCGTTTCCAAACTGGTTTCCGAACGGCTTCACCAGGGGCAGTATAAAAATGCACAGAAAGTATTCCGTTGTGCCATGCGCTTCTCTGTCATAGCAGGCGGCGTCATCTCATTGCTGACCTTCTTTCTGGCTGGCGTTATCTGTGGCAGCATTATGAAAGTAGACCATGCATCCTACGCCCTGCGTGTTCTGTCACCGGCTATCTTCATTTTTGCCATTGCGGGTGTTTTTCGGGGATATTTTCAGGGGCATGAGTCCATGGTTCCTACAGCTGTTTCTCAGATTATTGAACAGATTGTAAACGCTTTTGTGTCTGTGATAGCAGCTGCGCTGTTATTCCGTTATGGAGTCTCTGTTGCCGGAGATGATCCATCTATGAGACCGGCGATGGGAGCAGCGGGCGGTACATCCGGTACCGTAGTCAGTGTGGCGGTTGCACTTGTTTTTCTGGTTATTGTATATAGTATTTTTCAGAAATCCAATCGCAGGTATCTGCGCCATGACCAGACGAAAAGAACCGAGTCTGACCGGGCGATTTATGCGGCTATTCTTACGACCATTTTACCGGTAGTACTGAGTACACTGATTTACAATATCACCCCGACGCTGGATCAGTCTATTTTTAATACGATCCTGGCGGGACAGGGGTATACCAAGGAACAATACACGATCATCTATGGTATTTACAGCGGAAAGTTTTATGTTCTGATGAACGTACCTCTGGTACTGGCTTCTTCGCTGGCCCCATCGGTAGTTCCGTCTTTATCGGCGGCTATGATTAACGGGGATTACCGTGATGCAAAGATCAAGGTGCGCACTACCATGCGCTATACGATGATCATTACGATTCCATGTGCGGTGGGTCTGGCAGCGCTTGCTTCGCCGATTATGCAGCTGTTGTTCCGTGACAGCCACAGACTTCCTGCAAGCATTATGCAGGCAGGCGGGCTGATGATTGTTCTCTTTGCAATCTCTACGCTTTCCACAGCTGTTTTGCAGGGAATGAGCCGGATGAGAGAACCGGTAAAGCACAGTGCGATAGCGCTTGTGATCCATGTCATAGCTCTGATTCTCTTTTTAAAGAAATTTAATTTGAATATTTATGGTGTCGTATATGCCAATACACTGTTTGCGTTTATTGTATGTGTGTTGAATTCCATGGCCATTAAGAGACATCTGCATTATCGGCAGGAGATTCCGAAGACCTTTATCATTCCACTGATTTCTGCCGCATTTATGGGAATCGCAGCCATGGCAGTATACTGGGGTGTCGATCATCTGATTCTGCTGGCAGGTGGAAGTGATCCTTCTTATATGCTTACTTACATTGCCAATGCGATTGCGGTTCTTCTGGCAGTTCTCATTGCCATTCTGGTATATGGGTTCTTCCTGATCCGTCTGAAAGGCATCCGTGAATCAGAGATTGAGACATTGCCAAAAGGTGCGACACTGATCGCAATTTTAAGAAAAATCAAATTTTTATAGGGATACAGCAGGAGGTTAAAAGGTTGGATATCCGTGAGACATTAAAAGACAAAAGCAGAATTATCATTAAGATCGGATCTTCTTCCCTGACGCATCCACAGACCGGTGCGCTGGATCTGACCAAGCTGGAGATTCTGATCCGTGAGATCTGTAATATTAAAAATATGGGAAAAGATGTGATTCTGGTATCTTCCGGTGCCATTGCTGTAGGCAGCCGGAGTGCCGGTTTTCAGAGAAAGCCCAAAAAACTGGAAGAGAAGCAGGCGTGTGCGGCCATCGGTCAGGCACAGCTGATGATGATTTATCAGAAGCTGTTCGCCGAATATGGTCATATGGCGGCACAGGTGCTGATAACCAAGAATACGATTACGAATGATGAAAGCAGGCGTAATGCTTATAACACTTTTCAGGAATTGCTGAAACTGGATGCGATTCCGATTGTAAATGAAAATGATACCGTATCTACTTATGAGATTCAATTTGGTGACAACGATACGTTGTCTGCCCTGGTGTCTTCTCTGGTAGGGGCTGATTTACTGATTCTGCTGTCGGATATTGACGGACTCTTTACCGATGATCCTCATCGAAATCCTGACGCAGAATTTATCCATGTAGTAGAGAATTTAAATGAAGATCTGATGAAAATGGGGAAAGGTACCACCAGTTCCGTAGGAACCGGCGGCATGAGCACCAAGCTGTCAGCAGCCAGAATAGCAACCTCGTCCGGGGCAGACATGATCATCGCCAACGGAAAAGATTTTCATATTATTCATAAACTTCTCCTGGGAGAAAACTTAGGCACCCTGTTTCTGGGAAAGAAAGATCATACGTTTTCGCTGGAAGAATATCTGCATAGCATCAATAAATAACAAACAGGAGGAACTATGGGAGTTTCAGAAAAACAAATAGCACGTATTAATGAACTTGCACATAAAGCCAAGGCGGAAGGACTGACTGCAGAAGAAAAAATGGAGCAGCAGGTACTTCGTGCAGAATATATCGCAGCATTCAGAGCCAGCTTAAAATCACAGCTGGATAATATTGATATCAAAGAAAAAGATGGAACGATTGTAAATCTGGGTGAAAAATACGGAGCAAAACATGGAAAAAAAGGAAATTAGAAAAAAAGTATTCCAGGTCAGAAAAAGTTCTGATCCACAGGAATTAGAGAAAAAAAGCCAACTGATTAATCAGAAAATTATCGAGTTGCCGGCATTTCAAAATGCCGACACTATTTTTGTCTATATGGACTGTAAGGGAGAAGTGTCTGTTCGGCCAATGCTTGAAGCAGCATGGGCTATGGGAAAGAAGACTGCCGCTCCAAAGGTAACAGGTCCTGATACCATGAAGTATTATTACATTACTTCTTATGATGATCTGGCTCCTGGATATTATGATATTCCAGAACCAGTTACTGAGATCGAAGCAACGGAGGATGATGCTTTTTTGATTGTGCCAGGCGTAGGATTTGATAAAAACCGCCATCGCTGTGGTTACGGACAGGGATTTTACGACCGTTTTCTGGCAGCTCATCCGGGTATGACCAGTGTAGCCATTGCCTTTGATTTTCAGGTATTTGACCAGATTCCTTCTGATCAGTATGATGTGGCACCAGAACTGCTGGTAACGGAATCTGCGATGTATGGAGAAATCATCCCGAAAAAAGAACCGGAACGACAGTACTATTTCATGGAAAAATGCAGAGAAAAGATTGCTGAGCTCTCAAAGGAACTTGGACGTCCGCTGACGGCATCTCCAATCACATTTGGCTGTCAGATGAATGCCCGGGACAGTGAGAAGCTGGCCGGTATTCTGGAAAAGATTGGCTATCAGCTGGTGGAAGGGGAAGATGCAGACTTTGTCATTTATAACACCTGTACCGTAAGGGAAAATGCCAACCTGCGTGTTTATGGCCGCCTTGGAGTTCTTGGCGGTATTAAGAAAAAACATCCTCATATGCTGATCGCTTTATGTGGCTGCATGATGCAGGAAAAAGAAGTTGTGGAAAAGCTGCAGAAGAGTTATCGTTTTGTTGACCTGATCTTTGGAACCCACAATATCTATAAGTTTGCGGAGCTGATTTACCAGCGGCTGACTTCCGGTAAGATGGTGATTGATGTCTGGAAGGACACGACCAGGATTGTCGAGGACCTTCCGGTAGAGCGAAAATACCCATTTAAGTCCGGGGTGAACATCATGTTTGGCTGCAACAATTTCTGCAGTTACTGTATTGTTCCGTATGTTCGCGGCCGGGAACGAAGCAGAGAACCGAAGGATATTATCCGGGAAATAGAACGTCTGGTAGCGGACGGAGTGGTAGAAGTCATGCTTCTGGGACAGAATGTGAACTCTTATGGCAAAAATCTGGAACAGCCGGTTACGTTCGCACAGCTTCTTCAGGAAATTGAAAAAATAGAAGGTCTGGAACGGATCCGTTTTATGACTTCCCATCCAAAAGATTTATCTGATGAATTGATTGAGGTGATGGCGCATTCGAAGAAAATCTGCAGGCATATGCATCTGCCTCTGCAGTCAGGAAGCAGCCGGCTTTTAAAGATTATGAACCGTCATTACGATAAAGAACAGTATCTGACGCTGGTGGAAAAATTAAAAGCTGCAATACCGGATATTTCCCTGACTACCGATATCATTGTAGGTTTCCCGGGAGAGACAGAAGAAGACTTTGAAGAAACACTGGATGTGGTAAGAAAAGTTCGCTATGACAGTGCCTTTACTTTCATCTATTCCAAACGTACCGGTACGCCTGCTGCCAAAATGGACAATCAGGTGCCGGAAGAAGTCGTAAAACCTCGTTTTGACCGTCTGTTAAAAGAAGTACAGGAAATCTCCAGAGAAGAATCTGCCCGGCTGACCGGTCAGACCCTGCCGGTACTGGTAGAAGAGATCAATGATCACGATGCCTCTCTGGTGACCGGACGATTGAGCAACAATCTCCTGGTACATTTTCCGGGAACAGCTGATCTGATCGGAAAGATCGTAGATGTTTATCTGGCAGAATGTAAGGGCTTTTATTATATGGGAGAAATGAAGAAGTAATGAGTGACAAAAATACTATGACACCCATGATGCAGCAGTACTTGAAGACCAAAGAAGAGTACAGGGACTGCATCTTGTTTTACCGGCTGGGTGACTTTTACGAAATGTTCTTTGACGATGCCATTACCGCATCCAGAGAACTGGAGATCACATTAACCGGAAAGAACTGCGGACTGGAGGAACGTGCACCAATGTGCGGTATTCCGTTCCATGCCGTAGACGGTTATCTGAATAAACTGGTATCCAAAGGCTATAAAGTAGCCATCTGTGAGCAGGTAGAGGATCCAAAGACCGCAAAAGGAATTGTAAAGCGGGAAGTGATTCGTATCGTGACACCTGGTACTACCTTAGATGCTCTGGCGCTGGATGAGACCAAGAATAATTACCTGATGTCCATTGTCTATACCGCAGATAAATATGGTATTTCTGTGGCAGATATTACTACCGGTGTTTATTTTGTAACAGAAGTAGATACGGCAAAGAAGCTGAATGATGAGATCTCCAGATATTCTCCGTCTGAGATTATCTGTAACCATTCTTTTTATGTCAGCGGAATTGATGTGGAAGATTTCCGCACCCGTCTTGGGATCTCGGTTTATTCCCTGGACAGCTGGTATTTTGACGATGAGCTTTGTAAAAAGGCACTGATGGATCATTTTCATACGAGTACGCTTTCCGGTCTGGGACTGGATGATTTTGACTGCGGCGTGATTGCAGCAGGTGCACTGCTGCAATATCTGATTGAGACACAGAAAACATCGATTTCCAACCTGACGAAGCTGACACCGTATATTACTGGAAAATTTATGTTAATTGACAGCTCCAGCCGCCGCAATCTGGAACTGTGTGAGACCCTGCGGGAAAAGCAGAAGCGGGGATCACTTTTATGGGTACTGGATAAGACGAAGACGGCCATGGGCGCCCGCATGCTGCGCAGTTTCATTGAGCAGCCTCTGATTGATCTGGAGGAGATTGAAAAGCGTCAGAAAGCCATTGGCGAGCTGAATCAAAATGCCATTGCCAGAGAAGAGATCCGGGAATACTTAAATCCGGTCTATGACCTGGAGCGTCTGATCAGTAAGATCAGCTATCAGTCGGCAAATCCACGGGATCTGATTGCTTTTAAGAGCTCTCTGGAGATGCTTCCGGCGATCCGCTGTCTGCTGGATGATTTTCAGTGTGACCTGTTAAAAGAGATTCAGGCTGATCTGGACCCCCTTCAGGATCTGTATGAGCTGGTGGATCAGTCCATTATGGATGAACCACCGATTTCCGTCCGGGATGGGGATATGATTAAGACCGGCTTCCATGAGGAAGTAGATAAGCTGCGCAATGCCAAGACAGAAGGCAAGACCTGGATTGCACAGCTGGAAGCGAAAGAGCGGGAAGCGACCGGAATCAAGAATCTGCGTATCAAGTACAACAAGGTATTTGGCTATTATCTGGAAGTGACGAATTCTTATAAGGATCTGGTTCCGGAACACTATATGCGAAAGCAGACCCTGGCCAATGCAGAACGTTACATCACACCGGAGTTAAAAGAGCTGGAAGATATGATTCTGGGAGCGGAAGATAAACTGGTGGCACTGGAATATAACCTGTTTTGTGAAGTGCGGGACAAACTGGGGGCAGAGATTGTCCGTATCCAGAAGACGGCCAAAGCCATTGCCGCACTGGACGTATTTGCATCTCTTTCCCTGGTGGCTGAGCGGAATAATTATGTCTGCCCGAAGATGAATACGAAAGGGCTGATTCAGATCAAGGACGGCCGTCATCCGGTGGTAGAAAAAATGATCGATCATGATATGTTCATTGCCAATGATACCCTGCTGGATAATGGAAAGAACCGTATTTCTATTATCACAGGTCCGAATATGGCCGGTAAATCCACGTATATGCGTCAGACAGCGTTAATTGTGCTGATGGCTCAGATTGGATCCTTTGTACCGGCATCCAGTGCGAAAATTGGCATTGTAGACCGGATCTTTACCCGTGTAGGAGCATCCGATGATCTGGCTTCCGGTCAGAGCACATTTATGGTAGAGATGACGGAAGTTGCCAATATTCTGCGTAATGCCACCTCCAACAGTCTGTTGATTCTGGATGAAATCGGTCGTGGAACCAGTACCTTTGACGGCCTTAGTATTGCATGGGCGGTGGTAGAGCACATCAGCAATCCAAAGCTTCTTGGAGCCAAGACTTTATTTGCCACTCATTATCATGAGCTGACCGAACTGGAAGGCAAGCTTTCCAATGTAAATAATTATTGTATCGCCGTAAAAGAAAAAGGCGATGATATTGTATTTTTACGAAAGATTGTCAAAGGCGGTGCAGACAAGAGTTACGGTATTCAGGTGGCCAAACTGGCCGGTGTACCGGACAGTGTCATTGAACGTGCCAAGGAACTGGTACAGGAACTCAGCGATGCAGACATTACAGAGACCGTCAGTGAGATTGCACAGGAGAAAAAATTCAAAAGCAAAGTCCAGAAATACGATCAGGTAGATCTGGAACAGATGACGCTGATGGATACCGTCAGTGACGAGGATGTCCTGAATGAGTTAAAAGAAATCGAGATTTCCACTCTGACACCGATAGAAGCGCTGAATGTACTGAATCGTTTACAGAACCGATTAAAGAACAGATGGTAAAGAAGGGCTGATACATGAATAAAATTGTCGTATTAGATGAACAGACCATTGATAAAATTGCAGCCGGGGAGGTCATTGAACGGCCGTCCTCTATTGTAAAAGAGCTGGTGGAAAATGCCATTGATGCAGGAGCCACGGCTGTTACTGTTGAGATCAAAGAGGGAGGAATCTCTTTTATCCGTATCACAGATAACGGTTCCGGTATTGAAGCAGAGCAGATTCCAACTGCTTTTTTGCGTCATGCAACCAGTAAAATCCGAACGGCAGAAGATTTGCTGGATGTCACCTCCCTGGGGTTTCGTGGTGAGGCACTTTCCAGTATTGCAGCGGTCTGCCAGGTAGAACTGATCAGTAAGACACCGGAAAGTCTGACCGGTACCCGCTATCTGATCGAAGGAGGAAAGGAAAAGAGTCTGGAAGAGATCGGTGCGCCTTCCGGCACTACATTTCTGGTGCGGAACATTTTCTACAATACGCCGGCCAGAAAGAAGTTTTTAAAAACCCCTCAGACCGAAACGGGATATATCAGCGAACTGATGGAGCGCATGGCGCTGTCCCATCCGGAAGTATCCTTTAAATTTATTGCCGGTTCCCAGGTGAAGCTTCATACCTCCGGAAATCACCAGCTGAAAGATATTATCTATAATATTTACGGAAGAGATATTACAAATAATCTTCTGGAAGTGGAAAAAACCTTTGAAAATGGAATGAAGATCACAGGATTCATTGGGAAACCGGTGATCTCCAGGGGAAACAGAAACTTTGAAAACTATTTCGTAAACGGACGGTATATTA
Organism: uncultured Marvinbryantia sp.; assembly: GCA_934408725.1. Taxonomy (GTDB): domain Bacteria; phylum Bacillota; class Clostridia; order Lachnospirales; family Lachnospiraceae; genus Marvinbryantia. The sequence continues at coordinate 16,053 of CAKRVB010000025.1, forward strand.
AGAGTAAAATTATATCCAGGGCGATCGAGGATGCATACCAGTCCTTTATGATGAAGCATAAATATCCATTTACCGTACTGCATTTCCAGATCGATACCGAGATGCTGGATATCAACGTGCATCCGACGAAGATGGAGCTGCGGTTTGCAGAAAATGAGAAATTATATCAGGATGTCTATCAGACCGTCCTGAACACTCTTTCCCATAAAGAGATGATTGTACAGGTCACTGTGGGAAACGAGGAAAAAGAAGTGCGCCCACAGGAGAAAAAAGGAAATCTGCCAGAACCATTTGAAAAAAGCCGGATTTCTTCGATGCTGACAGCTTCTGCACAAGGCAGAGGCATACCGGAACGTGAGGCACAGCCATCGCGGGAGAAATTAAGTCTCCTGGCGCATCAGACATCCGTTCCTGTAAAAAAGCAGTTGAGCGAAGAAGATACCAGGGCGATCCGGGAGATTACATCGTCCTATACGGCACCATCCTGGCAGCCAGAAAGATCTGAGCGGGCGATGCAGTCTGCTGCATCATCAGAAGCCACAGACTCACAGACTTCACCGGCTGCCAGATATTCCATGGAAATGGAGCAGATGGCGAACAGCAGCGTGAAAGAATCGGATTTCTTTTCAGAAAAACTGCTGGACCGTCAGAATGTAAAAGAACACCGGATTATTGGACAGCTGTTTGATACCTACTGGCTGATTGAATTCCGGGATAATCTTTTTATCATTGACCAGCATGCGGCACACGAAAAGGTACTATACGAAAAAACCATGAAAGCGATGGACAGGCGGGAACACACCTCCCAGATTCTGAATCCGCCGGTGATACTGACCTTAAGCATTCAGGAAGCAGAGACGTTGCAGAAACATATGCCTTATTTCCAGAAGATTGGATTTGAGATTGAAGAATTCGGAGGCAAAGAATATGCCCTGAGAGCAGTACCGGATAACCTGTTCGGTATTGCCAGGGATGATCTTTTTATTGAGATGCTGGATGCACTGGAGAGTCAGCCGCTAAATGTCAGCGTAGATCTTATCAAAGACCGGGTAGCTACCATGTCCTGCAAGGCAGCTGTGAAGGGTAATCATAAGCTGTCTGTCTCGGAAGTACATGCCCTGATCGATGAACTGATGACACTGGAGAATCCTTACCACTGTCCTCACGGACGGCCAACGATTATCTCCATGTCCAAGTATGAGATTGAAAAGAAATTCAAACGAATTGTATAAAAGAAATGAAAAGGAAATCAATGGAAACGATGAAACAACCATTAGTGATTTTAACCGGTCCAACTGCAGTGGGGAAAACGGCGTTGTCCATCCATCTTGCACAGGCAATTGGAGGAGAAATTATTTCAGCAGATTCCATGCAGGTATACAAAGGTATGGATATTGGTTCGGCCAAAATTCGTCCGGAAGAAATGCAGGGTGTTCCCCATTATCTGATTGATGAATTAGAACCGGACGAAGAATTCCATGTTGTGCGTTTTCAGCAGATGGCAAAAAAATATTTGCAGCAGATCTACGATCATGGACATATTCCCATTGTGGTAGGTGGCACCGGATTTTATATTCAGGCCTTATTGTATGATATAGATTTTACGGAAAACAAAGGAGATCTTTCTATCCGACAGCAGCTGGAGACTCTGGCAGCAGAAAAGGGGGCAGAATATTTACATCAGAAACTGGCGGAAGTAGATCCGAAATCAGCAGAAGATATCCATGCCAACAATGTAAAACGGGTGGTTCGGGCTTTGGAGTTTTACCAGGAAACCGGGACGAGAATCTCCGAACACAACGAACAGGAGCGGCAAAAAAAGTCCCCTTATCATTTTGCCTATTTTGTCTTAAACGATGAACGAAAAAAGTTGTATGAACGCATTGACCAGCGTATTGATCAGATGCTTGTCGATGGGCTGGTAGAGGAAGTTACATTCCTGAAGAAAAAAGGCTATACCAGAGATATGGTATCCATGCAGGGACTGGGCTACAAAGAGATTCTGGACTATCTGGATGGAACAATCTCTCTGGAAGAAGCCATTTATCGGATCAAACGGGATACCCGTCACTTCGCCAAACGGCAGATTACCTGGTTTAAGCGGGAACGGGATGTTACCTGGATCTCCAAAGGTGACTTTGAGGGAAAAGGAACCAGCATCCTGGAATTTATGATAACTACATTACAGCAAAAAGGAATATTACCGGAACAGACGGTATAGAGTCCAACAGCAGACGAGGAGAAGATGATGAATACAGAAACAATCACAGGCATGTATCAGGAACTGGGCGTAGACAAAGACGTTCTGGATTTTGGAAATGCCGTTGAGAAAACATTGAAGAAGCGATTTGCTCAGATCGATGAGGTTACAGAATATAATCAGTTGAAGGTGATCGGTGCCATGCAGAAATGCCGGGTCAGCGCAGAATGTTTTCAGGGCAGTACCGGGTATGGATATAATGATCTGGGACGCGAAACGCTTGAAAGTGTCTATGCCGCTGTTTTCCACACAGAAGCAGCACTGGTGCGTCCACAGATTACCTGTGGAACCCATGCACTGGCACTGGCACTGGCTGGCAATTTGCGTCCAGGGGATGAGATGATCTCTATTTCCGGGAAACCATACGATACCCTGGAAGAAGTCATCGGTATCCGTCCATCCAACGGATCTCTGGCAGAATATGGCATTACTTATGCACAGGTTGATCTGACACCGGAAGGAGAATTTGACTTTGAAGGAATCCGAAAAGCCATTTCTTCCAAAACAAAATTGGTAGAGATTCAGCGTTCCAAGGGCTACCAGACTCGTCCTTCGCTATCTGTTTCCAGGATCGCAGAAGCCATTCAGTTTGTGAAATCCATTCGATCTGACATCATCGTTATGGTAGATAACTGTTACGGAGAATTCGTAGAAACGATGGAACCAAGTGATTTTGGGGCAGATATGGTGGTTGGCTCTCTGATTAAAAATCCAGGCGGTGGACTGGCACCAATCGGCGGCTATATTGCAGGAACCAATGCCTGCATTGAAAACTGTGCTTACCGTCTGACTTCTCCGGGACTTGGAAAAGAAGTAGGTGCTTCCCTTGGTGTAAATAAAGACTTTTTCCAGGGATTATTCCTGGCTCCAACCGTGGTAAACGGAGCTTTAAAAGGCGCTATCTTTGCAGCAAATATCTATGAAAAACTGGACTTTCATGTAATACCGGACGGATCAGAAAGCCGTCATGATATTATCCAGGCTGTAGAATTTGGCTATCCGGAGGGTGTGATTGCTTTCTGCGAAGGAATTCAGGCAGCGGCTCCGGTAGACAGCTATGTAACGCCGGAACCATGGGCTATGCCTGGTTATGACAGTGATGTTATCATGGCAGCAGGGGCTTTTATCCAGGGATCCTCTATTGAACTGAGTGCAGATGGTCCAATCAAACCGCCTTATGCAGTCTATTTTCAGGGCGGACTGACCTGGCAGCATGCCAAGCTGGGAATTCTGAAGTCTCTGCAGCGCATGAAAGAACGTAACCTTGTAGATCTTTCTAACGTAACAATATAGATAAGGATAGAACATGAAATCAATCATTGTAATCGGTGGCGGAGCTTCCGGTCTCATGGCGGCCATTGCAGCAGCCCGGGAGGGGGCTCGCGTTACCGTTCTGGAAGCTATGGACAAGCCGGCAAAAAAGCTTTTAATGACCGGTAATGGCAGATGCAATCTTACCAGTCTGGATTTTTCCAGAGAGGACTGTTACCGTGGTGGGAACAGGATGTTCTGTCAGCAGGTGCTGTCACAGTTCGATCATCACAGTACCATGCAGTTCTTTGAAGAAATGGGACTTTTGCTCCAGAACCGGGGCAGTGGGGTTTATCCGCTGACGGATCAGGCATCTTCTGTGGCTGACCGTCTGCTTCTTGAGATCCAGAAGCTTTCTGTAAAGCTAAAATGCCGGGAAAAAGTAACTGGGATAGAAAAAAAAGAGGGTAAATGGACGGTTTATACAGAAGGCTGGCACTATGAAGCAGATGCGGTGATCCTGGCCTGTGGTTCTCAGGCAGTTCCGGCTACCGGATCGGATGGAAGTGGCTATGCGCTGGCCCGGATGTGTGGACATACCATACAAAAACCATTTCCGGCGCTGGTACCGCTAAAATGCCAGGAATCTTTTGTAAAAAAACTGGCTGGTCTCCGTACCAGGGCAGTGATAGACATGGAGATCTGGCCTTCTGACGGATCTGCGGTTCAACATTTTTCTGAATCGGGCGAACTACAGTGGACGGAATATGGAATCTCCGGGATTGTAGTATTTCAGCTCAGTCGATATGCATCCGCGACGCTGCAGCAAAAGGGCCGTGTACAGGTAAGCGTAGACTGTCTGCCTTCGGTGACAGAGAAAGGGTTATTTGACCTTTTGTACAAAAAGAAGGAGGAAGAATCCATCGGGGATCGTCTTACCGGTATCCTTCCGAAGAAAATGATTCCTGTGATACTGGAACTCTGTCAGATCAGGAAAGCTTCTGACAGACCGGACGAAACGCAGACAAAGCGCATCTGTAAGATGATCAAACATCTGCCACTTACCATAACCGGAACCAGGTCTTTTGAGCAGGCACAGGTATGTGGGGGTGGAGTGACTCTTTCTGAGATCGATCCGTGCACGATGGAATCACGTATCATCAGCGGTCTGTATCTGACAGGAGAACTGATGGATGTGGACGGTATCTGCGGAGGATACAACCTGCAGTGGGCCTGGTCCACCGGATATCTTGCAGGGAAGAGCAGTGCTGCAAAAGTTACCAGTCACAAAAAAGGAGAAGACCATGATTAGAATACAGCAGTTAAAGGTACCTCTGAATTATGATGAAGCACTTTTACGTAAAGAGATTGCCCGAAAACTAAAAATCCAGGCTTCGGATATCAAAGAATTACGGGTTCGCAAACAGTCTCTCGATGCCAGGAAAAAGCCAGATTTATATTATGTACTGACGGTAGACTTCTGCCTGGCAAAAGAGCAGCAGGTTTTGAAAAAAAAGCAGCAGGTAACCATCAGTCAGGTTACGGATTCCCCATATCAGATGCCAGAAAGTGGAAGTGAAGAGCTTCCTCATCGCCCGGTGATTGCCGGGTTTGGCCCTGCCGGTCTTTTCTGTGCTCTGCTGCTGGCAAGAGCAGGTTACCGTCCGCTGATACTGGAGCGTGGAGTCGATGTAGATCATAGAACTACATCGGTAGAACAATTCTGGAAAAATGGAATCCTGGACACGGAATCGAACATACAGTTCGGGGAAGGCGGCGCTGGTACGTTTTCCGATGGAAAACTGAATACACTGGTAAAAGATGCCTGTGGGAGAAATCATTATGTATTAAAAACCTTCGTAGAAGCCGGTGCTGACCCGGATATTTTATATGTGAATAAACCACATATCGGAACGGATGTACTTAGAAATGTAGTAAAACATATTCGACAGGAGATTCTTTCTCTTGGAGGAGAAGTACGTTTTGGATGTAAGGTTACCGATCTGAAAATCAAAGATCAGCAGCTTGTCGGTGTCTGTGTAAATCATACCGAAGAGATCCCATGTGAAGCACTGGTTCTGGCCATTGGCCATAGTGCAAGGGATACCTTTGCCATGCTTCATGAACATCAGATTCTGATGCAGCCAAAGTCTTTTGCGGTGGGACTTCGGATTGAACATCCACAGTCTATGATTAATCTGTCCCAGTATGGGCAGGAGCACCATCCACTGCTTGGAGCAGCCAATTATAAAGTGACCAGAAAACTGGCAAATGGACGAGGCGTCTATTCCTTCTGTATGTGTCCGGGCGGTTACGTGGTAAATGCTTCTTCAGAAGAAGGCCGACTGGCGGTAAATGGTATGAGCTACCGGGCCAGAGACAGCCGCAATGCCAACAGCGCTATGATCGTAACGGTAACACCGGATGACTTTGGCCATGCAGGAGTACTGGGCGGAATCGAATTTCAGAGAGATCTGGAGAAAGCAGCCTGGCAGGCAGCTAACGGAAAGGTGCCTGTGCAGTTGTTTGGCGATTTCTGTGAAAACAGACCATCCACAGGGCTTGGCGATGTGACACCTTGTATCAAAGGGAAGTGGCAGCTTGGCAATTTAAGAGAAGTACTTCCGGACATCATCAGTCAGTCTCTGATCGAAGGAGTACAGGGATTTGAACGGCAGATTCATGGATTTTCCAGACCAGATGCCCTCTTTTCCGGTGTAGAATCCAGAACTTCCTCTCCAGTACGTATTGTACGTGATGAGCGGTTCCTGTCCAGTCTGACAGGGCTATATCCTTGCGGAGAGGGCGCAGGATATGCCGGAGGAATCACCTCTGCAGCCATGGATGGCATGAAAGTTGCTGAGGCAGTCATCAAAAAATATAGGAAAAATTAAGGATTCGAACCTATACATTTGATAGGGTTTATGATAATATATTTTTGATTATCATGCCGGGAATGCAAAAAATGATATGAAATATACCATCAAAGAACTGCCTGCAGACCAGCGTCCTTATGAGAAATGCAGCCGATATGGCTGCGAATCTTTAAGTGATGCAGAACTGCTGGCTGTCATTTTACGCACAGGAACAGGTGGCAGCACATCGGTGGACCTGGCATGTGAAATATTACAAAAGTCCGGAGAAGAAGATTTGTCCGGGCTGTACAAAATCAGTATTCCTGAACTTTGTCAGATAAAGGGAATCGGAAAAGTGAAGGCGCTGCAGATCAAGTGCATCGCAGAGCTCTCCAGGAGAATGGCCAAAGCCGGAGCAAGAAAAAAGCATCTTTTTGGCAGTGCACTGGAGATTGCCGAATACTATATGGAAGATTTTCGTCATTCTGATCAGGAACATGTATTTGTGATGTCTTTTGATACCAAAGGACATCTCCTGGGAGATAAAATTATTACAAAAGGTACCGTGAATCAGTCACTGATTACGCCAAGAGAAGTCTATCTGGAAGCCATGCATAATCATGCAGCATACATTATTCTGCTGCATAATCATCCAAGCGGTGATGCGACTCCCAGTCAGGAGGATGTTGCGATTACCACGCGTATGGCTCAGGCTGGAAGCCTTCTTGGAATTCCGCTGATGGATCACATTATTCTTGGTAATCAGTGCTATTATAGTTTCTGTGAACATCATGCATTCACAGACGAGGAGACACCAGACGGTACGTGAAAAACAAGGGGTAAAACATGGCATTTCATCATGCACTTGGTATAGATTTTGGTACAGATACCATCAAAATCTGTGATAAAAAAAATCGATTTACAGTCTGTGAAAAAAATATGATAGCGATCCGTGATGAAAAAAGGGTAATTGCTATTGGAGATGCGGCTTATGAGATGTTTGAAAAGACACCCATGAATGTCAGAGCCGCCTGTCCCATGGCCCGCGGGGTGATTGCAGAAGCCAGAAATGCGGAGATCGTCTTATCACATCTGTTAAAAAAACACAAGTCCATCCTGTCCGGCCGTCCTGCCATATTTATAGCAGTACCGCGGGATATTTCTGCTGTAGAGAAAAGGGCTTATTACACCGTATTGATTAATATTGTTCCGGAGAACAAGATCTATCTAGTAGACAAGGGCATTGCGGATAATCTGGGGGTAGGAGTCTCTATGGATTCTCCAAGAGCCAGCATGCTGGTGAATATGGGAGCCGGTACGACGGAAGTATCTGTGGTTGCAGGAGGAAAGATCCTGCTTAGTAAGACGCTTCAGATTGGAGGCGACCAGCTGGATGAAGACATCATTACCATGTGCCGCCGTATGTTCCATATTCATATTGGAAAGAAGACGGCAGTCCGGTTGAAGACGGCTTTGGCCTATGTAGGAGATGGCCCGGCCAATTCTATGGTAGTGTATGGTATCAGTACGGTCTCAGGACATCCAATGACTGCAGAAGTTACTTCTATGGCAGTCAGTATCTGTATGGAACATACCATTCAGATGATTGCAGAAGAACTGCGGGGCATGATCGACCGGCTTCCGCCGCAGTTCCATCAGGATATTCTGGAGGCAGGGTTTTGCCTTATCGGAGGCTCTGCCATGATATTTAATCTGTCTGATTATTTCCGCAGACAGGTTCGGGTACCGGTGTCTCTGGTTCCAGAGCCTGGACTGACGACTTTACGGGGGATTCAGGCAATTATGAATCAAAAAGATCTGGTGAAAAACTATACTTATTCTTTACGGGATCTGACAGGAAGTTTTATATAAGAGGTTATTATGAAGAAAAATACAATGGAAGAACACACCAAAAGTAAACTAATTCTATTCTTTTTATCTTTGATTTGCGGCATTATGATTATCGCAAGTTTTGCACTGGAATTCACAAACAGTCCGGTAAAGGATGTAGTTGGCGTGGTGCTGACGCCGATACAGAGCGGTATCAATCATGTGGGTGGATGGTTTTCCGGAAAGATGGATTATTTTGAGGATAACCTGAATCTGGTAGCCCAGAATGAAGAACTGCAAAGCCAGGTAGATCAGCTTACTGTTGAGAATACCCAGCTGCTGCAGGATAAAGATGAGTTGAACAGCCTGCGGGATCTGTATGAACTGGATCATAAGTATGAGACTTACGAAAAAGTGGGAGCAAGAGTGATTTCTAAAGACGACAGCTCCAACTGGTTCAGTACCTTTACGATTGATAAGGGATCTAATGACGGGCTGGCCGTGGATATGAATGTGATGGCTGGTTCCGGGCTGGTCGGAATCATCACGGACGTGGGATCGAACTGGGCAACGGTTCGTTCTATTATAGATGATTACAGCAATGTCAGTGCCCAGATCAGTGAAACAGAAGATACCTGTATCATAGCCGGAGATCTTTCTCTGACCGATGAAGGAACAGTGCGTCTGGTAAAGCTGAATGACCCAGACTCTAAGGTTAAAGTAGGTGACACTGTTGTGACCTCACAGATCAGTGACATTTTTCTTCCAGGAATTCTGATCGGATACGTTTCTGAGATCGGTGTGGATTCCAACAATCTGACTCATTCCGGTCTGGTATCTACCGTCGTAGATTTTAAAGACATCAAAGAAGTTCTGGTGATTAAGAATCTGAAGCAGAAGGCAGAATCATAGGGTTGGAGGATAGAAGATGAGAACGAACGTAAGTATTTTTTTCCTGATGCTGATCTGTCTGCTTCTCCAGTGTACGTTAATGCCGGCTATATCCATCGCATCTATTACACCAAACCTGATGATTTCCTTTACGGTATCATTTGGCCTGATGCGTGGAAAAAAGTCGGGTATGCTCATCGGATTTTTTTCCGGGCTGCTAATGGATATGCTGTGCATGGTGCTTGGCTATTATGTGATTGGCTTCCGTGCCTTTATCTATATGTATATTGGATATCTGTGTGGGTACTGTTATCAGATATTTTATGATGATGATGTAAAGATGCCGGTTCTACTGACTGCAGCAGGAGATCTGGCTTATGGACTGATTGTCTATGTGGCACAGTTCCTGTTGAGGGGGAGAGTTGATTTCTTTTTTTATTTAAAGCGGATTATCATTCCAGAGATGATCTATACCGTTTTAGTAACTTTAGTGCTTTATCGAGTTTTTCTGTTTCTGAATAAGAAAATAGAAAAAACGGCAAAAAGGAGTGTAGACAGCTTTGTTTAAAAAACTTAAGAAAATTCTTTCACGATTTTTTCAGTCACGATCAGTGATTTTATCTATTCTGCTGGTTGTGATGGCTTTTGTGCTGGTTCGCCGGTTATTTGACCTGCAGATCATCAACGGAGAATCTTATCAGGATAATTATAATCTTCAGATTACCCGGGAGACCACGATTCCAAGTACCAGAGGATGTATTTATGACAGTGACGGTAATCTGCTGGCCTATAATAAGCTGGCCTATGACGTGACCTTTCAGGATGTGGGCAGCTATGAAACCACCAGAGAAAAGAACCTGACCATCAACGGGTATCTGTATCAGATCATGCAGATTCTGTATGCCAACGGTGATGATGTGTATACAGATTTTGCCATCAGGATCAATGATGCAGGCGAATATGAATATACAAAAAGTGGTACCAATCTGCTTCGTTTCCGAGCCGATGTATACGGACAGTCGGACCCGGCGGATATGACACCTGCCCAGAAAGCAGTGTCTGCGGAGGACATGGTAAAGGAACTGGGGGGAGATGGCGATTATGGATTCTGGGTAATCTCAGATTCTCTGGAAAAGCCCTACACGGCAGAAGAACTGGCTCAGTATGGTCTTCCGGAGACATTGTCACAGGAGGATGCCCTGAAGATCATCGCCATGCGAAGTGCCATCAATCAGAACAATTATCAGAAATATATCTCTACCACGATTGCGAAGGATATCTCGGATAAGTCCATGTCCAGTCTGATGGAAAGCAAGGGCTATTACGTTGGAGTAGACGTTGAGGAGAGTTCCATCCGTGTATACAACGAAAGCCTGTATTATGCCAACATCATCGGATACACTGGTAAGATCTCGGCAGAAGAAATTCAATCACTGAATGCCGATTCCGGAGAAAACAAATACGATACCACAGATATCGTCGGTAAGGCCGGGCTGGAGCAGTACTATGAAAAAGAGCTTCAGGGTGTGGACGGTAAGAAGACGGTCTACGTAAACAACCTTGGTAAGGTCTTAAAAGAAGACTCTCAGGTAGATCCCCAGACCGGTGATGATATTTATCTGACTTTGAAGACGGACTGGCAGAAAGCCGGTTATCAGCTGCTGGAGCAGTACGTTGCCGGAATTGTGTGGTCAAATACATGGGATTATAAAGAATTTGATAATTCTCAGGTAGGTACCAATGAGATTGTAATTCCGGTTTATGATATTTACTATGCATTATTTGAGAATAATGTACTGAGCGTATCCCATCTGCGTTCCAGTGAAGCAACAGAGCTGGAGAAAAAGGTCTACAATATGTTTCTGGATAAGAAGGAACAACTGTTTGCAGACCTGAAAGCAGAACTGTTATCTGATTCGGCAAAGCCTTACAGTGAATTGAGCAAAGAAATGCAGGCTTATATCACCTATCTGCTGGATACAACAATGACAGAACTTGGCATTATCCGGGAAGATGCTATCGATACCACCGACAGCACCTATCTGGCCTGGACCAATGATGAAAGCATCAGCCTGCGGGATTATCTGACTTATGCGATCTCGAAAGACTGGATGGACATAACCCAGATCAGTACGGATACCCAGTTCCTGGACAGCGACGAGATCTTCTCCAGTCTGTGTGATTATCTGTCGGAGTATGTGACAGACGATAACAACTTCAGCAAGATCGTATACCGCTATATGATTGAAAACGACCAGTTAAGTCCGCAGATCGAATGCCAGCTGCTTTATGATCAGGGCATTCTGGAACCGGATGATGCCACCTATCAGGGGCTGGGCGATGGCAGTGTCTATTCCTTTAATTTCATCAAGGATAAGATCTATAATCTGGAGATCAAACCGGCATCCCTGGGATTATCACCGTGTTCTGGATCCATGGTTATCACAGACCCGAACAATGGTAATGTACTGGCATGTATTTCTTATCCTGGTTATGACAACAATCGTCTGGCCAATGATATGGACGAAGAATACTTCTCGGAACTGGTAACCGATAAGTCCAGTCCATTCTATAATAAGGCAACACAGGAGCTGACGGCACCGGGTTCTACTTACAAGATTGTCACCGCAGTTGCCGGTGTAATGGAAGGTGTCATCTCAGAAGGGGAAACCATCAACTGTACCGGTAAGTTCGAGGATGTGGATCCTGCCATTAAATGCTGGATTTATCCTGGTATGCATGGTTCAGTTAGTCTGGCTTCCGCGATTCAGGAGTCCTGTAACTACTTCTTCAATGCAGTTGGTGTCCGCCTTGGTAACCTGGGTGGAACCAATGGAGAATCGGATGATGCCACCGGTATTGCAAAACTGGCCAAGTATGCTTCCATGTTCGGTTTTGATCAGGAGACTGGTATCGAGATGGATGAAAGTACACCACGTATTTCTGATCAGGCAGAAGCACCATCTGCCATGGGACAGGGTAACAACGCTTATGCCACAGTACAGCTGGCCCGCTATGCAGCAACGATTGCAAACAGTGGTACCTGCTATGATCTGACACTGGTGGATAAGATTACAGATTCTACCGGACGAACCATCATGGAAAAAGAACCGGTGGTTCACAGTAATGTAGAAGCCACAGACAGCCTGTGGAACACCATCCATACCGGTATGAACCAGATGATCAAGCAGAACACCTACTGGCAGGATATCGAGATCGATATGGCCGGTAAGACGGGTACCGCCGAAGAGACCGGTGTACCAAGCCACGCTTTGTTTATCGGTTATGCCCCTTATGATAATCCAGAGATCGCCATTGCCTGCCGTATCACCAACGGTTATACATCAGCGAATGCGTCTCTTCTTGCAAAGGATATGATCCGCTATATCTATGATCTGGCTGATAAAGATACTCTGATTACCGGACATGCATCCGTTTACTCCGGTGGAACCATTTCCGGTGCACGTACTGACTAATAGACAGATCTGCAAAAGACAGTGAAGCGAAGATACCACAGACAGATAACGGGAAATCCCCGTATAGAAGATGGGAGGATATCGCATGAGTGAAGTGATTGTCATTACTTCTGGAAAGGGTGGTGTGGGAAAAACTACACTGTGCGCCAACCTTGGCGCCGCCTTTGCCAGAATGGAAAAAAAGTGTGTGGTGGTTGACACAGACCTGGGTCTTCGGAATCTGGATGTCGTCATGGGGCTGGAGAACCGGATTGTTTACAACCTGATTGATGTAGCAGAAGGGAACTGCCGCCTGAAGCAGGCTCTGGTACGAGATAAGCATTATCCTGGTCTCTATCTGCTTCCTGCAGCACAGACAAGGGATAAGTCATCGATTACCCCACAACAGCTGATTAAGCTTACTGACGACCTGCGGGCGCATTTTGAGTATATTCTGATCGACTGCCCGGCCGGCATCGAACAGGGCTTTCAGAATGCTGTTGCACCGGCAGACAGGGCCATTGTAGTGACCACACCGGAGGTTTCGGCCATACGGGATGCCGATCGGATCATCGGTCTTCTGGAAGCTGCACAGATGAAAAAAACGGAAATGGTGATCAATCGTATTCGTCCTGCTATGGTGGCCAGAGGTGAAATGATGTCCGTGGAAGATGTGACAGAGATTCTGGCGATACCACTGATTGGTACCCTTGCCGATCAGGAAGACATTGTGATTGCAACGAATCAGGGAGAACCCCTCGCAGGAAAAGATTCTCTGGCAGGGCAGGAGTTCCTGAATATTGCCCGGCGTATCATGGGAGAACCGGTATCCTTCCCGGATCTTAGCCAGGAAGAGGGACTTTTGCAGAGACTGAAACATATTTTAAGGAAAAACAGTAACTATTCATAACCCACTGTGAGGGAACTGAACAGTTACGAAAAACGTATAAAACATGACAAGTACAGGAAAATAACATGATTAAACAATATAGATTAAGAGACTACAAATTTCGATTAGTATTATGGGTCATTGCACTGACCGTACTGGGGATTATGATCATCGGGAGTGCAGACAGTGACGTACAGAGTAAACAGATTATTGGTTTGATCCTTGGACTGATTGCCATGGTGGTTGTATCATTGATCGATTACACCTGGCTTCTGAAGTTTTACTGGATTTTCTATTTTATCGGACTTTTGATGCTGGCTGCAATCTTTGTCATCGGACGAAATGTCAATGGTGCTACCAGATGGCTGGTAATCGGTGGTATTCAGATCCAGCCTTCTGACTTTATGAAGATCATTCTGATTATGTTTTATGCTCAATATTTTGCCAGGCATGAGGATGATATCAGCAGTCCCAAAACAATCATCAAATCTTTGGTGATTCTGGCAGTACCGCTGGCCATGATCTACAAACAGCCGAACCTTTCTACCACGATTCTGGTACTGATACTTTTTTCTGTAATTTATTTTGTTGCAGGATTGAGCTATAAAGTAATCGGTGGTATACTAATAATATTAGTACCTGCTTTTACGGTACTGATCAGTATGATTTTAAAACCTGGACAGACATTGATTCAGGAATACCAGATCAGGCGAATTCTCGCATGGCTGTATCCTGATCAATATCCTTCCGATGCGGCACAGCAGGTCAATTCCATTATGGCGATCGGCTCCGGTCAGCTCTATGGAAAGGGACTGGATACCACAGCCATTGAATCGGTAAAAAACGGCAATTTTATTCCAGAGGCACAGACAGACTTTATCTTTGCCGTTGCCGGTGAAGAGATTGGATTTCTTGGATGTTGTATCATCATCATTCTGGAAATGCTTATCGCCATTGAATGCATCCGTGTGGGACAAAAAGCAAGAGAAAAGTCTGGTTCGATTCTCTGCTGTGGTATGGGTGCACTGATTGCTCTTCAGAGTATCATGAATATCTGTGTTGCTACAGGACTGATGCCAAACACGGGACTTCCGCTTCCTTTTGTAAGTTCCGGTCTTTCTTCCCTGATTACACTGTTTGTTGGTATCGGACTGGTATTGAATGTAGGACTTCAGGTTAAAAAATATTAACGAAAGGATGTACTGTTATGAATATCGGATTAGTAGCACATGATTCCAAAAAAGTACTGATGCAAAACTTTTGTATCGCATATCGTGGTATACTTGCCAAACACACCTTATTTGCCACTGGCACAACAGGAAGGCTGATCGAAGAAGCCACTTCCCTGAATATTAATAAATATATTGCCGGGCATCTTGGTGGTATTCAGCAGATTGCAGCCCAGATTGAGCATAACCAGCTGGATCTGATGATCTTTCTGCGCGATCCGCTTCAGCCAAAAAAGCATGAACCGGATATTAAAAATGTATTTCGGCTTTGCGACACATACAACGTGCCGCTGGCAACCAATCTTGCCACAGCTGAGATGCTGATTAAATCCCTTGACAGAGGAGAGTTAGAGTGGCGTGAAATGTACAGATAGAGAACTTACCAGACAGGAACGACGGATGCAGATCCGCAGGCGTCAGCGCAGGAAAGCACTGAGTTTTCTGCTGTTACTGATCTGCCTGATCGTTCTGATTGGATTTATTGTATTTTATTTTTTATTCCGATCTCATGAGATCAGCTTTACAAATCCCTATGATATGAGCAGTCAGGTCTACGGTGTGCTGGAGACTCCACAGAAGAGCCAGAGAGCGGAACCCTTTACAAAAGACCTTTGTGTTACCGCCGGAGATGTTGCTTTTGAAGATGAGAATCTTCAGACTGCAGAGGCTGGCACGATTATGGATCTGAGTACGCATGAAGTGCTGTTTGCACAAAACGTACATGAACGTTTATACCCGGCCAGCCTGACCAAGGTTATGACCGCCTTGGTTGCTATCAAGTATGGCAACCTGGATGATGTCGTTACAATTGATGAGAATGCACTGGATATTGACCCGGAATCTTCTGTCTGCTATCTGGAACTGGGGGATCAGTACACCTTAAAGCAGCTGATTTATGGTATGCTGCTTGCTTCCGGTAATGATGCAGCGAATGCGATTGCATGGCATGTGGGAGGCAGTCTGGAGGGCTTTGTATCTCTTATGAATCAGGAAGCAGCTGCGATAGGAGCAACGAATTCACACTTCATGAATGCGCATGGTCTTCAGGATGAGAATCATTATACGACACCATATGACATGTACCTGATCTTCAATGAGGCCATCAAATACAGTACCTTTACCGATGCTATCAACCAGCAGAGTTACACGGTTACTTATACGGCCGGAGACGGAGAGCAGTATGAGCGAACCTGGTTCGCTACCAACTATTATTTTACCGGTGAATCGACTCCTCCGGACAACGTAACAGTCTTCGGTGGTAAAACCGGAACCACGGATGAAGCTGGCGCCTGCCTTTCCCTGCTTTCCAAGGATCCTTATGGGAACTCTTATTTCAGTATTATTATGAAGGCAGATACGAAAGATGATCTGTACAGTGACATGAATGATTTACTGTCTATAATTAACAAAAAACAGTTGTAATTTAGAAATGAATGCAGTATAATTTTACATATACGAAACCGAAGGAGGAGATTACGATGATACAGATAATCGCTGGAGAAAAAGGAAACGGAAAAACAAAGTGTTTACTGGACAAGGTAAATTCTGAAATAAAATCTGTACACGGTAATATTGTCTACCTGGACAAAAATTCAAAACATATGTATGAGTTAAATAACAAGGTTCGTCTCATTGATGCATCCGAATTCATGATTGACAATGCAGACAACTTTATTGGATTTATATGTGGTGTAATTTCCCAGGATCACGATCTGGAACAGATGTATCTTGACAGTTTTCTGAAAGTTGCCAAACTGGAAGGTGCTGATATCAGTGCTACTTTATCCAAGCTGGAAACTATTGGAGAGAAATATCATGTAACATTTGTATTAAGCATTTCTATGGATCCGGCTAAGTTACCGGAAGATATGAAGAGTAAAGTGATCAACTAGTTGCATTTTACTACATATACGAAGTGTATCAGAAAAGAGAAAATGCCGGATAATGTCTATCCGGCATTTTTTTCATGACAATAGAATATTCGCAGAATGTGTATTCTATTGTTGGGTGTATTTGAATGTAAGGAGTAAGAATGGCTATACGGAAACCCAGAAAAAGCAAAGTTGTAAAAATCAATCATCATTCCATGCTGAATATCGGAACTTTCATGTTTGGAATTTTGTTTGTCTATATGATTATCTGCCTGATTATGTATCTGACATCCCCACATGTGACCGCATATGAAGTCACTGCTGGTCCGCTGTCCGGTAATTATAAATATACTGCACTGGCGCTTAAATCGGAAAAGGTCGTATACAGCACCGGCAGTGGAACTATTCAGTATTATGCCAGGGAGAACAGCAAAGTGGGAGTAGGGAACGCCATCTACTCGCTTGGAGCATTAAGTGCTTCCCAGTCTGAACTTGGTACACAGTCGGTGGATGCTTCCTCTGCGGATACAGACACCCAGGAGCGTACTGAGCAGACGGCGGCTGACCAGGGCACTGCACAGGATAACACGGATTTTTCCTCTTTTCGTAATATTGCATCCAGTTTTTCCACGAATTATTCTTCCATGGATTATCAGACCGTATATAATTTTAAAGCGGATGCACAGACCGCTATCTTTGAAACTTATACACAAAATCAGACTTCGTCCAGTTATACTGGTCAGAATCTTATCACCACCGATACCGATGGTATTGTAGTTTATTCTATAGATGGTATGGAAGATAAGACAGCGGATGATGTTCGACTCAGTGATTTTAATAAAACCAATTACAAAAGAACCAATCTTCGCATGAAAGACAGCGTCAGTGCCAATGATCCTGTCTATAAACTGATCACCAGTGAAGAGTGGTCTCTGATTATTCCACTGGATATTAAGACTGCTACAGAACTGGCAGATTCCACTACGGTACGTTTTACTTTTCTGGAAGACAAATCAACATTTAACGCAGATTTTTCGATTCTTCAGAATGAGGATGGCTTTTTCGGGAAACTGGATATCAGCAACTCTGTCATTCGTTTTGCCGGTGACCGTTTTATTGATATTGAACTTCAGATCAATAAAGCCAGTGGGTTGAAGATCCCAAATACCGCCATTGCTGAGAAGACATTTTATCGGATTCCGAAAGAATATGTCTCTGTCAATGAAGACAATGAGGATGAAATCAGTCTGATTAAGGAGACCTATGATACCGATGGTTCTGCCATCACGAAATATATAACAGCAACGGTATACGACAAGACGGATACCGATTATTATGTCGATACCGGTCTCTTTGAAGAAGGAGATTATGTGCTGATGAAGGATTCCTCCAAGCGGTATCAGATATCCGATACCAAGTCTCTGATCGGAGTCTACAACATCAATAAGGGTTATGCCGTATTTCGTGAAATTACGATTATTGATGAAAACGAGGAATATTGTATTGTAGAGAGTAATTCCAGCTATGGACTGGCACAATATGACCACATAGCGCTGGATGCATCCACTGTAAAAGAAGATGCCATTGTGGTATGATGATGCAAAAAAAGGAGATGTCACTGTTATGATAAAAGAAAATTATCTGGATGTACAAAAGAAGGTTGTTGCAGCCTGTGAACGCGCAGGAAGAGATCCAAAAGAAGTTACATTGATCGCTGTCAGCAAAACGAAACCAGTATCCATGATCGAAGAACTTCTTCCACTCGGTGTGATTGATTTTGGTGAAAATAAGCCTCAGGAACTGAAGGAAAAATATGAAGTCCTGCCAAAAGATCTGAAATGGCATATGATCGGTCATCTTCAGCGAAACAAAGTAAAATATATCATCGATAAAGCCTGCATGATTCATTCACTGGAATCCCTTCGTCTGGCTGAGACAATTCAGTCCGAGGCAGAAAAGCATCAAGTGATTATGCCGGTGCTGATTGAAGTGAATGCGGCACAGGAAGAATCGAAATTTGGTCTGACGCTGGATGAGACACCTGCATTCATTGAACAGGTCGCAGCTTTTCCAAATCTTAGGGTATCCGGTCTCATGACGATCGCTCCTTTTGTTGAAAACCCAGAAGATAACCGGGTTCACTTTCAAAATTTATATAATTTATTTATTGACATTAAACAAAGAAACATTGATAATGTAAGTATGTGCAATCTCAGCATGGGTATGACAAATGATTATGAGGTTGCCATTGAAGAAGGTGCCACCATGGTAAGAGTTGGAACCGGTATTTTCGGTGCCCGTTCTTATCCGGTATAAAGAAAAAAGATTGGAGCAAAAGAATGAGTTTTATCGATAAGATATTGAACGCCATGAAGTTAAATGACGACTACGATGACGATGATGATTTTTTAGATGATGATATGGATGACTATGAAGAAGAACGTCCGAAAAAGAGCTTTTTCAAAAAGAACCAGTCAGACTCTTTTGATGATATAGATGATGATGACTTCGAAGAAGAACCATTGGCAAGAAAAAGCCTGAAGCAGCCTGTAAAGACTCTGAAGACGGTGAATTCTTCCAAACCAAAAACCAGCAATAATTACTCTGCACCAAAGGCCGCTGCTACCAGCAGCAAGGTTTCTCCGATTCGCACGCGAAAAGCAGCCAATGATATGGCAGTATGTGTAGTAAAGCCACGTAACATGGAAGATGCACGGGAGATTACGGAGACTCTGCTGGCCAATTGTACGGTTGTTCTGAATATGGAAGGACTGGATCTGGATCTGGCACAGCGCATCATTGATTTTACCTCTGGTTCCTGTTATGCCATCAACGGCAATCTCCAGAAGATCAGCAACTACATATTCATCATTACCCCTGCATCGGTAGATGTATCCGGAGATTTTCAGGATCTGTTAAATGGAGCTTTTGATATTCCATCTATGAATTTTAATTATTAATTATGACCAAAGAAGAGACTTTATTTCAAAGAAGACTACTGGATCTGGCCAACATGGCAGACCAGCGCAATATTGTATTATTCAGTGACTTTCTGAGTCTGAATGAATTGAATATTTACCATAGCAGCAAAAAAGAACTGGGATTTGTGACCTGCCGGCTCTTTGGAGGCTATGAAGCAGCGGAGCGTCAGATGATAGCATTTATACCTGATGCTCTTTCTTATGATATCGGTACTGACCCGGAGAGCCTTCCATATGGCTGGGAGTATCCCTTTTCCTGTATCCGTATTTTGCCGCTTCATGAAAAATATGCGGATAAACTGACACACAGGGACTTTCTGGGGGCAATTTTACATATTGGGATAGAACGCAGCAAAATCGGTGATATTTTACTGACAGAAGACGGAACCTATGTATTCTGCCATAATACTATGACAGAGCTGCTTTGTCAGGAACTGACTCATATTAAGCATACTTCCGTTTATGCACATTGTACCGGTCTGAAGGATTTTTCCTGGCATCCGTCCTATGAGACGATTCATGGAACGGTAGCGTCTCTGCGACTTGACAGCCTCCTGTCTCTGGCATTTAACTCATCCAGAAGCAGCCTGACATCGCTGGTAGAAAATGGCAGTGTCTATGTAAATGGTCGTCTGACTACATCTAATGGCTATAAATTAAAAGAAAATGATATCATATCCGTCCGCGGCTATGGTAAGTTCAAGTACTGTCAGACGCTTTCTGAGACACGAAAGGGACGTCTGTCTGTTGAACTTCAGCGTTATAAATAAAATAAAAGGAGTCGAAACACTATGGAAACAAATGCATCTACCTTACTGGTAAAAACGGGAAAAGACCAGAGTTATACCATTTATTTTGAACAGAGCTTTGCCGGGCTGGCTTCCTGCCTGGAGAAGGACTGTCAGATCTCCGGCAGAAAGATCTGTATTGTTTCTGACAGCAATGTATTTCCCTTGTATGGAGATGACATTGTAAAAGAGCTGAACGGAAAATGTGTCCATTTGACCAGTTTTATTTTCCCTGCCGGGGAAAAGAACAAAACTCTGGATATCGTAAGAGACTTGTATGAACATCTGATTCTGGAACATTTTGAACGCCGGGATCTGATCCTTGCGCTGGGAGGCGGTGTGGTAGGAGATCTTGCCGGCTATGCTGCAGCTACTTATCTGCGGGGTATCGATTTTGTCCAGGTGCCAACTACTCTGTTGTCGCAGGTAGACAGCAGTATTGGTGGAAAAACAGGAGTAGATTTTGACAGTTACAAAAATATGGTTGGTGCTTTTCATCAGCCTTCCCTTGTTTATATGAATCTGAACACTTTGAAAACTCTGGATACACAGCAGTTTGCCTGCGGCATGGGTGAGATTCTGAAACATGGTCTGATTAAGAATGCGGACTATTATGAATGGCTGATTAATCATATGATGGAGATCAATGACCGGGAACTTCCGGTTTTGCTGGAGATGGTTCAGGAAAGCTGTCGTATTAAGGGCGCAGTCGTAGAAAAAGATCCGACAGAAAAAGGAGAACGTGCCCTGCTGAATTTTGGGCATACCATCGGGCATGCCATTGAAAAAGTCAAATCCCCGGAACTGCTTCATGGCCAGTGTGTAGCATTGGGGTCTGTAGCAGCTGCCTATATTTCTTTTAAGAGAGGCCTGTTGAGTACAGAGGAATTCTACGAGATTCGCGATATGAATGTTGGATTTGATCTCTCATTCCTGGTAGATGGAATCAACAGTCAGGAAATTCTTCGTATTACCAAATCTGATAAAAAAATGGATGCAGGAAGAGTGAAATTCATTTTGTTAAAGGGAATTGGAAAGGCATTTATTGATCATACTGTAACGGATGAAGAAATGCTGGAGGCCATTGAATTTCTTAATGCGGATAATCTGGAAAAGGAGTAGTTGTCATAACTTTGTTATGTCAACCAAAGAACGATTATGATGGATTCAAAGAAAAACAGACAGTTTTACTTCATCGGATTGGCAACATTATTTCTCCTGATATTACTGGATCAGCTGACTAAGTATGCTGCAGTTCGATTCCTGAAAGGCAATTCCAGTATTTCCATCCTTCCTGGCATATTGGAACTGTATTATCTGGAAAATCATGGAGCTGCCTGGGGGATCTTGGAAAATGCACGTTACTTTTTCCTGCTTGCAGCAGTGATCCTGGTGGGGGTTCTGTTTTATTATTATCGTCATGTTCCGACAGAGAAGCATTGGAATTTCTGTCGTTTTCTTATGATGATGCTGGCATCCGGAGCCATCGGGAATGCGATTGACCGGTTCTGGCATGGATATGTGATCGATTTTCTCTATGTTTCGATCATTGATTTTCCTGTTTTTAATGTGGCTGACTGTTATGTCACACTTTCTATTTTGCTATTTTTCGTATATTACAGAAAAGAGGTAGGTACGTGGATCAGAAGCGACTCATAGCTTCCGGTGATTTTTCCGGCACTCGGATAGACAAGTTCCTTTCCGAACAGTTTCCGGAATTTTCCCGGTCTTATATTCAGAAATTAATCAAAGATGGCCAGGTAACTGCAGGTGAAAAAGTGATCAAATCCAATTACAAAATCAGTGGATCGGAGGAGATTATCCTGACGATTCCGGATCAGGTGATGCCAGATATTCTGCCGGAAAATATTCCCCTGGATATTCTCTATGAAGATCAGGATCTGATTGTTGTCAATAAACCAAAGGGAATGGTAGTACATCCGGCTGCCGGTCATTACAGCGGTACTCTGGTAAATGCAATTATGTATCACTGTGGTGATGAACTGTCTGGCATCAATGGTGTCATGCGGCCGGGGATTGTCCATCGGATTGATCAAAATACAACCGGAAGCCTTCTGATCTGCAAAAATGATATGGCGCATAATGCCATCGCAGAGCAGCTAAAAGTTCATTCTATTACCAGGAAATATCGAGCTATCGTTCACGGTAATCTAAAAGAAGATCATGGTACAGTAAATGCGCCTATTGGCAGACATCCTGTCGATCGGAAAAAAATGGCCATAGAACCACGCAATGGAAAAGAAGCCATTACTCATTATCAGGTATTGGAACGGTTTGGTAACTATACTTATATTGAATGTCAGCTGGAGACAGGACGTACTCATCAGATTCGAGTTCACATGAGCAGTATTCATCATCCGATCGTAGGCGATGATGTCTATGGTCCTGCCAAATGTCCGTTTCCCGGATTGCAGGGACAGACTCTTCATGCTCAGGTGCTGGGATTTATTCATCCACGAACAGGTCAGTATATGGAATTTTCAGCTCCATTGCCAGAATATTTTGAAAACCTGTTAAAAAAATTACGCACCACTTCAGTCAGGTAGTGAAATGTATGATTCTTTGTACAATTTGCTGTACAATTTAGTGCCTATATTGTATAATAGTAACGAAATTAATTTATCCAAAAGAGCAGGAGGAGATTACTATGGCATGTAAATCAATCATCACAATCGGAAGACAATATGGAAGCGGTGGAAGAGAGATTGGACAAAAACTTGCTGAGGCTTTTGGAATCAAATGCTATGATAATGAATTATTAGACCGCGCAGCCAAGGAGAGTGGAATCTGTCAGGAACTTTTTGAGAATCATGACGAGAAACCAACTAACAGTTTTCTATATTCTCTGGTTATGGATACGTATTCTATGGGATATGCATCTTCTGCATTATCCGGTATGCCGATCAATCATAAAGTATTTCTGGCACAGTTTAATGCCATCAAAGATATCGCAAAAGAAGGTCCATGTGTTATGGTTGGCCGTTGTGCAGACTATGCACTGGAAGCGTTTCCGAATCATGTCTCTGTTTTTATCTATGGCGATCTGGATACCAGAATTCATCGTATCGCCAAACGTCATGAATGGAGCGATTCGAAAGCCAGGGATGCGATTACCAAAACAGATAAGCAGCGGGCAAGCTATTACAACTATTATACCAGCAAAAAATGGGGCGATATCAGCAGCTATGATCTCTGCGTGAACAGCTCTGTTCTTGGCATTGATGGTACCGTAGATTTGATTAAAAAATTTGTGGAAGAGAAAGAAGAGCGCAAAATTCCACGCCATTTATCGGAATAATTGCAGGAGAGTACAACCATTATGAAATTTGTGATTCAACGCGTGCAGGAGGCCTCTGTTACCGTAGATCAGATCTGTATCGGTCAGATACAAAAAGGATTTCTGGTTCTGATCGGGATCGGAAAAGATGACACCAGAGAGATTGCAGATCAGCTGATCAAAAAGATGATTCAGCTTCGCATCTTTGAAGATGAAAATGGAAAAACCAATCTGGCTCTCAAAGATGTAGACGGCAGCCTGTTGCTGGTTTCTCAGTTTACGCTATATGCCAATTGCAAAAAAGGCAATCGTCCAAGTTTTGTGGATGCTGCATCTCCGGAGATGGCCAATACATTATATGAATATATTATTTCTGAATGCCAGAAACAAATCCCATGTGTAGAAACCGGCAGATTCGGAGCAGATATGAAGGTCAGTCTGATCAATGATGGTCCGTTCACAGTGATACTTGAGAATTAAATAAAGAAGAATTAAATAAAGAAGAATTTAGTTGATTCCATGGTCAGATACCGAGTGTCCAGAACCGATTCGGCCACGGAAAAGAAGAATCTAGCTGATTCCGTGGTCTGGTACCGGGAATCCCGAACCAATTCGACCACGGAAAAGAAAAAATTAGCTGATTCCGCCGTCTGGTTCCGAGTATCCAGAACCTATTCAACCACGGAAAAGAAGAATCTAGCTGATTCCGCTGTCTGGTTCCAAGTATCCAGAATCGATTCGGCATCGGAAAAGAAGAATCTAGCTGATTCCGTGGTCTGGTACCGGGAATCCCGAACCAATTCGACCACGGAAAAGAAAAAATTAGCTGATTCCGCCGTCTGGTTCCGAGTATCCAGAACCTATTCAACCACGGAAAAGAAGAATCTAGCTGATTCCGCTGTCTGGTTCCAAGTATCCAGAATCGATTCGGCATCGGAAAAGAAGAATCTAGCTGATTCCGTGGTCTGGTATCGGGAATCTAATCTTCCCTGAGGCGTACTGCAGAGGCAGCTTTGCGGCGTCTCTGGTCATCCATGGCAGCATAATGCTTTTTGGTAGTATTGACGTCCTTATGACCCAGAACATCAGCTACCAGATAGATATCACCGGTTTCCTGATAAAGGGCGGTACCATAGGTACTTCGTAGTTTGTGTGGTGTAATTTTTTTTGTTCCTGTAATCTGAGAAGCATATTTTTTTACCAGATTTTCTACCGCCTTAATGCCGATTCGTTTGCGCTGGGTGGAGAGAAACAGCGCATTTTCATGGCCTGCAATTGGTGTGATGCCTTCCCGTACCGCCAGATAATCCCGCAGAGCAGATTCTACTTCCTCACCAAAATAAACAATCATTTCATTTCCGCCTTTTCGGACAACTTTAATTCCATTATTTTTAAAATCTACATCATTCAAATCCAGTCCCACGCATTCCGATACACGAATTCCAGTTCCAAGTAAAAGGGTAATCAATGCCAGATCACGAACTTTTGTCTTTTCCCAGTAGACTTTTTTCTGGCCGGTCAGTTCATCACCGCCATGTTCGATAAAATCCAGCAGCATAGCCGTTTCATCCGCATCCAGGCGGATAATAGCCTTATCGTGAATCTTTGGCATATCAACCAGTACAGAAGGATTGGTCTGAATCATTTCATGCTTATAATAGTAAGCGTAGAACCCTCTGAGAGCCACCATTTTGCGTTTTAAAGCACGTTCACCGTTCGTGTGAAGATTTTCCCGGTCACCGTATACTTTTAAGTATTCCAGGTATTCCTCGATGTCCAGAGCCTTGATCTGATCCAGGACGGATACCTGAATATCAGATATCGATTTACCTTTCCATGCAGGATTCTCATTTAAGAGAAACTGAAAAAACACACGAATGTCATACGCATAAGAAATCCTGGTTCGTGTAGATGTGGTTGGTTCAATGGCCCGGAAATAATCCTTTGCAAATGGAGGAAGCGTCTTCAGAATTTCCCGTAAACGTAAGGTATTGTCAATGTCAGTTTGCTCATGGTATGTCATAGATGTCTGGTCCATAAATATAAAAGTTCCCTTCTTAAATCTAAAATTACTATCCATCTATTCGTTAAACTATGGTTTGTCGAATAGATATATGGGATATTATATCATCTTCTTAGACATATGGCAAGTTTTCCCCCACATTTGTCAATTCCAGTTTTTGTTTTGCTCATTTTTAATAATACTTTTCACAAGCTAACTTAAGCAATATATATAGCACATATCCCATTCCAACAAGTATCAACAAGTTTTGAGGAAAACATTCTATGCCACGATAGCCAGGTGCACTCATAAGATCTATAAAATTGCATACTCCAAGATCCACATTTTTATAGACTATAAGCCATGGTACACCTATCCCTATCCGGTATATATATAAATCTTTCCCCTCAGCTATTCCAGAAATTGATTGGAACACGGCTATAAATGCTAACCCAGAACAGATTAGAAAATATCTTTTAACGGAAAATTCTTTTTTCATCTGTTGAAATATTTTTTCTCTCATATCTACTTTCTTGCAATATAGTCAAATGTATGCCATTCCTATTACCATTATCTTTTTTACTATGTTCATTACGCATTTCTCCTTTTTGACTGTACACCTACAGTTCCAACTATTGCTCTTAATTATTTCTTATAAAAGTAAAATACTGCATATTATTATCTGTCTATTATTTCTGTTACAAATGCTCCATCCTCACTAACTGCAATTACCCGTTCTAATCCTATTTCAGACCGAAATACATCCCCAATTTTTCCTTTTTCTGGTGCATTTGATTTTTTATAGTGAACTTGTAAAGTAAGCGCTTA
>CAKRVB010000026.1 GCA_934408725.1 uncultured Marvinbryantia sp.
GCTTAATCCTTCCCCGGAAATTCAGAAATCAATCAAATCCGTGGTCATGCAGCTTGTATTTCTGCTTAATCCTTCCCTGGAAATACAGAAATCAATCAAATCCGTGGTCATGCAGCTTGTATTTCTGCTTAATCCTTCCCCGGAAATTCAGAAATCAATCAAATCCGTGGTCATGCAGCTTATATTTCTGCTTAATCCTTCCCCGGAAATACAGAAGTCTCATAAATCTGCGTTTATGATTTGAATACACAAGTCAAATATACCCCTAAAAAATTAGAAACAAATAGCCTCCCCTGTTTCATTTGCAAATTTAAACTCATTCCCACTTATTCCATAATAGAAATGCCAGAAGGGACGGTAAAAAAGTCACAAACACCGTCCCCAATGGTTTGCTATCCTAACAATGTCTTCAAATCTTCTTCTGGTGTGGTAATTGGTGCAATGCCATAATTTTCTACCAGAATGTTCAGCACGTTTGGTGAGATGAATGCCGGCAGAGTCGGGCCAAGACGGATATTCTTGATTCCCAGGTGCAACAATGTCAGCAGGATGCAGACTGCCTTCTGTTCATACCAGGACAGCACCATAGAAAGTGGCAGTTCATTTACGCCGCAGCCAAATGCCTCCGCCAGAGCTACTGCTACTTTGATAGCGCTATAGGCATCGTTACACTGTCCCATATCCATGATACGAGGCAGTCCCCCGATCGTTCCCAGATCCAGGTCGTTGAAACGGAATTTCCCACAGGCCAGTGTAAGGATCACGGTGTCATCCGGTGTCCGTTTTACAAAGTCCGTATAATAGCTTCTGCCTTTGCGGATTCCATCGCATCCTGCTACCAGGAAGAAATGACGGATCGCTCCAGACTTTACAGCGTCAATCACCTGATCTGCCACCTGCAGCACTGCTCCATGGCTGAATCCGGTCATTACATTGGTGCCGCCATTGATTCCGGTAAATTCCCGGTCTTCTGCATAACCGCCCAGTTCCAGCGCTTTCTCGATCACTGGTGTAAAGTCTTTTTCTTCGCCAATGTGTGTCACTTCTGGATAAGATACCAGTTCTGTAGAAAAGATACGGTCCGCATAGCTGCTCTTTGGAGGCATCAGACAGTTGGTGGTATACAGTACCGGTGCCGGAATGTCTGCAAATTCTTTCTGTTGATTCTGCCATGCTGTTCCAAAATTTCCTTTTAAATGTGGATATTTTTTCAGTTCCGGATAAGCATGAGCCGGAAGCATCTCTCCATGGGTATAGACATTGATTCCTTTGCCTTCCGTCTGCTGCAAAAGCAGCTCCAGATCTTTCAGATCATGACCGGTAATGACGATAAACGGTCCCTTTTCTACTTTCAGAGACACTTTAGTTGGTATCGGTGTTCCGTAGGTGCCAGTATTCGCTTCATCCAGCATTTCCATGCACAGGTAATTCTTTTCCCCCACTTCCAGCACCACCGGAAGCAACTGTTCCAGATCCCAGTCTTCTCCTACTGCAAATAACGCTTTGTGGATAAACTTCTCCACTTCCTCATTGCGGTGCCCCAGAACCATCGCGTGATATGCATAGGCCGCCATCCCCCGTACCCCAAACAGGATCAGGGATTTCAGAGAGCGAATATCCTCCTGTGCCGTCCAGAGCTGTTCCATATCATAATTGCCGGTGCGGCTGCATGGAGAAGCACAGGTACCACATCCCGGCACCATTCTCGCTTTTTCTGCTTCCACACGGTCAATCAGCTCCTGGATCGTTTCATCATTGAAGTTCACATTTGTGACGGTTGTGAACAATCCTTCTATTAATAATTTACCACTTGCTTCCGTTGCCTGCAGTCCACCTTCTGCTGCTCTGGCCAGACCGATCAGCGCTCCTGTCAGTTTATCCTGTAATGCGGCAGTCTGGGCGGTCTTTCCACACACTCCTGCTTTTCCGGTACATCCAGTACATCCTGCCGTCTGTTCACACTGAAAACAAAACATATTCTGTTCCATTTCACTTCCTCCTGATTCATTCATAATTTAGAGATATCAGTGCACCTCCTCCCCATGGAAAGAAGTTATATTTTTCTGCACTCACATCTTGTGTCTGAATTATAAAATATTTTCTCCTCAAAATCCGTGGTTAATACCACAAACAAAAATTTTTATATAAAAAGATGAGATGTCTCCGAATCAGACATCTCATCCCCTCAACATACTATTTATTTTTTCTGATCAACCACGCTTCTTATGACTGCTGTTTCTTTTCTCCATGACGAAAAATCAAACGGAAAATCAGGCGCACAAATGGTCCGCAGTAAAACATCTGATAACAAATTGCCATCGGAAAGTTCATCGCCCAGGTACGAATCCACTCTCCAAAAGATGGCGTTTTAAATAAAATCGTTGCAATCAGACTCATAGTTGGGCACATAATGCAGCAAATGCAAATAGAAATTGCATAGGTAATAAACTGTGGCCGGTCTGTCGGACGCATAACAGTGAACGCCAATTTTCCAGCCAGTTTGCTGACTACAAAGAACTCCAGTACAAAAGCAATCGGTGCCATGAATATCAGTTCATGTGTGGCTGCAAGGAATGTGAAACCACTCACGGTTCCTCCTGTATTTAGAGCTACATTGTATACGATCATTCCGTATACCATGACTGTCGCCATAATGGCGGTAAAAACAGCATCTTCAAATTTGTTTTTTGGCATTAAAATATCCTCCTTATAATAATGATACACTGTGTCTTTGACTTCTGTGTTGTTCGTTATCATCCGGAGGATGTGCGTTTCCAATATAAACCTAAATCAAACTTTGTTATCCTATCACAGCTTTTTTGAAAATGCAAGTATTTTTCTACATCATAACTATCTCGCCCATAAACCCTAACCAAATCGCATCTACTTGCCAAGCTCCCAGAAAGCTACTGCACTGGCCGCTGCCACATTCAAGGAATCCACTCCATGAGACATCGGTATTTTCACCGTATAATCACATTCTGCCATAGTCGCTGATGCCAGTCCATCTCCTTCTGTCCCAAGCAGTATGGCCAGCTTCTCTTCTGATGCCAGTTTCGGATCGTCAATAGCCACCGAATCATTGCGCAGCGCAAAAGCAGCTGTACGAAATCCTGCCGCTTTTAATGCCTGCATTCCCTCCTGTGGCCATGCCATATTTTTATCCAGTATGGTCCATGGAATCTGAAATACAGTCCCCATACTCACACGAATCGCCCGGCGATACAATGGATTGCTGCATCCGGCCGTAAGAATTACCGCATCCATATTCAAAGCCGCAGCTGAACGAAAAATTGCTCCCACGTTCGTAGGATTCACCACCTCTTCCAGCACAGCAATTCTTCTGGCTCCCCTGCAAATCTCTTCCATTGTCGGTAGCTTTGGACGATACATGGCACAAAGCATACCACGA
Source organism: uncultured Marvinbryantia sp. (assembly GCA_934408725.1). Taxonomy (GTDB): domain Bacteria; phylum Bacillota; class Clostridia; order Lachnospirales; family Lachnospiraceae; genus Marvinbryantia. The sequence goes on from CAKRVB010000026.1 coordinate 3,413, forward strand.
GTCAGTGCAAATCCAGTCAGCTTCGTCAACACTTCGAATTCCGCTGTGTACACAGGTACCTGGCTGCATCTTTTCAGTACCTCCATCACTTCCTCTGTTTCGTTTTCAATCTGTCGCTTTTCCACCAGACAGGACACCGGTACGCATCCGGCCTTCAGGGCACGTTCTATCACTTTCGGACTTTCCGCAATGAACATACCTTTTTCCGGCTCTGCACGATTCATCAACTGATTTTCTGTCAGTCTGGCATATACGTCCAGTTCCGGTGCATCAAAATCTGTAATCTCTGTGATATTTTCTGTCATTTTATCTGTAATCATCATAATCTGCCGCCTTTTCATTTTCCCCAGTCCGATAATCAATGTTGATTCCCGGCTGTACATTATATACAAAAACATGAAAGCAGACTCCCGCTCCCTGATCTTCTACTGATTCTGCTTCCATCTCCACACCGGATGCCACCAGATTCAAACCTTCAAAAATTGGTGTCACACGGTACAGCACATGTCCATCGGTTTCATGTACATAATCTGCCACTTCATTTTCAAATGGCAGCATACCATCTACATTCATGTAACGGGTTCCGGTAATCAGATTCTTCTCATTTGCGTTCTCTCCTGCCAGCTGAAATCCGATCAGATGGCAGCGATTGTATAACGAGCCCTGATCCACAATATCATACTGCTTGTTTTTCCAGCCTGTCGGGTGAACTTCCTGAATACTCTGCCGCTTCTCTGTAGGCATCAGTTCTTCACAGATATTGGCATAGGCAACGCCACACCGCCCCAGCACATCCAGATCACTGTAGATCTCAAACGGTGTTGTGGTCAATTCATCATCGGTAAAATCCGGCACATTATCATTAAGCACCACATAAGGTTCCCCACTGTATTCCGGAACTTCATCCAGAGAAATGGTCGGTTTCCTGGTAATACTCTCATAAATTCCACCAGCAAACTGAATCAGCTTTTCTGCCTGCTCCGGAGCAAGTGCCAGAGCACTGCACAGTGCCAGAATCAGAATCTTCAGTAATGGATTTTTGATCTTCTTTTGCTTTTTCTTTCGGTAATTCTTATAGTATTTCTTTTTACTCATACTTTAGTTTCCTGTCTGTCAGATAAAAATTTATAAAATCACTCAGAAGCACATATCATGTTCCACCGACTTTCGATCTGAACAAAATCGGGTCATGTCTTCTATTTTCCAAAACACGGCCCGAAACATTTTTCCTGAAAATTTGTATCTATTCTATACCTTCATAAATGCAATGTGTTCTGAAGCATTGCAAAACTTCTTTCTAGTCCTCCCATGGACGGATGCGGTATGTCACTCCCAGATCTTCGCAGATTTTACGGCACTGGGCTTCTTCCTCTTTGGTCAGTGTAGTGTCTACCGTTGTCAATACTACATGTGGCACGTACTGTGTTGCTTCTTTCGCAAAGGCCAGCATAGCATCGAAGGACTGATCTCCAAACTTGCTGCGTACCAGCTCATGATAACGATCCGCATTCGGTGTATTCAGGCTGATGGAGATGGTATCTACCAGACCTTTCAGTTCCGGTGTCACATCTTTTTTCCATATCAGATTGGCCAGTCCATTGGTATTGATACGAATCGGCTTCTGATAATTTTCTTTCACAAACTTTGCAATCTCAAGAAGTGCGTCCAGACGTTCTGTTGGTTCACCGTAACCGCAAAATACCACTTCTTCATATTCAGACAGATCAAATTTTGCAAATTCTGCCTTTACTTCTTCTACCGTCGGTTCATGTTCCAGCCACAGAGTCTGTTCATCATGAGTAACTGTATCCATATTCTGGCGCAGACAGAAAGTACAGGCGCATGGACAGCGGTTGGTCAGATTCACATACAGATTATTGTGTACCTTGTATAAAATAGTCATTCCTTTTTTCATATTGCACTCCTCTTTTCTGATAATATAAGTAATACCTTGCAGTTGCTTTATATCATGCATATTCGCCGGTATTTTTTCACTTCAACGTATATAGTTCTTCTTCAAAACATACCCCATCTGTCAGCGGCAGATCCATTTCAATGGATCTCTGGATACATTTCTTGATAAACTTCGATGCTTTCCGGACGGACTGGGTGAATTCCACGCCATTTACCGCATCAGCTGCAATAATCGCAGAGAAAATATCCCCGGTCCCCGATCTGGAACTGCCAATCTTGTGGGTACGAATCAGTTCGTATCCTTTTCCCTTTTCCAGACAGAAGTTGGATACATAGGTCTTCTGTGGAATTCCGGTAATCACAATCTTTTCCGGTCCGATCTCTCCGATCTTCTCTGCCAGTTCCAGCAACTCTCTGGCAGTCCATTTTTCTTTATATGGTGTTCCTGTCAGGATACAGGCCTCTGTCACATTTGGCACTACAATATCTGCGTAGCGCACCAGCTCAATCATCTGGCTGCACATCTCTTCCGTATAAGTCGGATAAGCTTTTCCATAGTCCCCCATCACCGGATCAATAATGATGATAGTATCTTCTTTCTTAAAGTCACGGATAAACTGACTGACAATCTGGATCTGCTGCGCCGATCCCAAAAATCCGGTACAGATCCCTTTAAAATGCAGTTGCAGCTTCTTCCACTCTTCAATATAGGTCTGCATGTTGTCCGTATAGTCCGTGTAAAAAAAGCTTTCAAATCCGGTGTGATTGGAAAAAATGGATGTTGGCAATGCACAGCACTGCACCTTCAGCATCGAAATAATCGGCAGCTGCACTGCAACTGAACACCGCCCGAATCCTGTATAATCATTAATTAATGCTATCTTTTTCTGATGGTTATGATTATCCATAACACGTTCCTTCCTGTTTCCATTCGTTCTAAAATCGTATCCGTTCAGTCCCTTCCCGGATACGAAGTAACTATTCAGATATAGTCACTTCGCATTATATTACAACACTTTTTATAAATAATCAAATGTCAGCCTGCAAAAAAAATTTATGGTCAATCAGCGAAAAACAGAGCATGTGAAATTGTTTTCTTTTCACACACCCTGCCTTTTCCAGTTCTTTTTATAACGCCTCTGCCCTGGCGTCCACCTTACATTTTATGTTTCTTCGCTGCAAAGAAATCTCTTGTTTCCTTAACTACCACGCCATTCAATGCAAACAGCGCAATCATATTCGGAATGGCCATCAGCCCATTGAAGATATCTGCAATGGTCCATACAGCACTTACTGTCATGTACGGTCCAATAAATACTGCAAAGATATAGATCCAGCGGAACACTTTCACCGGTTTCATGTTTCCACCTGTCAGATATTCCAGGCAGCGTTCACTGTAATAGTCCCATCCCAGAATTGTGGTAAACGCAAAGAATACCAGACAGATCATCAGAATAAAAGATGAAAACTGTGGTGCAAATGGAAGTCCATGCTGGAATGCATAGGTGGTAACTTCCACACCCTGCAGCCCTTCCACCTGCCATGCTCCAGTCAGAACGATAGAAAGACCTGTCAGTGTACAGATGACGATAGTATCCAGAAAAGTACCTGTCATACTGACCAGACCCTGACGAACCGGTTCATTGGTCTGAGCTGCTGCTGCCGCAATCGGAGCGCTACCAAGACCAGCTTCATTGGAGAAAATACCACGGGCAACACCTTTCTGCATCGCTACGATCATGCTTCCTACCACACCACCGGTGACTGCCTTTGGATTAAATGCCGCAGTTACAATTGTTACAACTGCTGCCGGTACATGGGAGATATTGCAGATAATCAGAATACCTACTACTACAAAATAGATCACCGCCATAAAAGGAACAATAACCTGACTGACCTTTGCGATACGCTTTACACCACCGATCAGTACAGCTGCCACACAGAAGGCCAGTAACAGAGATGCTACCACAACAGACCAGGAATAGCTTCCAAGAGATGGCAGTGTCACACAGTGCAGGTTCTGTGGATCAAAGAATCCATTGATCGCACTGGCAATACCATTTACCTGACTGAAGGTACCAATACCAAACAAACCTACACAGACTCCAAAGAATGCAAATATTTTTGCCAGCCAGGTCCATTTCTTTCCCATACCCTGTTCAATATAATAGAATGGTCCGCCAAGGCTGTGACCATCTTCTGCTACCACGCGATACTTTACTGCCAGAAGACCTTCTGAATATTTGGTTGCCATTCCAAGGAATGCTGCCACAATCATCCAGAACAATGCTCCTGGACCTCCGGCGCAAACAGCTGTTGCCACACCAACGATATTACCGGTACCAATCGTTGCACTCAGTGCCGTACACAATGCTGAGAAACTGGAAATTTCTCCCACACCATCTTCTTCATTCTTAAACATCCATTTCAGTGCCAGCGGAAGTTTATGTACCTGCATCACACCCAGGCGTACTGTAAGCAGAAGACCACCCGCCATAATCAGAACCATCAAAGGCACTCCCCATACCAGATCGTCTACCTGTACCAGAAAACTATTGATTGCACTCCACATTGTAACTTTCTCCTATCCTTTTTCTTTTCCTGCATTGTTTTTATTTCTGTGACTGTTATCACATTTTTCCAAACATATGCATATATTTGAACTTTCACTTTTCGAAATAGGAAGTTACATAAACGGATATACTCTGATATGGACAAGACTTCTGACTGTAACCTGGTAAACGCTCATCTGAGCGCATCATGCTTTTATCCAGATATGCCAGTAGATACAATAGAATCTATGCTCCGCAAACATTCTATTGTCATAAATAAAAATATCCCTTACACCATGAACATACTGGTACAGGGATAGAAGATATACTTTTAGAACGATATCTTCTCTGTCCTTTTACCTGAGAGATTCATATATCCTTGGATATATGTTGCACCTTCGGCCCCCGGTTTGCTATCCGGGTGTCTCCAGAGAGTCGATCCATTTACAGTTGCACCAGCACCGCCGGCACCTGAGAGTTTTACTCCTTCGGTAGACAATTGTCTTTTCCTGCAAACTTCATTTCGAAATAGCTCTTTTTGAATACTATATATCGTCTTCTGCCATTTGGCAAGTATTTTTTCATTTATTTTTTATCCGGCTTTCGCTCCTGACTTTTTCATTATACAGAAGTAATACGGAACCAGCGGTATCAGCGCAGCAATCCATGCCGCCGGATCTGCCAGGCAGACACCACGGAAGCTGGTATGACCTGCCACCAGCAATACAATGACGGTTCGCGCCACCAGTTCAAAGATTCCTCCCATCATCGGGACAAATCCATATCCCATTCCCTGCAAGGTATTGCGATACAGGAAAATACTTCCAAGGAATGGATAGCACCAGAATACTGTATGAAAGTACAAAACCGACACCTGTATCACATCCGTCTGAGAAGGACTGACAAACAGCCATGTCATGTACTTTCCAAGGAAAAACATCAGTATCATAGCGATCACACTCCACCCCAGTATCATATACTGGGTACAGCGAACCCCCTGTCTTACACGATCAAGACGTCCTGCTCCCCGGTTCTGCCCCACGTAAGTGGCTACTGTCGCACCAAAAGCAACAAAGACCGTGGTCACAATGTTCTGCAGCTTTCCTGCCGCAGAAAATCCTGCCATGTAGGTCTCTCCATAGACATTTACCGCCCCCTGCACAATAATCGTTCCGATTGCAGTTATGGAAAACTGCAGTGCCATCGGTATTCCAAGCCCCAGGAGCTTTTTTACCGAATGCCAGGAGAAATGAAAATCTTCTTTATGGAGATGCAGAATCGGATATTTTTTCACAATATAGAAAAAACACAATACTGCTGAAATTGCCTGTGCGATGACCGTTGCATAAGCACATCCTTCCACGCCCATTCCCAGACAGACAATCAATACAATATCCAATACCACATTGATTCCTGCAGAGATCATCAGAAAGTACAGCGGAGATCTGGAGTCGCCAAGCGCACGCAAAAAAGCAGACAATGCATTATACGCAATGGTTACAATCAGTCCCAGATAGATAATCTCCATATAGGATTTTACCGCCGGAAGAATCTCTTCTGAATAGTTCATCATTCGAAGAATCGGCTCGTTGGCCAATGTCAGTCCTGCCGTCATGACAAGTGCAAATGCTACGCACAGATAAACCGACATAGCCACATAATGCCGCATCCGGTCTGTCTTTTTTGCTCCAAAGCATTGAGCTACCATAATGGCAAAACCACTGGTCAGTCCATTCAGCCATCCAATAACAAAGAACATCAGTGAACCGGTACTGCCAATTGCTGCCAGCGCCTGCACTCCCAGAAATTGTCCAGCCACAATGGAATCCACTACATTATAGAACTGCTGAAAAAGGTTTCCAAGAAACATGGGAATCATAAAGCGAATAATCAGTCTGGCAGGGCTCCCTGTCGTCATATCATTCATTTTCTGGTTCATTTCATTCATTTTCTGGTTATTTTCCATTCTTTTCTCTCCTTAATCCCATCCGGCAGGCTCCAATCACCGGATCCTGATCAGCAAAAACAATCGTTACGTTCCTATCCTGTCTGGTCACCCATTGCAGTACCATACGAGTCAGCATATTCTTTTCTCCTTTGAAAACGCCTCCGGCCAGAACTACTTTTTTCTCTTTCTGTTCCTTTGGGCACTTTTGAAGTCCCACAAGAATATACTGTCCAATGCGTATAGCATACTCTTCCAGCATCTGACAGGTCACTCTGTCTCCTTCTTCTGCCAGCTTGATAATATCCGGCACCAAAAAACGGATCTGATCTGCAAATCCTGGTTCCATCATATAACAGCGAAGAAGTTCATCTACCTGGGTTGTCCCGGCATAGCGCAAAAACAACTCCGTCATGGCTGTTGCTTCTCCCAGTCCAGCCTGCGCATCAAACACTCTGCGAATCGCTCTTCTTGCCAGGGCACTGCCTCCCTGCATACTTTCCTCAATATAATCACCAAATACAAAATAGATATCCTGCTCTGTCCGCACTGCTGCATTCATACCGGTTCCTGCGCAAAGTACCATATCACAGTCTTCTTCCGGTCCACAATACAGTGCAATAACTGCATCATTATATGCAGTTATATTCGAAATTTCAAGTAGATTTTGCAATTTTTCCGTAACCTTCCTGTCATCCCCCGGCCAGTCGATTCCTGTAATCCCAGCTATGGCAGCTCCAATCTGTGACCGCTGCATGCCGGCCTGTTTTTCTGCCTGCTCTACTGCTTCCACAATTCTGGAAAATGCTGCTTCCTCTCCTTCTGTTGGATAATAAGCACCTTTACTGATTCCACGTCCCAGAATCCTTCCTGTCTCATCACAGATTGCTGCCGCTGTTTTAGTTCCACCCTGATCAATACCTAATATATAGTTCATATCTATTTCTCCATTTTATTCCCAACTGATTTTTGATTGTGTATCGTTTTACATCTCTGCTGACAGCATAGCTTTTTTTCTTATAAAAGTCAATTGTTCCTTACAATTTAAGTAATTTCATATTTCTTTTCGCAGTTTTCCCTTGACTTTTCCATAAAAGCATTTAAACTGTAAATGTAAATTATGAAACACATTTTTTCATAGGAGTACACATTATGACAACCATATCTGATATTGCCAAACAGGCCAATGTATCCCGTACACTGGTTTCCCGGGTGCTGAATAACAAGCCTGGGGTCAGCCCTGAGAATCGGGAAAAAATCTTGAACATCATGAAAGAGACCCATTATATTCCCAGCGGACTTGCCCGTTCTCTGGTTATGCAGAAGACCAATGCCATTGGTGTAGTGATGGATGAACTGTGTAACCAGTTCTTTTTCAAACTGATTGCAGGACTGCAGGATAAGGGGGAAGAATTGGGATACCACGTTCTGTTTTGCAGCAGCCAGAAGCAAAATGACACCAAGATGAAATACGTAGATTATTTTGCTCAGGGACGTGCTGATGGTATCATTTCTTATGGGAGTAACCTGGACAATACCGGTCTGTTCCGGTATATTGCTGATCTCCCTGTTCCCTGTGTGTTTATCGAAGGCGGCCCAGATGATCAGAGAGCCAGCTGCATACGCATAGACAATCATCTTGGAGCTTATCGTGCAGCGGAACATCTGATCCTTCAGGGGCGAAAAAAACTGCTGCATGTAACCGGAGATATGAATTATACCGCTTCTCTTGATCGTTTTAACGGTTTTGTTCATGCCATGCAGGACTATCATATTCCCATCACTGCGGACTCCATTATCTATGCAGACTTCTTTGAAGAATCTGCATATCAGCAAATGAAGCAGCGCATTGCAACCGGATCTCTTCCAGATGCCGTCTTTGCCGGTGCCGACAAGACAGCCTACGGTGTGTTACGCGCTCTGATGGAAGCCGGCATTTCCGTTCCCGAAGACGTGGCCGTCATCGGATTTGACGATGATACTCCAGATTCCAGGGATATCCTGTTTCCCGGTCTGTCTACCATGCGTCAGCCTTTATATGAAATGGGACAGGCAGCCATCGAACTTCTGGTCAGCGCCATAGAAAATCCGAAAGCCGAATCAGAGACTCGAACGTTTGAACCGGAACTGATTCTGAGAGACACATGTAAATAAATACGTATGTTTAAGGAGGATTATTATGACAGAAAGAGGATTAAAAATTGCAACAATAGGCGGCGGTTCCAGTTATACACCGGAACTGATCGAAGGATTTATCAAACGAATGGCTGTACTTCCGGTAAGAGATCTTTATCTGGTCGATATCCCAGAGGGACAGAAAAAACTGAATATCGTCACTGCTTTTGCGCGAAGGATGGTGGAAAAGGCCGGTGCAGATCTTCGCATTCATGCAACTACAAACCGGGAAGAAGCACTGAAAGATGCTGACTTTGTTACTACACAGTTCCGCGCAGGACTTCTGGACTCCCGTATCCGGGATGAACGGATTCCACTTCGTTATCATCGTATCGGTCAGGAGACCACCGGCGCCGGCGGGTTTGCCAACGCCCTGCGTTCCGTACCTGTAGCTCTGGAAATTGCCCATGACATGGAACGTTTGTGTCCGAATGCCTGGCTGATCAACTTTGCCAACCCATCTGGCCTGCTGACAGAGGCTGTATTGAACCATACCAGCATCCGTACAATTGGACTGTGCAATTGCCCGATCAACATGGTGAATGATATGGCGCAGAAGTTCTCCTGCTCCACCGATGACCTGTTTCTAGATTTTGTCGGTATCAACCACCTGGTATGGGCTCAGAAAGTCCTTCTGAAAGGAAAAGATGTCACTGCAGAAGCCATTGAGAAAATCTGTGACGCTTCTTCCAGAGAAATCATGGCAAATATTCCAGAAGTGCATTATCATCCTGATTTTCTGCGCTCCCTTGGCATGATTCCGGTCAGCTATCTGAAATATTATTATTTACAGCCACAAATGCTGGAAGAATGCCTGGCCGATTCCAAATCGAAAGGAGTTCGTGGAGAAGTGGTAAAAGGTGTCGAATCCGAATTATTCACGCTGTATCAGAATACCGAATTAAAAGAAAAACCAGAACAGCTGGCAAGAAGAGGCGGCGCCAGATATTCCGACGCCGCATGCTCTCTGATTGATTCTATTTACAATAATAAGAAGGATATTCAGACAGTAAATGTCATGAATCACGGATGTAACCTGGATCTCCCGGAAAATGCTGTCATCGAACGAAACTGTGTCATCGACAGCAACGGTGCCCATCCACTCCAGATCGGCCATACTCCGTTGAAGATCCGCGGTCTTCTGCAGACCGTCAAAGCTTATGAACAGCTGACCATTCAGGCAGCTGTCTACGGAGATAAAGATGCCGCACTCCAGGCTCTGACGATTCATCCTCTGGTCAACTCTGCCGAAACTGCCCGTCTGATGCTGCAGGATATCTTAACTGAAAATCAGAATTTTCTCCCTGCTTTTACAAAGTGATTTTCCTAACATAAAACAGGCGCCTCGGAATAAAGGCGCCTGTTTTTTATGCTCTCTCTGCTCTTTTTCTGATATAATCTTCCAGGATATCAATCGTAGTCTCAATTCCAAGCTTGCTACTGTTGATACTCAGATCGTAGTTTCTGGAATCTCCCCACTTCCCCCGGCAAAAGTGATTATGGTAAGTCTTTCTCTTTCGGTCATGATGTGCAATACTCTCTTCTGCCTGTATTCTGTCCACCTGCTCCCGTTCCATAATACGTTTTACTTTTTCTTCCATGTCTCCCAGCACGAAAATACTCACCAGACCTTTATATTCTTTCAGAATATGCTCTGAACATCTTCCTACGATCACAAAAGATTCTCCCTCTGACGCTTTCTTCTTCAGATACTCAAACTGCATATTCGCCAGGTTCTCCTGCGGAGAATTACTGAATCCGTTCACTGTTCTGGAAAAAAACGGAATCTTTGGCAACTCATCAAATCGTTCCAACGTTTTCACATCCACTTTTTTCCCGGCAGCGATCTCACCGATCAGATGATAATCATAAAACGGAATGCCAAATCTCTTCGCCAGTTCTTCTGCAATCACATGACCGCCGCTTCCATATTCTCGTCCTACCGAAATAATCAGCTGATTTTTCTCACCCATCTTACCGTCCCCCTTTTTTACTTAACAATATCTTACCCAGATTCCGATCGTTGCCACAACCATAACGATGATCGTTGCCGGAACTGCGCTCTTACAATATTTGCCCCATCCAATGATATGACCTTCTTTGGCTACCACAGACATACCTACTACATTGGCAGATGCACCAATTGGAGTTGCACTTCCACCGATATCGGTACCCATAGACAAGCCCCATGCCAGTGTGGAAATATCAATACCATTGACAGCTGCCAGACTCTGGATTACCGGCACCATCGTTGCAGCAAATGGGATATTGTCCACAAATGCGCTGGCCAGTGCAGATACCCAGATGATGATTGCCACCATTATGTACAGATTACCGCCACTGATCTTCTCGATCACGCCTGCGATCAATTCCAGAATATGGGTCTGTTCCAGGCCTCCGACTACGACGAACAGTCCAATAAAGAATAACAACGTTTTATAATCTACTCCCTTAATGACATTCTTCATGTTCTTTCCCGATGTCAGAAGGGTAACTGCTGCGATTCCTACTCCGATGGTAGCCACCGTCAAACCTGTCTGTGCATGTGTTACCAGAAGTACCACTGCTGCCAGGAAAATCACCGTACTGATTGCAAATCCTTTCTTGTCTTTGATTGCAGACTTTGGATCCGGATAGTCCTTTTTGGTCATCTGCTTTCCAGCTGTGGACAGCTCTTTTCGGAAAACAAAATAATAATAAATAATCACCAGGATCAGGGAAATTCCTGCCAGTACACCGGTATTCGTAATAAAATCAGCAAAGGTAAGCTGCAGGGAAGTGCCTACGATAATGTTTGGCGGATCTCCACACATCGTTGCTGATCCTCCCAGATTCGCACAAAAAATCTCTGCCAGAACCATCGGAACCGGATCAAATTCCAGAAGCTGGGATAATTCCAGCGTCACCGCTGCCAGAAACAGAATTACAGTAATACTGTCAATAAACATGGCCAGTACTGCTGACATAATCATAAACGTAATAAAAATTGGAATGACCTGATATTTTACCGCTTTCGCAATGGACATGCAGAGCCAGCGGAAAAATCCTGCTGCTGCCATTCCTTCCACCATAATCATCATACCTGCCACAAAAATGATCGTAGCCCAGTTGATTCCTCCCGTGCTTTCTGAAGATTCCCCGGAAACAAGCCAGAAATTTTTTGTAAAAATCTCTGCCACATTCAATGTATCCAGAGCCGCAGATGCGCTGTGCATACAGACTCCAAAGACCAGAATCAGGGTCAGTAGGGCGCATCCCAGTGTGATGACGTGTCGTTCGAATTTCTCCATGATAATCAAAAGAAACATCACCAGAAAAATTGTTACTGCTGCGATTTGTGCTGCCATTTTTTTCTCCTCCTGTATTTTTTTCATAACGACGTAATTATACTCCGTCTTTGTATTCATTTCAATACAGAAGCTGAATTTTTGTATCTATCTTAGCACAATCTGTATGAAAGAGAAGATCTTCTGTATTCTTCATCTGCCATCATCTTTTCTCTGAGTATACCGCTTTTTTCTCTCTTCGTAAACTCTACCTCACCCAGTTTCTTTACCGGCATAATCCCCATCAGAGAATTTGTCACAAAGCATTCTTCAAAATCTTCCAGTTTATCCGGTGTTATGACAGCTTCTTTCGCCTCTCCCTGCTCCAGCAGATACTCCCTTACAATTCCAGGCAGAAGTCCGCAGGATAACTTCGGTGTCAGCACCTCCCCCTTTTTCACAAAAAAGATATTGCTGACCGCCCCCTCTGCGATTTCTCCCTTTGTATTCAGGAAAATACATTCCTGCATTCCCCTGGCTGCCGCTGCTCTTTTTTCCAGAATGCAGTCACCATAGTTCATCGTCTTGTGATACACCAGCGGTGATGTCTCATTTCTTCTGACTTTGCTGAATGCCATCGTGAATCCCTGTTCATACATCTCCGGTGTATAGTGATTTTCCCGTATCTGAAACAATACATTTTTCTCAGAAAGCATGATCTTCAGTCCTCCATGTCTGAGATCAGCATTTTCTTCATGCAGGAATGCTTCTACCGTCTTGCCGGTAATCCCCCGTTCCTCCAGATCGCCCAGTCCCAGGAAATCCGCCGCACGTTTCAGCCTTTTCAAATGGCGTTCCAGAAAAATCAGCTTTTTCTCTTCTATCGCAATCGTCTCAAACGCTCCCAGTCCAAACTGAAAACCTGTATCTAATTGTATCTCCATTACCTTAATGCCTCCAATAATGCTTTTGCTTTCTGAAGTGTCTCTTCATACTCAAACTCCAGATCTGACTCAGCCGTGATTCCGCCACCTGCTCCCAGATAGTATTTGCCATCTTTATGAACCGCTGTACGAATGACAATATTAAAATCACAGGCCCCATCCAGTGTCAAATAGCCAATGGAGCCGGTATAGAGATTTCGCTTTCCATGTTCCAGTTCATCAATGATCTCCATCGCACGGTATTTGGGTGCTCCGGTAATCGATCCCCCCGGAAATGTGGCTTCCAGAAGATCGCACACATTTTTTCCATCCTGCAATTCACCTTCTATATCTGAAACCAGGTGAAAAACGGTTGCGTATTCTTCTACGGTAAACAATTCTGTAACCTTCACACTGCCCGGCTTACATACCCGATTCAGATCATTTCGTTCCAGATCTACGATCATCAGCAATTCGCTTTGATCCTTCCCGGAATTCTGCAGTTCTTCTCGCATCTTCTGATCTTCTTCCGGTGTCGCACCTCTTTTTCTGGTTCCCTTAATTGGTCTGGTATTCACTTTATGATCCTTCATTTTCAGAAAACGTTCCGGCGAAGCACATACAATCTGGTATTCCCCATAATCCAGATATCCGCCAAAAGGAGATGGATTTGCTTCCCTCAGATCATAGAATACATCCAGCGGAGCCTTCTGACTCTCAATCGTCAGCTGCTGTGTCATATTAGCAATATAAATATCCCCTTCTATGATATATTCTATCATATCTGCCACCGCCTGCTTATATTCTTCTTTCTCAAAATTCGGAAATACTGCAATTTCATTTTTTTCCAGACGTCCTGCTTCCAGTCCTGCTATCTTCTTATTTCTGATGCGGTCACAGATCTCTTCTGTCTCTTTTATCAGTTTTTCTGCACTTTCTGTGATGCCATTTGCTATCAGATAGATTTCTTTTTTCTGACAGTCCTCCACAAGAAAGCTGTCATAAAAAGTGAGTACTGCTTCTGGAATCGATACAATATCCTGGTTTGCAGATGTTACCTGCTGGCGTTCTCTCCCATAATCGTAGGAAAAATAGCCGATCGCTCCGGAAACAACAGGCAGCCCCGTGTCATTTTTATCTACATGACTGTTTAAATAGCTCCGTAGATACTCTTCGAACGTAATCTCCTTCTGTGGAACTCCGTTTATCGTAAACCGTTCTCCATCCCTGATCAGCTTCTGATACGGCTTTCTCCCAATAATGGAATACCGTCCCAGCTGATTCACCAGTGAAGAATCCAGAAATACACAATCCGTTTCTTTCTGAAAATACCGAAACAGTTCCGCTGCCGGAAGATATTCTTCCAGTTTTTTCACAATACGCTTCGTACTGCCCGTCTGCTTTTGCCATTCTTCTGCCAGACGACAAAAATTCTCCAGCAATTCATGGCCATATTCTGTTAATACTGCCTCTGGATGAAACTGTACTCCATATAATGGTCTGGTTTTATGAGAAATCGCCATCACTGCCCCATCTTCTGCCATGGCATCAATCTGATACTCTTTTGGAATACTGTCTTTTTCTACAATCAGAGAATGATATCTGGTTACCCGAAAATGCTCCGGAAGTCCTGCAAAAAGTCCGGTTCCGTTATGATGAATCTCAGTCACCTTTCCATGCATTGGTTTTTTTCCCTTTTTCACAGTCGCACCACAACTGTGTCCCAGTACCTGATGTCCCAGACAGACTCCCAGAATCGGGATTTCTTCCTGAAAGCGCTCCGCTGCCTCCATACAGAGCTTTGCATCCCAGGGACGCTTCGGTCCCGGAGACAGCACAATTCCTTCCGGATGCATCCGTTCGATCTCATCCAGGGTAATCTCATCACACCGCTTTACCAGGATCTCCCGACCCAGTTCCTGAAAATAGGCTTTCAGATTATATACAAAAGAATCATAATTATCAATCATCAAATACATATGTCTGCTCCTTTTCGACAACCTGTACAACACAAAAAGGGATAACGAATGGCATGCCAAAAAGCATGCACAGTCGTTATCCCAAATGGTCCGTAATCTGTGTCTGAATTTTGCACTATCGTAACATATCCTTTTCTCTCCGTCAACACCAAAAATAAAATTAGCTTATGCAAAAGTTCCGTTTGCTTTCCCCACTGTCCGTCACTATACTAAAGCTATGATATTAAATCAAAGGAGGACCTGTTTCATGCATTCATCCGATTTTTCTATTCGTCCCTGCACACTGCAGGAACTGGATGCTATTATGGAGCTGCAGGATCGCATCTGTGCAGCGATTACTCAGCCTGACCTGTTTGCATCTACCTGCCGGGAAGAAAATGCCTCCTACCTGGTCACACCGAATGTGATCTATGGCGTTTTTAAGCAGGAGCGACTGATTGCTTATGCGTCTCTGGCCTTTCCAAAAGAAGCCTCTGACAATCTTGGATGGGATCTCGGCTGGAATTCCACACAGATCCGGCATTGTGCCAAGCTGGATACCATCGTGGTTGACCCGGATTTTCGAGGTCTTGGCCTGCAGCGCACTTTAATTGACCGCTGTATCTCTCATACACTGAAGCAGGATCCTGACAGTATCCTGCTCACCACTGTTTCCCCTTCCAATCTCTTTAGTCTTCGCAATGTACAAAACGAAGGATTTCAGATCCTGAAACGTATGCTGAAATATGGAGGGAAAGAGCGCTATGTCCTGGGCTACTGCCCATCCGGACAGTTTCCGGCTGTACAGTAACCCAGGACATCACAAAACGATTCCTCTTCTATTTTATATATTCTTTCTCTGTTTCTACTTCATAAGAGGCAAATCCCTGCGTTTCAGACTCTATCTCACCGGACTGGTTATCATACGGGTCGATTGGCATGAATTTCTTTTTGACCGCAAACTCCTGCTGAAACTCATGGTTTGCTGTCATACGGTATGGATCCAGATTTCCAAAATAAAACCTTCTGCGACTTTCATCTCCGGATGCAAAGGCTGAACCTCCAAAGGATGGATCCGCATAGAGCCATCCATAAGGCTCCACATAGAACATGGCCCAGTCATGTGGACCTACATAGGCCGGGTTGGCATAAAGACCAGACTGCCAGCCGGCAGGTACTCCGCTGATACGGCACAGCGTAATAAACAACAACGCCTGCACTCCACAGTCTCCCCTTAAATTTCTGGCACAATACTGAGGGATATCCGGAATCAAAGAGTACGCTTTCATGTAAGAATACTGCACATGTTCCGTGATATAATCATAGATTCTGCGCGCAATCTCCAATGGCCTCTTTTCTTCACCTACAATCTCCTTTGCCAGTGCTTTCAGATAAGGGCTAAAGCGAATGTGTGGATACTGTTCTTTTAAAAACTCCTTCTGCTCTTCCTCTGAGATCTTCCAATCCATCCCCTCTCGAAGAGAGACATTCGACACTGCTTCATTTTCTTTCCACAGATCAATATATGCTGCCCGTACCTTCATCTGATATTCCACAAAAAATGTACGATTTTCTTCCAGTGTATCTTCGATGCAAATAGCCCGATACCGGGAACGCGCATCATCCACCGTTACCTTTTTGCCCGGTGTATAATTCAGGATCTGAATTTCATCGGTCTGATACCACTTAGCCGGAAGAGGCAAATGCACTTTCACTTTCATACCCGGCTGGAATACCTCATCCTTCAGCCGAATCGAAGTCCGCAGATGAATCTGCTCCGTCACTTTTTTTTTCGCCTGTATCTCCTTTACTGTCTCCAGAAGTATTTTTTTATCCTCGGTCAGTTTTTCTGTCATCCCTGCCCGTTCCCGAATATCATCATCTTTATCTAAGATATTCCGAAGCAGATTATGGATATAGTGCTTCTCTCCATGGATATAGACCCATTCTGCAAGATTCTGACGTTCCAGCTCTTTCAGATCTTCTGAGGAAAAATCCGGGATCCTTTCCTGAAACAGCTGTACAATCTCCTGTTCTGTATACGGGAATTCTCGTGGCAGTTCTTCCAAAATGTACTGTTCATACCGAAGTCTGGTCTTTAATGCTTCACTGATCGGCTTTTTCATCCATCGGCCGATGGCATCCTGCGCCTCTTCCAGTGCTCCGGCCAGCTTGTACTGCTGTACCTCTTCCGGCAGCTCCAGCGCCAGTGACTCTAATTCTTTTGTTTGAAATTCTCTCATACAAATATGCTCCCACATTCTGTTATATTTTCAGCCAGATCTGGTCGATAATCCGGGTCTGACTTTTTCAGGCTGTTGATGGTGACATACGGGGTCTGGTAATATCCGGTTGCATGAATATACTTTCCCTCCCCCAGATACATGGCCACATGACCCGGGAAAAACAGAAGATCTCCCTTTTTCAACTGTTCTACCGGAATTCTTTTCACCGGATACGTCTCTTTGATATCTGCATCTCGATAAATCAGAATTCCCTGATCCAGATAACTCATAAACACCAGCCCGGAACAGTCGATGCCCTGGGAAGATTTTCCGCCCCAGCGATACTGTGTGCCAAGAAATTCTCTGGCACTGTCCTCCAGTCGTTCCCGAAGCACTTCCTCATCTGCTAAACCATCGTGATAGACTGGCTTCTCCCAGTTTTGGAAATAATCAGCATTTTTTTCTTCTGTCAACAGATAGCCATCATGGTCCATTCTCCTTTTCAGGTTCTGAGTATGAATATAGCCTTCCTGCCCGGATGCACTGCGTACTTTGCTCCAGCCTTCTGCCACTTCTCTTTCCAACAGTTCTACAATACTGTTCTTTAGCAGCAATTCCAACGGAAGTCCCTGCACCTTCGGCTGGTCGAGAAGATCAGCTTCGCCGGTCTGAATTCTCAAAAAGCGCTCTTTATCCTGCCTCTGCTCCAGTTCTTTTCTTGTCACACGACGGAAATCCCGTCGATTCACATAACCGGTATATCCATAATGAGTCTCTACTTTTACAAAATCTTTTGCAGGATTCTCCTGCAGAATCCGAATCGCCCATCCTGCAAAAATCTCATCTTCGATTCCGGTTCTGTTCCTGCCATCGGATTCTTCCATTCCACTTCGCAGATAAGTATGCTCTGCTGTAATTACTCCTAGTTGTTTTTCCATGCCCTGTCCTCATCTTCTATCTGTTCCGGCTCACTTATATCTTTACAAACTCCACCGGAACATGGGAGATTCCAATTCCCGGATCTTCCGGCACTCTGATCTTCGGCCCTAAAAACTTTGGACCCCCTCTGTATGGATCTTCTCTGCAAAGAGAAGGTCCGTCCAGATCTGCCATAGTAACAATAGATCTGCCTGCCGCCAGGTGTGCCCCGGCACTGACGGATACTTTACTCTCCAGCATACATCCAATCATACAGGAAATGCCATGTTCTTCTGCTGCATCACAGATGCGGACTGCTTCATGGATTCCTCCGGTCTTCATCAGCTTAATATTGATCAGATCTGCTCCGTGTTCCTCCATAATACGAACTGCATCTTCATAAGAAAATACACTCTCATCAGCCAGTATTTTCGTCTCCACACTGGCTGTCACATACTGCATCCCTTTAAAATCGTGATAAGATACCGGCTGTTCCACCAGTTCAATTCCGAGATCTTCTTTTTCCATGGCGCGTATGGTGGAAACCGCTTCTTCTCTGGTCCATCCCTGATTGGCATCTACACGGATCACAACATCCTTTCCTACTGCCTTTCGAATCTCACGAATACGTTCCACATCTTTTTCTCCGCCTTTTCCCACTTTTACCTTCAATATCCGAAAGCCCTGCTCTATGGCTGAGATACTGTCACGTACCATTTCCTCTGTGTCATTTACACTAATCGTCAGATCTGTTTCCAGCTCTGTCTTTACTTTATCCGATTTTCCCTCTCCCAGCAAGCGGAATAATGGTTTTTTCTGCAATTTTGCATACAGATCGTATAATGCAATATCCACAGCAGCTTTGGCGCTGGTATTTTTGGCAATGCAATGTTCCATTTTTTCCATCACAGACGGCAAATCTTCCAGATCCATACCTTTGATTGCCGGTGCAATATAATAACGGATAGCTGCCTCTATAGATTCTTTCGTATCTCCGGTGATTACTGCGGTAGGTGGCGCTTCACCAAATCCTTCCGTCCCATCATCTGCTGTAATCTTTACAATCAGGTCATTGACACTGTCCACTGTTCGCAATGCTGTCTTAAATGGGGTCACCAATGGAATACTGATATATCCGATGGCAATTTCCTGTATCTTCATGAATCTTTCCTTCTTTCTGTTTCTATTTAAAAATACAGTGAAGCCATGGCCACGGAAATTCCGCAGTCATGGCTCGCTGCACATATTTATGACTCTGACATTATTATAGCGCTTTTAAATAGGTAAATACAAAGTTTCCGCAGGAGTATACCAGTCCGTCATAATTGGTATCATCAAACAGATAGCTGCTCATAGAATGCAAAATGACAGATACCGGAAGATCTTTTGCCAGAATGGCATCACATTCCTTATATGCTTCCCACTGTGCATCCTGTGTGTCAGCGCTGATGGCTGTCTCGTATGCCTTATCATATTCATCACTCTGATAGAAAGAGTTGGCATCACCGGTGTTGATAAAGGTTCCATACATATTGGACAGATCTGTATAGTCCATGAACCATCCATAGTATGCAAGATCATAGTCACCAGATCTTCTTGCTGCTGAGAAGTTTTCTACTTTTTCCACTGTAACAGAATCAATGCCAAGAATTTCTTTCCAGTCATTGACAATGGATTCTGCAATTTCCTTACGGCTGTCATTATTGACGATATAAGTCAGTGCCGGGAAGCCTTCTCCATTTTCATATCCTGCTTCTGCAAGCAGCTGCTTTGCTGTTTCACAGTTATCTTCGTAAGCATCTACATCTTCCCATGGATCACAATAATCTACAAAATCAGTACCTTCTTCGTTGGTATAACCTCTGCCAACCAGTGTCACACCAACTTCATCATTTAATCCGCGGATATTGATGATTCGTTCTCTGTCAATTGTAAGAGACAGTGCCTCTCTGACCTTCTCATCCTTCAGAACATCGTTTCCCTTATCTCCAAGATTGAACATAACACAATAGTTATTATTTCCGGCTGTGTATACCAGTCCATTTCCCTCCATACGAGGTTTTTCTTCATCCGGGCAAAGATCAGAGTATACATATTCTCCGCTTTCAAAAGATGCCAGTGCAGAACTTTCTTCAGTAATCAGTTCCCAGTTGATGGTTCCCACATCAATGTTATCTGCATCATAGTAATCATCCCGAAGCTTCATCACAACTTCTGATTCATGTGCCCAGTCAGTCATTTCATAAGGTCCATTGTATACCGCTTTATCTGGATCTGTTGCATATGCATCACCGTATTCTTCCACATAATCCTGTCTTGCCGGATAGGTAGATGGGAAAGCCAGAATCGATGGCAGATATCCACATGGCTGTTTCAAATGAATCACCAGCGTCTTATCATCCGTTGCTTCGTAACTTTCAGCAACATCCGATAACAGAGTACAGTAGTCTCCGCCCTGAGCTGCCAGATTATCAAAGGCAAAAACAAAATCTCCTGCCGTAACCGGCTGTCCGTCTGACCAGGTGATATCATCTCTTAAAGTAAAGGTCCATGTCAGCTTATCATCGCTTTCTTCCACAGATGCAGCCTGTCCAAGTACGACTTCCCCATTGGCATCCAGCTTGTAAAGTCCTTCATACAGATGACGCAGTGCTGACAAACCATTTAAGAATCCACTGGTGGCCGTATTTAACTGCATGGAATCCTCGCCGCCACCAGTTACGGAAATCTCCAGTTTTTCTGCATCTGCGGCAGATACACCGGATGAAAGTGCCATTGTCGTAAGTCCCAGTACTGCTGCGGCCAGAGCCATTTTGTTTCGTCTTTTCATAATCTTCTTCCTCCTTTTTTCATGCAGGTTTTCGCATTTTCTATATAAATCCGTTTTCGGATATATATCTACTTTTTCATCTTTGGATCCAGTGCATCTCTCAGACCGTCTCCAAACAGGTTAAATGATAAAATAATCAAACTGATCAATACCGCAGGGAAAATAACACGGTATGGATACGTTGTAATTCCGTTCAGCGCCTCGGAGGTCAGTGATCCCAGACTGGCCATAGGTGCGGATACCCCAATACCCAGATAGCTTAAAAAGGCTTCGGTAAAGATCGCTGATGGAATCTGCAGCATCACCGTTGCAATCAGCTGTCCGATACAGTTCGGCAGGAGATGCTCCCGTATCATGGTTGCTTTTCCGCATCCAAGTGCCTCTGCTGCTGTCACAAAATCCATCGTCTTCAGTTGCAGGATCTGTCCTCGTACAATACGGGCCATTCCAACCCAGTACAGGCACCCGTATACAATAAAGATTGCAATCAGGCCGGAACCGATCTTCTGAAGTCCATGAAACATCGGGACAGTGTCAATCAGTGTCTGCAATGGTTCACTGATGACCATTTTAATCACGACAATCAGCAGAATCTCCGGTACAGAATAGATAATATCGACTACACGCATCATGATAATATCTGTCTTACCGCCAATCAGACCAGAGATAGCTCCATAGATGCTCCCTACAATCATGACAATGACTGCAGATACCAGACCGACAATCATCGAGATCCGGGTTCCGATCATACAGCGAACCAGTATATCTCTTCCCAGGCGGTCCGTTCCAAAAGGATGGGCCAGACATGGCCACAGCGCCTCGTCTCCTCTTACCTGCTGATCATAAGAATACGGAGAAAGCATGGGTCCAATAAAAGCAAATACAAACATCAGCACAATCATCACCAGTGCTGCTATTGCGATCTTATTAGATTTCAGACGGATCCAGCTGGCCTTCCAGTACCCGATTTCTTCCGTATCCAGTTTTTCTTCTTTAAAATAATCTGCATCCAGCGGTGCAAAATCTTCCGGTGAAATTTTATTTTGTAAGGTTAATATATTCTTCATGACTTCATCCTTTAATCTAACTGTATTCTCGGGTCTACGATTTTATACAGAATATCGCACATCAGATTCATCACAACGATCAGCGCTGAGTAAAAGATCGTGACGCCCATAATCATAGTATAATCACGGCTGCTGATGGAACTTACAAAATAACGTCCCAGTCCTGGTACACTGAATACACTTTCCGCCACAAATCCGCCTGTCAGAATCGATGCGGTCAGTGGTCCCAGATAAGTGATCACCGGGATCAGGGAATTTTTCAGTGCATGTATAAACACTACGACAAACTCTGACATCCCCTTCGCCCGCTCTGTTCTTAAGTAATCCTGGTTCATAACTTCCAGGATACTGGCTCTGGTCAGCCTGGTCAGATACGAAGTGGGATAAATCGCCAGCGTAATCATCGGCATAATCCATCCACCAGGCTTATTATAATTCACCGGTAAAATCTTACAATTTACAGCCAGAATCATCATCAGTGCCGATGCGATGACATATCCCGGCATGGATATTCCAATCGAGGATAACACCCGGATGATCGCATCTGGCAGTTTATCTTTACAAAGCCCTGCCACACATCCAAGGATAATCCCACAGATCACAGCCAGAATCAGTGCTCTGACTCCCAGTCCCATCGATACGGTAAAAGATTCTGCAATGATATCTTTCACTGCTCTTCCTTTCTGAAGAACATAACTGGTACCCATGTCTCCATGAAGAAGATTTTCCAGATATTTTCCGTACTGTACATAAACCGGCTGATCCAGCCCATATTTCGCAATTAAAATCGCTCTGTTCTCTTCTGATGCTTTTTCTGACATAAACGGATCTCCCGGCATCAGATTCATTAAAAAGTATGTAATCGTTATGATCGCAAACAGACTGACCGCAGCCAGTAAAATACGTTTGATCATATATCTCCAGGTCTGCATTTTTCGCTCTCCTTTTTAATTGATGTGATGACATGCCGTCAAATGTCCCGGTGCTGCTTCTTTCAGGAGTGGCATACTCTGTGCACAGGTCTCATCTGCTCTCGGACATCTGGTGCGAAATGGACATCCGGACGGTGGATTTAGCGGACTTGGTATTTCTCCGTCCAGTTTCATACGTTTTCTTGCTGCACTTAGATCCGGATCCGCAATCGGAATCGCAGATAACAGCATCTGTGTATACGGATGAAGCGGAGACCGGTATAATTCCTCGCCGTCGGTCAGTTCTACCAGATGCCCCAGATACATAACACCAATCCGGTCACTGATATGCTTCACAATGGAAAGATCGTGAGCAATAAACAGATAGGTCAGCTGTCTTGTTTCCTGCAGTTCTTCCAACATATTGATAATCTGCGCCTGAATGGATACATCCAGCGCAGAAACCGGTTCATCACATACAATGAATCCCGGATTCACCGCCAACGCTCTGGCGATTCCGATACGCTGCCGCTGCCCACCTGAAAATTCATGAGGGAAACGGTTATAGAACTGTGTATTCAGTCCCACCAGGTTCATCAGTTCCAGAATCCGTTCTTTCCGTTCTGCCTTGCTGCTACAGAGATTCTGAAGATCCATCGCCTCCCCGATCAGATCGGATACTGTTTTTCTTGGATCCAGAGATGCATAAGGATCCTGAAATACGATCTGCATCCTGGTACGATATTCTTTCATGTTTTTTCCCATAATCGATGTTCCATCATAAAGAATATCTCCCGCTGTCGGTTCTTCCAGTCTGAGAATACTTTTTCCCAGTGTAGATTTTCCGCATCCGCTTTCTCCTACAATTCCAAGAGTTTCTCCCTTTCGAATGAAAAAGCTGACATCATCCACTGCCTTCAACGCTGTTTTCTTTACAAACCCGGTCCGCACCGGATAATATTTTTTCAGATTTTTTACTTCCAGTAATTTTTTTCTGTTTTCCATCTGCTGCCACCATTACCTTTTCTGTTCTTCCATCTCATGCCTGACGACCTGCCAGCAGGATACCTTATGGGTATCATCCAGCTCACACATCGGTGCTTCTTCCTTTACACAGATCTGCATGGCACAGCCACATCTCGGGGCAAATGCACATCCCGGCCTTACATGACTCATATCTGGTGGATTTCCTTTAATTGGTTTCAGCTTCTCGCTTTTCTTCTGATCCAGCTTCGGAACGGAGGACAACAGTCCCTCTGTATAAGGATGCTTTCTTTCATAAAAGATCTGACGGCTTGTGCCTTCTTCTATGACCTTTCCGGCATACATAACCATGATGTTATCACAGATATCCGAAACCACTCCCAGATCATGGGTAATAAAAATAATCGCCATTCCCAGCTTTTCTTTCAGTTCCTTCAGCAGTTCTACGATCTGTGCCTGAATGGTAACGTCCAGCGCTGTGGTAGGCTCATCTGCAATCAGAAGTTCTGGATCACAGGACAGTGCCATGGCAATCATCACACGCTGCCGCATGCCTCCGGAGAACTCATATGGATATTGCTTTACTCTTCGTTCCGGCTGATTGATACCAACCAGTGTCAACAGTTCCAGCATTCTTTTTTTCCTTGCCTGCGCATCCAGACTGGTATGCTTTTTCAGGGATTCATTCAACTGATATTCTACGGTAAACAATGGATCCAGGGATGTCATGGGGTCCTGAAAGATCATGGCAATTTTATTTCCCCGAAGCTCCTGCAGCTCCTTCCTGGACATTTTCAGAATGTCTTTTCCGTGAAATAAAATCTCTCCGCTTTTTACTTTTCCCGTATCCGGCGTCAATCTTAGAATTCCATGACTGGATACGGATTTTCCACTTCCGGATTCTCCGACAATACCGAGGACCTCTCCTTTATGCAGCGTATAACTGATACCTCGCACTGCCTGTACCTCTCCGGATTTGTTGTAAAACGAAATCGCCAGATTCTTTATCTGCAGCAATTCTTCCTGTTTTTCTGTTCCCATACTGCCTCCAATGTCTTCTATCCTATTCCCTTGTTCGCACAAATGAAAAAAAGCGCAGATATCGGCTTTCGTCGACACCTGCGTCTTCTCACATTTTTCTTTGGTTTTATTTTTCCTATATTAATCCTGATCTTTGGATCTGTCAAGCACTTTTTATCCTCTCATAAACCGGCTCAGAAAATCCTTAGTCTTTGCACTCTGCGGATTCGAAAAGATCTGCACCGGATCTCCCTCTTCTTCAATCACTCCGTCAGACATATAGACTACATGATTGGATACATCCCTGGCAAATGCCATCTCATGGGTCACGATAATCATAGTCAGCCCCTCTTTTGCCAGCTGCTGCATAACATCCAGCACCTCTCCTACCATCTGTGGATCCAGTGCCGAAGTCGGCTCGTCAAATAACAGAACCTCTGGTTCCATAGCCAGTGCACGGGCAATGGCCACACGCTGCTTCTGTCCGCCCGAGAGCTGCCGTGGCTTGGCATTGATATAAGGTGCCATTCCCACCTTTTCCAGGTAAGAAAGGGCACTGGTCTTTGCTGCATCTTTCTCTTTTTTCATGACTTTTGTCTGTCCGATCATACAGTTCTGGAGCACTGTCATATTATTGAACAGATTAAAACTCTGGAATACCATTCCGACTTTTGCCCGGTATCCGGCAGCATCCGTATGCCCATCCGCAATATTTTTCCCATGATAGAGTATCTCTCCGGTTGTCGGTGTCTCCAGCAGATTCATGCAGCGCAGAAGGGTGGACTTTCCAGATCCTGATGCGCCGATGATACAGGTCACATCTCCTGTAGACACAGAAAAGTCAATGTCCCGCAGAACCACATGTTTTCCGAAGGACTTGCTTAAATGATTTACTTTGATTACCTCTTCGCTCATTCGTCCTTCTCCTCCTTCTTGCTGTAGCTGTACAATCCGCTGGTATGCGCCAGTGTATCAGATGTGGCAAGATCATAATTATCATTTCCATCCATCTTCTTTTCCCAGTGGCGTAAAATCCGTGAACAGGTAAAGGTCAATACAAAATAGATCACCATGGCGATCGCAAAGGATTCAAAGTAGGTATACAATGCACCTGCCACGCTCTTCGTTGCATAGAATAACTCTACAATACCGATCACAGACAGGACACAGGTATCCTTGATATTGATAATCAGGTTGTTGCCGATCTGTGGCATAATATTTCGCAGAGCCTGTGGCAGGATCACATACAGCATTGTCTGAAAATGTGTCATGCCAATCGCTTTCGCCCCTTCTGTCTGTCCTTCATCAATAGACAGGATTCCACCACGAACTGTTTCTGCCATGTAGGCACCAGTATTGATAGAAACAATGAAAAATGCCGCAAACCACATAGACATATTAATGCCAAATACAGCGGATGATCCAAAATAAATGAACATCGCCTGTGCCATCATAGGCGTCCCACGAAATACTTCTACATACACGTTCAAAATAAACTTAATGATTCCCAAGATTCCTTTTTTCCAGACAGCATCAGACTTACTCACCGGAATTGTCTGGACAATACCCACTGCAAACCCGATCACGCACCCAATGAAGGTGCTGACCAGGGCAATGATCATGGTATTTAATGCTCCCATGGCATAGGAGCTTCCTCTCGTCTGAAGCAGATAAACGACTCTGCCCCAAAAATCCTGTGGCATACTAACACGCTCCTTTATTCTGCATCAGACAGTGGCTGAACAGCAATGGCTTCGTTCATCATCTCTTCATAGTCATCGGCTGTCATTTTTTCCAGTACACCATTGATGGCATCCTTCAGTTCGGTATTGCCTTTCTGAAGAGAAATGCCGATGTTGATATCTTCATCAGATACTTCAAATGGATCATCAGAATCTGCGAAATCCAGTAACTTGAAGTCCGGATATGCTACGCAGGCTGCCAGACCTGTTGGCTGGTCTGTCACTACGATATCACATTTATCTGCTTCCAGGGCTACCAGCATGGCTGGAGCAGATTCCTGTGCCGGCAGAATATTGGCATCTTTGATCTGTGGCAGGCAGTTATCATACCAGATGGTGTTCAGCTGAGACGTACAGGTTGCACCTGCCAGATCTGCTACGCCCTTCGCATCTGCATACTTGCTGTCTGACTTGGTCAGCGTAATAATCGATGCATAATAGTACGGATCGGTAAAATCTACCATCTCCTGACGTTCTGCAGTAATAGACTGACCTGCAATCACACAGTCCACATTACCGGATACTACAGCCGGTACCAGAGAATCCCAGTCCATCTTTACAATTTCCAGATTATATCCCAGTTCATCGCAAATATGCTTTGCCATCATGACATCATATCCATAAGCGTATTCTGTACTGTCAGCGATCTGAACAGCTCCGTTCTCGTCTGTTGGCTGCGTCCAGTTGTATGGAGCATATCCACATTCCATTGCTACCTTTAATGTTTTTCCTTCTTCTGCAAATACGCTGCTACTCATTGCCATTACCATAGCTGTTGCACACATCACACCTGCTGCTGTTTTTACACTTTTGTTCATTTTTCCTCTCTCCTCTTTTTCTTAAAAATAGAAAAGGACAAAACTACCTCGTTATCGAGAGCGCCTTTGTCCTCTAATGTTCTATACTATAGCATATTCTTTTTTAAATTACAACTGCTGTTGCAGTATTTTCGTAACCGCTGATGATATTTACCAGCCCAATCAATGTCCAGGAGCACATCTCCATGATCCAGCGACAGTCATCTGTCAGATTCCTGCGGCGCTGCAAATAACTCTGATGCATTTTTTCGATATAATCAAACAGCTGGGCCGATGTATGAATCTGATTCTGCTTCTTCTGCTGACGTTCAAAAATCTCTGCTGCCTCTTCTGCATGAATTCTGGCACGAAGTTCATGCTTCATGTCCCTTTCGTACAGGCAATGATCCTTCAGATTTCCATCAAATGTGGTATTATGCGGAAATGTAAAATAATCTGCCAGATAATGCATCACCACACCCAGGCGACAGAACAGTGTCCGTTCCTTACAGGCATGTTCTCTTGCCTCTGACAGCAGCCTTGCAATTCTTCTCTTCAGCTCCAGATAAGAGGAATCAAACTCATGTGGGTCCGTAATCATCTTCGGTGTGAGATCCGGTAATATGGATCCAAAATAAAATGCCTTCCAGTGCTTCTGCATGTTCGCATCATCCATCTCCCGTACCAGGAAACCTGCCAATGCTATATGTGATTTTTTACGCATGCTCTATCCTCCAACAAATAAGCCGGCTTGTCTCTGATTACAGATCTTGTGTTCCCGGCTGCACTTCCCTGCCTCTTAAACAACTTCGACCACAGTTTACAGCTTTTTCTTCTGTTATGCAAGTGTTAAATTTTAAAAGTTCTGTGAACATCCATTCAGAATGTCCACAGAACTTGTATCTTTTTATTTTTTTGTATATCCAAGATCCGGATTCTCATAGTCTCCACGGGCTTTTTTCTTTTCTACATATGGTCCCCATACGTTCGCTTCATCTTTGATACCAACCGTTGCCGGATCAAATAATGGATCCAGTCCGGCATTTTTCTGGTTCTCATAGTCCCTGATGATCCTGATGACCTGCGGTGTCAGAAGCAGAATACTGAAGGTATTGACCCAAAGCATACATCCTACCCCGATATCACCCATTGGCCAGATCGTATCCCCGTCAATCAGAATTCCAAATAAACAGAAAATCAGGAATAAAATACGTACTACAGTAACTACTGCTTTATTCTCACCCCACAGATACTTACAGGTGGATTCCAGCTGATAAGAATAAGACAGCATGGTGGTAAAAATAAAAATAAACAACATAACAGCCAGGAACATGGCTCCAAATTTTCCTACCGATACTCTCAGTGCTTCCTGCATGAAGGAAATACCGTACTGAATACCAGGTGCCTTTTCTACCAGAAGCACTGCTCCTGCTCCATCTGCTGCAACATTGTAGGTTCCTGCCAGAAGAATACAAAATCCGGTACAGGTACATACCAGCAAGGTATCAATATAAACAGAGAGCCCCTGTACCAGTCCCTGTTTCACCGGATGGGAAGTGTCCGTAGTTGCAGAAATCAATGGGCTCATTCCGTTTCCTGCATCGTTAGAGAAAAATCCTCTTTTGATTCCCCATGCCACAGCAGATCCAACGATTCCGCCGAATACGGCATCTTTTCCAAATGCACTTGCAAAAATACTGCCAAACATCGGTAAAATCTGATCATAATTCAGAATAAAAATTACAATCGTGATCAGGAAATACACTCCGCACATAATCGGTGCCAGAATCTCCGCTACCTGTCCGATTCGCTTGATTCCTCCCATCGTTACCACACCAACAATGATCACCATGGCAATTCCAACTACGATAAACGGAATTCCAAATGCACCTTTAATTGCCGTAGCTGCTGTCTGTGTCTGCATAGCCGGCAGGAGAAATCCTGGTCCTATGAAAACTGCGATACAAAACAGTACTGCCAGCACTTTTCCAAACTTTTTATTTTTGATACCGTTTGACATATAATAGGCCGGGCCTCCAGTCAGCTCGCCTAAGTTTCTGGTCTTATAAGCCTGTCCCAGAATACATTCTACAATACCGGTAGATGCTCCCAGGATAGCCGTAACCCACATCCAGAATAATGCACCAGGACCGCCCATAAATACAGCAGTTGCAGTTCCTGCAATATTACCTGTACCGACACGACCTCCTACCGTTGTTGCAAACGCCTGAAAAGCTGACAAGCCGGTATCTTTCTTATTATCACCCTTTTCCATCAAACATTTTATCATGTCTTTGCATCTGCGTACCTGAATACCCCGCAGGCGAATCGTGAACCAGATCGCCGCACACATCAGAAACACACACATCACCGGGTGCCAGATGATGTCATTGACTGCATTCATAACTGTTACAAATAGTTCCATACATTTTCCCTTTCGTTCTCATATCCTTAAATTTGCCATGAACTTTCTCTTTTCTATGTCTGCTAATTCCAGTAATCTGTCTTCTGTTTCAGATCAATGTTCCTGCTATAGAAAACAGGGTTCTTTTTCTGTTTTACCTGACTTTCATAATCTTTTAACGCTTTCAGAACCGTATTCGATAAAATCAAAATCACCGGAATGTTAATCAGCGCCATCACGCCCATAAGCACATCAGAGATATGCCACAGCAGTGTCATCTCCATTCCTGCCCCCAGGAAAACAGCCAGTGCTGAAACAATTCGAAATCCAGTCATGAATTTCTGATCCGGCTGCTTCTTGTGGATATATGTCAGCAGGTTATCACAGTAGAAGCAATTTCCCAGCAATGTCGTAAAAGCAAATAATACCATGGCAATCATGATAAAGTACGGGCCAAAAGATCCCATTGTCTTATGAAGTGCTGCCTGCACCCATGGTGCTCCCTGTAATTCCTTTACCGGTTCCACGCCAGATACCAGACACATCATCGCTGTCGCTGTGCACAATAATAAGGTATCAATAAAGACTGATAACATCTGTACCAATCCCTGCTTCACTGGATGACTGACTACAGCGGAAGCTGCCGCATTAGGAGCAGAACCAATCCCCGCTTCATTAGAATACAGCCCCCGCCGGATTCCCTGCATCATAGCAGACCCTGCAAATCCGGCAAAAATCGCCTTAAAATTGAATGCCTCTTCAAAGATCTGTACCAGAACTGCCGGAAGCTGGCTAATATTCAGCACTACCACCGCCAAAGATACCAGAATATAGATAATTCCCATAAATGGTACCAGCGTGGATGTCACTTTTACAATTCTGTGACCGCCGCCCAGCAGACACCATCCGGTCAACAGCGCCAGGATACCACCAATCATCCATGGTGTCACCTCTACATTATAAAAAGGCATTCCTGCAAAGGTAGACTGCAAATTATAAGATGCCAGCATATTAAATCCAAAGGCATAAGTCAGAATCATGGCAATACAAAAAGCAATCGCCAGTCCTCTGTTGTGCAAAGCAGCTTCTATATAATAAGCCGGGCCACCGTAACACTCTCCATCTTCCCCCTTTTTCTTATAAATCTGTGCCAGGGTACTCTCTGCCAGAGCAGATGCACTGCCGATGATGGCAATCACCCACATCCAGAATACCGAACCTACACCACCAATACAGATCGCAGATGACACGCCTACAATATTCCCAGTACCTACACGGGATGCGGTAGACACCATCAGAGCCTGAAAGGATGATACACTTTCTTCTCCTTCTGGCTTCTCCATCACGGCTTTACAGGCGTTCCTGAATAAACGCACCTGTGGAAATCTGGTTCGGATCGTAAAATAGATACCTGAGCCAATTAATATCACAATCAGCAGCTTACTATATAGAAACGTGTTGATTGCATCAATGACCGTTTCGAACATAAATCCTCCTTTTCATAAATTACAAGTTCACAACGGATACCTGTTTCAAATTTTGCTGAAACACGCAAATATGTAACATCATACCTTATTTTTGTATTTTTGAAAAGAGGTTAATTTTTCACGCTCTGGTTTATCCGTCAATTCCAAGTCCTTTTCCAACCATTTCAAACTCATCCAGATAGATGCAGTGCCTGATCGTATTCTCCTGTATTCCCTTTTTGCATTTCGCATAATCCATCCAGATTACTTCGGATACTTCTTCTTCCTGAAGGGTAAGTTTTGTGATATCAATTGCTTCTATATATAAGTAAACTTTACTCAGCTGGTTATCCCTAAATGGCCTGCCATAAAATTCTCCTTCGAATTTCTTTTGATGAAATCCCAGCTCCTTTAATTTCCCTGGATCCAGTGTCAGTCCCAGTTCCTCTTTTGCCTCCCGCATGGCGCTTGGCAGAAAATCATCTCCGGTACTGATATGTCCTGCAGATGAAATATCCAGACAGTCCGGGCTGGAATCCTTGTGATGACTTCTCCTCTGCAGAAGAATGTCATAGCCACTTTCCGCATTTGGTCTGGCAATCCAGATATGCACCGTTGCATGAAGCGATCCATCCAGATGAGCTACGCCCCGTTCCCGTACAATACCTGACTTTGTTCCGTCTTCATTTAAAATATCAAACAGCTCCAGTTCTTTTCCATTCAACACGGCCTGTTTTAGTGTCCCTTCTATATTATAGATCAGTTTCAGAGAGAAAAACGGTGTTTCTTCTGTCAACAGACGGAAGAAAATCCGGTCGCCTTCCCAGAGATTCAGGCTCCAGATCTTGTCTTTCTTCACCCATTCCAGATCACCTTCCGTACAGGTAACTGGTGTGCCATCCCATTTGTCTGCGGTATACAGATGCATGTATTCTACCGTATCCTCTCCATATACAAACGTTACAATTCCCCGAAAACGCCATGACCGCAAAGTATATCCTGTCTCCTCTTTCACTTCACGAAGAAGGCAGTCTTCCGGACTCTCTCCATATTCAAACTTGCCACCAACGCCAATCCATTTATCTTTATTTTCATCCTGCTCTTTCTTCGTGCGGTGAAGCATCAGGTACTGATCTTCTGTTTCCAGATAACAAAGTGTGGTTAATTTTATCATTTTCATCTACCTCTCTATGCTTTCTGCTGATTATTCTACCACATCCTGGCTCTTGCATATAGCATAAAGATAAAAACAACGAAAAGCAGATGTTTCCACCTGCTTTTCTACGTTATGCCTTCTTCAGTTCCTCTACTTTTTTCACCAGCCAATATCCAAGGGCACCTGCCATTACTCCGATTACCACGCCGCCCAGTACATCTGTTGGATAATGCACATACAGATACAGCCGGGAAAAGGCAATCAGGACTGCCAATACCAGTGCCGGTATCCACAGCCTCTTTTCCCCTGCCAGATAAAGTGCCATCACGGAAGCAAAGGATGCTGCCGTATGTCCAGAAGGGAAAGAAAAATCAATCGGCCGCTTTATCAGAAGTTCGATTCCTGTTTTTACATCAAACGGGCGGATTCTATGTACCAGTGGCTTTAAAATACCATTGCAGATCACCAGATCCACCAGCAGTGCCGCCATCCAAATCACACCAGACCTTCTGGTCTTTGGCAAAATCAACAACACCATACAAAGTAATATCCAGAAAATTCCTGCATCTCCCAGTCTGGTGATGGCGCACATCAATGTATCCAGGACTGGATTATGTATAGTCTGTAATGCATCTAATACTTGTAGTTCCATGATTCTTCTCCTGTTACTTTTCTGTTTTATTTAAACGATAGTCAACGCTCCGGATATTCTCCGGATCGGAGAACTTATCATATAGTTTATCAAAACATAAAAGAAATTACCAGACATTTTCTTTCTCCAACTCCTGAAAGACTTCATTGCCGTACTTATCGCCTGCCTCTTAAAACACAGGAAAAGCACTTCGATCCAGTGAAACACCAGCTTCTTTTGCCAGCTTTTCCAAGCCAACCGCAGCTATTGTTACAATGCTTTCCACATGAATAAAATCCGTAGCACTGGCGTCAAACAGCAGATTTCCCTGAGCCTGAAATTCGTCGTCCCCCTCCCAAAACAAAAATTTCACAGGCATACAGTCAAATGCATTTAGTTCATATCCCACATCAGATTGAGGGATTTTATGACCTTGCAGTCTGCAAAATGCCTGTTCCAGTTGCTCCTTATAACCGTTAAATGTTCTTCCGAAGGGCATAATAATGCCCTCTTGAAATGCTTTTGAAAATGGTGCTGCATTTTTCAGCTGATCAAATCGTACCCATGTCCCAGTAATCCTGGCACAGGTTGATACGTAGCCAAAGAGAGTATATATATTCAGCTTCTCATAGCAACTGACAGGCTTCTGATCCTCTATAGCAATAATCTCTCCATCTGTTTTATTGACTCCGAATTTTCTCCCAAAATGGAAAAGGGTCAGCCATTCACCTTCGTCTCTCAGTTCAGGAAGCCTCTTTATCAAATCTATCTGATCCAACTCTAAAAACTTAATACGCCACTGTTCACACCACTTTTCATAATTACTCATTTCTTCTTTTGGTTTCATTTTTCCATTTCCTTTCTGATTTCTTTCAAAATATCGCTTAAGTAACCATCCAGTCCAAATGACTTGTTTCGGATATTTTCAGGAATATAGATTTCCCCTAAGTTAATAGTCACATAGGTTGCCTTCGCTTCCTGTGCAGCCAGACGCATAAATGGTGCTTTAATAAGCTGGTTACGCCAACCAATTCCCAACTCCAAAATCACCAGTCTCTTATCGTGATATTTTTCCAAAAAAGTACTATACTTCTGCTGCTGTACAGAATTCGGGATGAAATTCTGATCCAGTTGTAAATGTACTTGCATGGTGCCACCACAACATGGGCATTTCGGTACAAGTTCCGGACAAATCTTGCCATTTTGCTCGGACTGTGCCATTTTTTCTGTAAGTTCCAGAGTAGGATACAATGTATTATGACAGGCATGCGTACATTGCATAGCCAGCCAGTTACCTTCTACTTCAAAAATTCTGTTTTCGTCGAAACCACTCAATTCAAAGTGACATTCGCCGTTAGAAGTAATAATAAAGTAATCTTTGTTTCCAATGATCACTTTGAGATCATTCATCACAGCAGTAGGTTGATACTTGCTGCAATAATGATGGATCAATCTGCTCCAAAAGCACCATTTTTCTTCCTCTGAAGGCCACTGGATACCCATACCATGCAAAATAGAGTGTAAACCATATTTTTGCTTCATATCTTCAAACAACATATCAAACGCAGTGTTATCCGCAAACAGATGAAGTCCCTCTGTAATGGAAAGTCCATTACTTGCACCGATGAGGATTGCATCAGCCTCTTTGATATGCGTGCATATTTCACGGTAAATTTCAGACATGTTTTTCCCCGCCTTTCATTTTAACAAGTTCCTGTAATACAGACAGGATGTCTGCATTCATAGCGATTGTTCGGTCTGCGATGACCGCAGGAGCTGCTGGTTCTCCCTTGTTCAGTAGAATCAATTTGCTGTTTTCCCAGCTGAATGTCATATTTATAAAAGGATTTTTTATAAACTCCGGGGTCATCCTTCCAATGCCAAGGCCAAAAAACAGAATTTTCTTATCCTGATTAACAGTTAAAAATTGTTTATACTTTTCTGCCTGTTCTTCCCAATAACTGCCATATTGAAAAATAAACGATTTAACCCATGGCTCCATAACGCCACCACAGACCGGACAACGAGGAACAAGTTCCTTCGGCAATTTCCCATTGACAATGCTGGCATTCAGCCTGTGCAGTAATTCTTCAGACGGATATAATTTGTCGTGACAGCGTCTGGCACACTGCATCCAGTTGGCATCTCCCTGAATGGTAAAAATTCGTTCAGGATCAAATACTTTAGCAAACTGGGCATCCTGATTGGTCGTTATGATGTAATAAGGCTTATGCCTGACCAGTTCATAAAGATCAAGGTAAGTCTGTCCAGCAGGCAGATCCAGCATCACACATCCACTTCGTGCCATATAAGCCCAACGTTCTTCATTACTCTGATACTGGTGATACAGTAACTGCCAACAGCTTGGCTCGTGATAAATCTTACCGAAATCAGAAAAATATTTCTGAAAAAATGGCGTATGGTGTGTGTAATAATCATACCCATTGGCAGTAGACATCCCACTTGC
>CAKRVB010000027.1 GCA_934408725.1 uncultured Marvinbryantia sp.
GGTGCGCCCAGCTCTAACAGTCTTTTCAGACGGTTGTTACGGTTGATAATACGACGATACAGATCATTTAAGTCAGATGTGGCAAAACGTCCACCATCCAGCTGTACCATCGGACGGATATCTGGCGGGATAACCGGAATGACAGTCATGATCATCCATTCTGGTTTATTTCCAGATTCACGGAATGCTTCTACCACTTCCAGTCTCTTTACGATACGGGCACGCTTCTGGCCTGATGATTCAGCCAGAGCAGCCTGTAATTCTGCTGATTCCTTGTCCATATCAATTGCTTCCAGAAGCTCTTTGATGGCTTCTGCACCCATGCCGACACGGAAAGTATCGCCATAGGCCTCTCTTGCTTCCTGATATTCTTTTTCTGTCAGCACCTGCTTATACATCAGGTTGGTATCACCGGCATCCAGTACGATGTAGTTTGCAAAGTACAGGACTTTTTCCAGTACACGCGGTGATAAGTCCAGCATCAGCCCCATTCTGGAAGGGATACCCTTGAAATACCAGATATGAGAAACTGGTGCAGCCAGTTCAATATGACCCATACGTTCTCTACGAACGCTGGATTTGGTAACTTCTACACCACAGCGATCGCAGACAACACCTTTATAACGGATTTTTTTATATTTACCACAGTGGCACTCCCAGTCCTTGCTAGGTCCGAAAATACGTTCACAGAAGAGTCCGTCTTTTTCCGGTTTCAGTGTTCTGTAGTTAATGGTTTCCGGTTTCTTTACTTCTCCATGGGACCACTCTCTGATTTTCTCAGGAGATGCCAGGCCAATCTTGATCGCATCAAACGAAATTGGCTGATAAACTTCTTTATTTGTTACTTCTGCCATGAATGGTTCCCTCCCTATTCTACATCGTCATCGAAGCTGTCATCCACATCAACGGTTTCTTCATCTTCGGACTCCTGTACATCTACAAGTTCATCACCGGAGAATTCCTGCTGGCTGAATCCATAGCTGCCAAAGGAATTTTCCTCACGCTTATAGCCTCTGTCTCCTTCAATGACGGAACGGATATCTGTTTCACCATAATCAACAGTTTCCATAATCTCTACTTCCTGCTGGTTCTCGCCAAGGACTTTCACGTCCAGACCAAGAGCCTGCAGCTCTTTCAGCATAACCTTAAAGGATTCTGGAATACCAGGTTCAGGAATATTCTCACCCTTAATGATTGCTTCATATGTCTTCACACGACCAACAACGTCATCAGATTTTACTGTCAGGATTTCCTGCAGTGTGTAAGATGCTCCGTATGCTTCCAGAGCCCAAACTTCCATCTCTCCGAAACGCTGTCCACCGAACTGAGCTTTACCACCCAGAGGCTGCTGTGTTACCAGTGAGTAAGGACCAGTAGAACGTGCATGGATCTTATCATCAACCAGATGATGCAGTTTCAGATAATGCATGTGTCCGATGGTTACAGGACTGTCAAAGAACTCACCTGTTCTACCATCACGAAGTCTTACCTTACCGTCTCTGGACAGTGGCACACCCTTCCACAGCTCTCTGTGATCTCTGTTCTCATACAGATAATCCAGAACTTCCGGAAGCAGTTCTTCGCCATGTTTTGCTTTGAATTCATCCCATTCCAGATTGACATAATCATTTGCCAGATCCAGAGTGTCCATGATATCAATTTCGTTTGCACCGTCGAATACCGGAGTAGAAATATTAAATCCAAGTGCTTTTGCTGCAAGACTTAAATGAATCTCCAGCACCTGTCCGATATTCATACGAGAAGGCACACCCAGAGGATTCAGTACGATATCCAGTGGACGTCCGTTTGGCAGGAATGGCATATCTTCGACTGGTAATACACGGGAAACGACACCCTTGTTACCATGACGTCCGGCCATCTTATCACCAACGGAAATCTTTCTCTTCTGTGCAATATAGATTCTGACTGCCTGGTTTACTCCAGGTGCCAGTTCATCGCCATTTTCTCTTGTGAATACTTTTGCATCTACAACAATACCATATTCACCATGAGGTACTTTCAGAGAAGTATCTCTTACTTCACGGGCTTTTTCACCGAAAATCGCACGAAGCAGTCTCTCTTCTGCTGTCAGTTCTGTCTCTCCCTTAGGAGTTACTTTACCAACCAGGATATCACCGGCACGAACTTCTGCACCGATACGGATGATACCTCTTTCATCCAGATCCTTTAATGCATCATCACCTACACCAGGAACGTCTCTTGTGATCTCTTCCGGTCCCAGCTTGGTATCACGGGCTTCTGCCTCATATTCTTCAATATGAACAGATGTATATACATCGTTCATAACCAGTCTTTCACTTAACAGAACCGCATCCTCGTAGTTATAACCTTCCCATGTCATGAAACCGATCAGTGGGTTCTTACCAAGAGCGATCTCTCCATTGGAAGTAGAAGGTCCGTCTGCGATAACCTGTCCGGCTGCCACACGGTTGCCTTTGAATACGATTGGCTTCTGATTGTAGCAGTTGCTCTGGTTGCTTCGCAGGAACTTAGTCAGATGGTATTCATCCTTCTGTCCATCGTCTGTCTTGATAACGATCTCTCTAGAAGTAACCGTTTCAACCACACCTGCACGTTTTGCTACTACGCAGACACCGGAGTCAACCGCTGCCTTTGTCTCCATACCAGTACCAACTACAGGTGCTTCTGTAGTCAGAAGAGGTACGGCCTGACGCTGCATGTTAGATCCCATCAGCGCACGGTTCGCATCGTCGTTCTGCAGGAAAGGAATGAGGGCTGTAGCTACGGAGAACACCATCTTAGGAGATACATCCATGTAATCAAACATGCTTCGTTCGTATTCCTGTGTCTCTTCTCTGTAACGACCGGATACATTCTTACGAACAAAATATCCGTCTGCATCCAGCTGCTCATTTGCCTGTGCTACATGATAATTATCCTCTTCATCAGCGGTCATATAAACAACTTCATCTGTGACACGCGGATTCTTAGGATCTGTCTTGTCAATCTTACGGTATGGTGCCTCAACGAAACCATACTGGTTGATTCTTGCATAGCATGCAAGAGAGTTGATCAGACCGATGTTCGGTCCTTCAGGAGTCTCGATAGGACACATTCTTCCGTAATGGGAATAATGTACGTCTCGAACCTCGAATCCGGCTCTGTCTCGTGACAGACCACCAGGTCCCAGTGCGGACAGACGTCTCTTGTGAGTCAGCTCACCAAGAGGGTTGTTCTGATCCATGAACTGTGACAGCTGGGAAGATCCGAAGAACTCTTTCACTGCTGCAGTTACCGGCTTGATATTGATCAGGGACTGTGGCGAAATACCTTCCAGATCCTGTGTGGTCATTCTTTCACGAACCACTCTCTCCAGTCTGGACAGACCGATACGGTACTGATTCTGAAGCAGTTCACCTACCGCACGAATACGTCTGTTACCCAGGTGGTCAATATCATCATCATTTCCAATGCCATATTCCAGATGCATATTGTAGTTAATAGAAGCAAAGATATCTTCTTTTGTAATATGCTTTGGAATCAGGTCATGAATATCTCTCTTAATTGCATCTTTGATATCATCCAGGCTTTCATTTTCTTCCAGTATAGAAGCCAGCACCGGATAATATACTAATTCTGTCACGCCAAGGCTTCTTGCTTCATCCTCATCGATATCTACCCATTTGGTGATATCTACCATCATGCTGGACAGAACTTTTTCATTGCGTTCTTCTGTCTGAATCCAGACAAATGGAACTGCCGCATTCTGAATATCATCAGCCAGTTCGCGTGTTAACTTTGTTCCTGCTTCCACCAGGACTTCACCAGTAGAAGGATCCACTACATCCTCTGACAGTACATGTCCTGCAATACGGTTGCGAAGCATCAGCTTTTTGTTGAATTTATAACGTCCGACTTTTGCAAGATCGTATCTTCTCGGGTCAAAGAACATTGCTGTAATCAGGCTCTCTGCGCTCTCTACTGCTAATGGTTCACCCGGACGGATCTTTTTGTACAGTTCCAGAAGACCTTCTTTGTAGTTCGTAGAAACGTCCTTGGTCAATGTCGCAAGAATCTTTGGTTCCTCACCAAATAATTCCAGGATCTCAGCATTTGTGCTGACACCAAGAGCACGAATCAATACGGTAATCGGTACTTTTCTGGTTCTGTCTACACGAACATAAAATACGTCATTGGAGTCTGTCTCATATTCCAGCCATGCACCACGGTTTGGAATCACGGTAGAAGAAAACAGTCTCTTACCAAGCTTGTCATGTGCAATTGCGTAATAAATACCCGGAGAACGAACCAGCTGGCTTACGATAACACGTTCTGCACCGTTAATAACGAACGTACCTGTAGCTGTCATCAGCGGAAGATCTCCCATGAATATTTCATGTTCATTGATTTCATCAGTCTCTCTGTTGTGAAGTCTGACCTTAACTTTCAAAGGAGCTGCATAAGTAGCATCGCGCTCTTTGCACTCTTCGATTGAGTATTTGACATCATCTTCGCAAAGCTTGAAATCCACGAATTCCAGGCTGAGCTTTTCGCTGTAATCGCGAATCGGTGAGATATCATCAAACACTTCATTGAGGCCTTCGTCCAAAAACCACTGGTATGAGTCCTTCTGAACCTCGATCAGGTTCGGCATCTCAAGAACCTCTTTCTGTCTTGAGTAACTCATTCGGAAACTGTTGCCGTTTGTGATAGGACGTATCCTGTTTTTCTCCATATGACGTTTCACCCCTGTCTTTTTATATAAATGTGCCGGTGTGCTCTTGCTCTTTTTCGTACAAATACACCAAGTTTCTTTTTGGGTATACTTCACCCAAACGCATACTCTCGCACAATAATGCAACCTATACTGTATCACCAATTTTCAAGGTTGTCAAATGGTTTTTGAAAATTATTAAAACTTGTGTTCATTAAAAAAATGCAAAAATGGAATCCACGCCACTGCAGATTCCATTTCATTTCTTTATATATCAAGTTTCATGTCGCCGTATTTGATCCAGCCTTTTTTTCTCATGTATTCGGAGATAGCCAGAGTGATAACTGCCGGGAGGATGATCTGGATCAGCAGTATTTTGATCAGGACGATGGTTCCAGTTTCTGCCGGTACCATGGTCTGCCAGGTCATGATCTGTCCTACCAGTCCGGCCGTTCCCATTCCGGATCCGGTGGCATTGCTGGTCATCTTGAAGATCATGGTTCCAACTGGTCCTAAGATGGCGCTCGAGAGAATGGCCGGGATCCAGATCACAGGCTTACGGACAATATTGGGTACCTGAAGCATGGAAGTTCCGATTCCCTGTGCTACCAGACCACCGATTTTATTTTCACGATATGAAGCTACCGCAAATCCTACCATATTACAGCAGCATCCAACGGTAGCTGCACCGGCCGCCAGACCGGACAGGTTCAGAATAATGCCAAGCGCTGCTGAACTAATCGGAAGAGTCAGGATCATCCCCATCAGAACCGATACCACGATTCCCATCAAAAATGGCTGCTGCTCTACACCCCAGTTGATCATTGCACCAAGGCTTGTCATGATCTTTGACACGCCCGGTCCCACCAGAAGACCAACCAATGAACCGGTTCCAATGGTCACAATCGGTGTTACCAGAATATCCACTTTCGTCTTGCCCGCTACCAGATGCCCGCACTCAATTCCAATATAGGCAGCCAAAAACGCACCAAGTGGTTCTCCCGGTCCTGCAAATACCATCGTTCCATCCACAAGAACCGTACCGGCCAGCAGCTTGCTGGCAAATGCGCCCACCATACCGGCTGTCGCCGCAGATACCACTACCAGATAGCTTTCTTTAAACTTCGCGGCTACACCCACACCGATACCGGCACCGGTCAGTGCTGCCGCAACCTTCCCTACCGCAAAGATCATATCTCCTCTCGGGCCACCGATCAGTGTACCGATCTGCTGAATAATTGTACCTATGATCAGTGTGGCGAACAGCCCCTGTGCCATGCCGCTCAGGCCGTCAATAAAAATGTGATCCAGTAAACCCTTGATTTTCTTCATGTTCTCTCCCTCCTGCGTTCCCGGGTGTCTTGTCACCTGTCATGCTATTAGGTATCATACCGTAACATAGGAATAAAATCAAGTGAATAAGTCCTACCCTTTCTATGCATCGTCACACAAAATACCTTGCAGGGCTTTTCTGTGGACAGTAACCATACTTTATAACGCACAAAAATCATGCCGAAGCATGATTTTCGTACTATATATCTTTTTCTGTTTAAAGTCTGATCGCAGTCTCCAGCGCCACTTTCATCATATTGGTGAACTTGTTCTGCCGTTCTTCTGCGGTAGTTGCTTCGCCGGTTACAACAGAATCAGAAACCGTAAAGATACCAAGTGCTTTCACACCTGCTCTTGCCGCCTCACAGTAAAGTGCATAGCTTTCCATTTCAATGCCAAGCACTCCCATCTTGGCCCATTGCTTCCATTCCGGTGTTTCGGTATAGAAGACGTCACTGGATAAAATATTTCCTACGATATATGGATATTTTTCCTCTTCAGCTATCTCCTGCGCTGTTTTCAGAAGTGTAAAATCTGCAATGGCACTATAGATTCCCGGCAGATTGTAATGATGCACATAATTGCTGTCTGTGCAGGCTCCCTGTGCCATCAGAATCGTTCCCAGCTTCACATCTTCCTGTGTGGTTCCGCAGGAACCCACACGGATCAGATTCTTTACTCCATAAAAATGAATCAGTTCGTGACTGTAAATGCCAATGGACGGCATACCCATTCCTGTTCCCATAACGGATACTTTTTTTCCTTTATAGGTTCCAGTATAACCGAACATATTGCGTACTGTATTGAACTGCACTGGATTTTCTAAAAATGTCTCTGCGATTACTTTTGCACGAAGCGGATCTCCCGGTAATAAAATAGTTTCTGCTATATCGCCCATATTGGCAGCGTTATGTGGTGTTGCCATATCGAATTCCTCCTTTGAAATAAACTGTATCTACCTATAATATATCATATGTAAATACAGTTCGCCTACTCTTTATCTGAAATTTTCCGAATGAATTCAATCCACTTTTTCCATCACATGATCCAGCCATTCCAGGCACAGTGACATCCAGCGTGCAATATGCACATCTGGCTTTCGGTTCTTCTCCAGTTCCTGCACTTCTTCCGTAGCCAGGGACAGACCATGTATTCCATCCGGGAACAGATGATATTCCACCGGAATCTTATGCTTTGCCAGCTCGGTCAGCAATAACAGGGAATTTTCCACCGGAACTGCATCATCCGCAAAGGTTCCCCACAGAAATACCGGTGCACAGCTTTCATCCACCTGCTTTTCCAGACTGTACGCCTCCTGCGCCTGCCGCTCCTCTCCTGCCAGCCTCACAAAGCTGCTGCGGTGTGCATATGCACCAGATGAGATCACCGGATAGCACAGAATCATTCCATCTGGACGGTGTTTCTGCAGATTCTCTCCTTTTTCAAAATATTCCGGACGGTTCCACATCACCCCCAGACTTCCCGCCAGATGCCCGCCTGCCGAAAATCCGCAGGTATAAATATGCTTTCCTTCCATCTGATATTTCTGTGCGTTATCTCTTAACCAGCATACTGCATCTGCCAGTTGCTGAAGTGGTACATTTTTCAGCACCGGAGCTTTTACTTCATACCAGAGCACAACAGCCAGATAACCACCTGCCGCAAACTGTTCCGCCACCGGCCCCGCCTCACGGTCACACAGATTCTCATATCCTCCTCCCGGACAGATCACCACTGCAGCCTTTGGTGCCTGCTTCGGCTGGTAAATATCTATGCAGACTCCATTTTTGTCTATTATTCGTTTCTCCATTCCAGATTATCCCCCCATTTACACTTTTTGGCCTTCTTGTTGCCAGATATCGTTATCTTGCAACTATTATATTTTACCATAAACGAGCACAAAAAAACCACAACATGTTTCCATGCTGTGGTTCTTATAAATTGCATTGCTCTGTTTGCTCAAATTATTTAAGAGTAACTTTAGCGCCTTCTGCTTCCAGTTTTGTC
Organism: uncultured Marvinbryantia sp.; assembly: GCA_934408725.1. Classification (GTDB taxonomy): domain Bacteria; phylum Bacillota; class Clostridia; order Lachnospirales; family Lachnospiraceae; genus Marvinbryantia. The sequence continues at coordinate 8,036 of CAKRVB010000027.1, forward strand.
TTAAGTTCTTCAGCTTCAGCTTTAGAAGCGCCTTCTTTAACAACCTTAGGAGCGCCATCTACAACTTCTTTAGCTTCTTTCAGTCCAAGACCTGTTGCTTCACGAACAACTTTGATAACTTTAACTTTGTTTGGTCCAACTTCTGTCAGTTCTACGTCGAACTCATCTTTTTCTTCTGCTGCTTCAGCGCCTGCTCCAGCTGCTGCTACTACAACACCTGCTGCTGCAGATACACCAAATTCTTCTTCACATGCTTTTACTAAATCATTTAACTCTAATACTGTAAGCTCTTTGATCGCTTCAATAAATTCAGCTGTTGTTAATTTTGCCATTTTATTTTCCTCCATTTTTTGATTTATTCGTTTTTGCTTCGCCAGTCATGCTGCCAGCGAGATTCGTTTAAAATAATCAGGCTGCCCAATGGACATCTGACTGTGCCGTATTCGACTTAAGCCTCTTTGGACTCTGCGATCTGGCTGATAACACGTGCAAAGTTTGCGATTGGAGACTGAATGCTTCCAAGAAGTTTGCCAAGCAGTTCTTCTCTTGATGGAACGTCTTTCAGTGCCTGAATAGCCTTCTCATCATAGTAGCCGCCTTCAACAACACCAGCAACCAGCTTCAGTGCCGGAACTGTCTTTGCATGTTTTGCAAGAATACGGATAGGAGCTGTAGCATCAGCCTTGCTGATTGCGATAGCGTTAGGTCCTTCCAGATTCTCAGAAAGTGGTTCGCAGTCTGTACCCTTGAATGCAAAGTTCATCATTGTGTTCTTGTAAACTTTGTAAACAACACCAGCTTCTCTCATCTCTTTACGAAGAGCTGTATCCTGCTCTACAGTAATTCCGCTGTAAGTAACCAGAACAACAGACTGTGCGTCTTTAATATGCTCGCTGATTTCTTCAACGATCGGTTTCTTCTGTTCTACTTTTGCCATGAATGGTGCACCTCCTTTATAGTTTGTGTACCGCCGCATGAATTCCGGAAAAAATAAAAATCTCTCTATACTGCGTACAGAGAGATTCATAAATCATTCCAATAAGAAATTCTTTACTCCTCGGCAGGCGGTTTCATCCTTATGCCTTGCGGCACCTGCTGTCTTCGGCAGTTCTTTTTGAAGATAACACACATTGCCGTGTGTGTCAACCACTTTTTATCCTAAAATCCGATTTTTTTCAGAATTTCTTCTTTCAGCGCCGGATCCATCTCTTCGTTCACGGAATTGGACATATCCAGATTCTCTACAATCAGTGCGCTGCTGTTTTTAGCCAGTAAAATTGCATGGTGCTCTGCCTGCTCCACCAGTGTCAGTTCTTCATTTTTCAGTTCTTGAATATGATAATCTCTGCCATCTGAACTGGTCACCAGCCATCCCTGTCCTGACAGCAGAACAAATCCTTCTTCTGATTCCATGTGACGTCCCCACTGATGGAAGGATGGTACTCCATTTACTTCTGGCTGTGATGCGTGAACAGCCACACGCCACGGGGTACTGTTATGGATAACTTCAAAGCCTTTTTTATTGGTAAGTTCGTATGCCTTCATAATGATTCTCCTTTGTTTGATTTTCTCCTGTATAGATCATATCCTCTGGCTTTTTTTCTGTCAATATCTGTAACTAATATGGGCGGCTGATTTATTTCAGCCGCCCTGATGTCACCATCTGATTGCTTTTTATTTCATGACTTTTACTTTGACTTTTACTGTCTTCTTTCCAGCTTTTACCGTAATCACTGCTTTTCCGGCTTTCTTTGCAGTAATGACACCCTTTTTGGATACCGTAGCTACCTTCTTATTAGAAGTCTTGTAGGTTACCTTGTCTTTGGATGTAATCGGAGAAATCAGCGCCATCAGTGTTCTCTTACCTTTCACTTTTAAAGTCACATTTCTTTCAGAAACGGTGAGCTTGGATGTTGCCACTTTCTTCTTCTGTACTACAATTGTTACGGTTCTGGATGTTCCAGATGCAAAGTTCAGAGTAATCGTTGTCTTTCCAGCTTTTACGCCTTTTACGTTACCCTTGTTATCCACTGTCGCAATCTTCTTGTTTGCGCTGGCTGCAGATGCAATGTAATCGCCTTCTGCCATGCCTGTTACGATCTTGCTTAATGCCACCTTCTGTTTGATCTGCAGAGGAAGCTTGGAAGTGGTCAGCTTCACATTGCTTACCAGCTTGGCTACTTCTGCATTTTCTGCATAACCGCATACGCTGCAGGTACGTGTCTTCACACCTGCTGCCAGCGCAGTCGGATGAACTGTTTCTACGTAACCGCCCATCGCATGTGCCACTTTTCCAAGTACCTGACTGGCAACGGTTGTCTCGATAGTTCCTGCCTGATCTGCAAATACCTTGCCGCAGGTACCACAAGTCCAGTATCCTCTGGTTCCTTCTGCCACACAGGTAGCTGCCTTTGCAGGGGTCTGGTTCAGCTGATGTCCTGCTGCCGGAATGGTCAGTGCTGCTGGTGTGGTTGGCTGCGCAGCCGCCGCATCTGCAAATACCTGATGGCAGGTGGTGCAGGTCCAGTAAGCCTTTCTTCCTGTTTCCAGGCAGGTAGGATTCTTCTGTGCTGTCCCTACAAGCGTATGGCTCTTCTTCGGTAATACCTTTGGCTCTCCAATCTGGTCTCCACATCGTGTACAGATTGTGACTTCAGATCCCTCTTTCTCGCAGGTTGCTTCCGTCCGTTTGATTTCAGAACTATGTTCTGTTTCCTTTACAACTTTAGTACTGCCTGCGCCGCAAACTGAGCAAGTATTGGTCAATGCATAGTATCCATTTCCCTGGCCCTCTATTTTTTCCACATAACTATGGGCTGTCATCGGAATGGTCTCACTACTTGTTGCATCACAATTCTCACATGTACGTATCCGTTTTCCTTCTGCTGTACAGGTTGCCGGAACTTCTACTTCCCATTTTTCAAATACATGCTTAGCAGCAGGTATTTGTCTGGTCTCTTCAAACACTTCCTCACAAACTGTACAATAGCTTGTTTCTACTCCATTTCCGAAGTTCCGGTAATCCTGGTAATCGTTACCGTTTCTGCTGATTCACCGGAAGATTCCGCTCCTTCAGCCGACTGATCCGGTCCGGCTGTATCTACTGAGCTATTCTCCGATTCCTCATCCGTTTCTTCTCCAACGATCTGCTCTCCTTCACTTTCAGAGTCATCCATCTGTACCAGAGTTTCTGTATCTTCCGGTTCCTCTGGTTCTGACATTGCTGTTTCTGCCAGCGATGTCTGCTCCTTCACATCTGCCTTTGTTTCTTCTGCTGCGTGATCATGTGATTCTTCACTCACTACGCCTGTCACATCTGCCGCTGACACCAGCACACTACTGTCAATGCTGGTAAATGCCATAGAAAATGACAGAAACAGCGCTACTTTCTGCTGTAAACTTTTTCTCATGCTATTTCTCCTCCCTCGTTTCTGTATTATTGTATTTTTAAACGATAAAGCATGCTTTCTCTCTTTCCTGAATCTTATGAAAAACATAAAGTTACCTATTTTCGACAGATTTTTTATGCCCTGTATTGACGGACAGCCCCAGTCCCAATATACACCAGAATACCGGTGCAGTCGCCAGATTGGAATCATTCATCACCCCCATCAGCAGATATCCGGTTACGCTGACTGCGCAGGCCAGGCCGAGCCAGTCTCCCTTTTTCTGTAACAGATACAGGGAAATGGAATCCTTCAGATACCAGAGCCAGAATACCAGCAGACAGATCACCGACAGTACCCCCGTTTGTAATGCGCTTTGCAGATACATGCTGTGTGCCTTAGAAGGGATCTCATTGTACATAGCACTGCTGGTATTATAACGCTTCACATAATCATTCTGTGGAAATGCCTCTATGAACGTATCCGGTCCGGTTCCAAGTAACATATGCTTTGATAACAACGGTATGGTTCTTCCCCAGATGTAACCTCTTCCTGACAGCGCACGTTCATATCCTTTCAGTACCGCTGGGGCTTCCTCGATGGTATTGATCTTTCCAAATCTGGTAACATAGCCATAGGAACCATTCATGCCTTTCTTTGCAAAATTCCAGTCTGCGCCAGACTTGTTTATACATAAAATATAGATACCATCTTGACTGGTTATCGTATAGGCAGCCCCTCTAAATGGTTTCTCATTGATCTTCCAGCACTCTTGTTCTTCATCCCAAACAGTCGGAAGCAATCTACCGTCACTATCCGTTGCAGTCAGGACATTTTCTCCCTTTTCTTCTATAATATCCAACCAGATCTCATGATCATCATACCGAAAATATACCTGTTGTCCATCCGCATGAATATCCTGAAATTTATATGTTTCCACTTTGGTCACAGTGCGTAATAAGCTCTTTTTTACATACGTTCTTCCTGATTCTCCAATTGCTATCCATGACATCAGGCTGACTGCCGCACACAGCAATACAGCTACTACTTTTTTTCTTCCTGGAAGGAATAATATGGCAGTTATCATCCCAAGTGCAAACACTACTGCCATTCCTGTTTTCGATCCACTGCCAATCAGGCAGACAAATAATCCAGCTGCAACTAATGCAAGCATTATCTTCTGCCATTTTCTTTTTGCCTGTACAACGGCTGCTATAGTCACTGGAAGAAGTAGTACAATATACACACCTGCATAATTCGGATTATACAGCGACATATAAACCTTATTTCTGATACTGTCTGCAAACTGAAAATTCAGTGCTCCATCTGTGCTTTTATCCAGTCCCAGCGAAATGATCATTCGTCCCAGCCCGCTGTTCCAAAAATCCTTTCCAAATATCTGAGATATTCCAATCAAAACCTGTATTCCAGCTCCAATGCTCAATGCCCCTGTCAGTATCTGCGCCTGTTTCTTGTTCTGTATCAGCTGCAGTGTAACAAATGCAATCAACAAATATGCCAACAACACCCATACTGTCTCATATTGCTCCCACATACCTTTCAGGGAAAGTGTCTTATCTATGGATACAATCGTCGAAAAAATCACCAGCATAGCATAGATTCCGAGCGGGATGAAGCATTTCATTAAATTCAATGATTGATGACGTATAATCGTCCTATCGATCAAAATTACAAGGCACCATATCACCAGAATTAAAAACACTACCATTTTCCCATACATAAAAAAATCATACTGATAATCTACATTTGGAAACCATGGATAATCTGCAAGCCAGACTGCTACTTTTTTCCCGATTGCTGTCAGTGGCTGCAAGGCAGCCAGCAATAATAAGGGCAAAAGCTCCATCCAGTTATTCTCTTTCACTTTTACCTGCTTTTTTTGATTTTTTCCCATTTTTCTCTTTTCCTGTGTTCTTTATTTTCAAATACTATATTTCATCATAACTTCTTTTATTTTTACTGTCAATCATTATACAGCATCAGGCGATTGAAGTGAATCAACCGCCTGATGATTTTGAGAGTTATTGAATTACTACTACTCTGACTTTTACAATTTTTCTTCCAGCTCTGACCATCAGCACTGTTCTCCCAGGGTTTCTGGCCGTGATGATTCCCGTCTCACTCACGGCAGCAATTCGTTTATTCGATATCTGGAAACGTAGCATTTCTTTTGATGTAACTGGCGTGACCCTGACTGTCAGTTTTTTCTTGCTTTTTACTTTTAGTATGATATCTCTTTCAGGAACTATGAGCCTGGTCACTTCTACTTTGTTTTTCTGCACTACAATTGTTACATTTCTGGATACTCCTGATGCAAAGTTCAGCGTAATCTTTACTTTACCAGGCCGCACACCAGTGACCACTCCTCTGTTATCTACGGTTGCTATATTCCTGTTTGCGCTAACTGCAGATTTCAGGTAATCTCCCTCTGCCAGACCTGTCACGATTCTGTTTAAAGATACTTTCTGTCTGATCTGCAGTGGCAATCTGGATGAGGTTAGTCTGATATGGCTGACCAGTCTGGCAATCTCTGCACGCTCCATATCCCCGCATATACTGCAGGTACGGGTCTTTGTCCCTGTCTCCAACGCCGTTGGCCTTTTTACTGTTATGTATTCTTCAAAATTGTGGCCTGTCATCGGGATTTTCTGATAACTCCCTTCTTTTTCAGCACCGCAGATGGAACAGATCTGCCTTACATAACCATCCATGGTACAGTCTGGATTTTTTGTTTCTTCTTCGTAAATATGTTCTCTGTCCCCTATCGAAATCACATAATTACTGGTTATCAGATCATCGCCCTGTATCACAACAAAGAAATACCGCTTACCTTCCTTAAAAGTTTTGCTTATTTTTTTTCTGGTTTTCAAATCGTAAAACTCATTATACTTTTCTCCATAAAGCCACAGACCGGCCTGTAAAGATTTGTTAAAATTTCCACTCAGCGAGAGCAGATAATTTCCTGTTTTTTCTGGCACAAAAGAATAGCATTGACTTCCTCCTCGGAGTCTTCCACTCATCGTTTTGTCAAGCTGCAGTGGGATATTATCCGGTTCGGTTAGTTTCAATAAATAACTAACGCTAATTCTCGGATCACTCACATACTCGATATGAACCGTCTTATATCCAGCTGACAGTTCCTGCATTTCCTGCCCTTCTGTGTCTGTCAAATAGCATCGAAAACAATGTCCCTTATCATCTCCCGTTATGCCAGTTTCTCCGATCGTAATCCAATCTGTTTCCCCATTGGCATAAGTAATATCAATGATTGCATCTACATAACTATCACTATTAAATACGCAATTCGCAGTCTGCTTATATTCCGGTCTCAAAGTTACGGATATTACTTCATTGAAATCCTGATATTTGCTGACTTTGGTATTCCATGTGGCCTGTCCATCCATATCTCCCGAAAATCCAAGATAATAGATTTCTCCTGCCTTTGCATAAAAATGAACCATATCTGGCGATTCTTCATCCCGCTCACAATATTCCTGTATCGGCTTCTGATTCTGATCTAATGTATAAATATCTAAAACATCGCATGGATTTACCTGATATATTCCAGATTCAGCTGGTCTAAAAACATACCAGTTATATCCATAAATTCCCCAGTTCTGGCTTGCCGTAATACTGGTCTCTGTATTGGCAATCAATTCTCCCTGGCACATTTCTTTCAAGCTTTTTATATATAATACTGCCTCTGTCTGATACCACTTATCGCCTACTGTCACGCCTACATGATACTCCCCCTGATCCAGAGGTGCACAAGTTCCTACATTTCCTGCGTCATTTTGCGCCCAGAACTTTACTTTTCCGGCCGACATCTTGCTTATGGCATACGAATCGCCCTTTACTGTTCCATTCTCAAGAACCTGCCCATTTTGATCCTTGATCGTAATCGCCGCACCGCTTACAAAATATGCTTCTACCCCTTCCGCATACTCATTCTTTGCGAGTGTAAGTTCTATGGAACCGATATGATCTTCTTCTGCGAGCACATAGTTTTCCCCGGCTCTTGTCCATGTTCTTGCTGTTTCTGTCTCTGCCGTTTCTCCCTGAGTTTCTTCCGCCAAATCCAAAATCAGTTCTTCCCCCGATTCCCATTCCTCTTCTGCTGCAACGTTTTCCACCAAAAGTTCTTCTTCTCTGTCTTCACCGAACTTTTCCATGGCATCTTCTTCTTTCAGTTCCTGCTCTAAGGCATTTCCAGCTTCATAGTCTGTTGCCAGTACCATACTGTTTATATTGACAAACACCATTATAGCAGTCAGCAGCAATGCTATTCGTTTCTTATTTCCATCCCTCATAATTTACCTGTTTTCTCTGTAAGAATATATCACAAAGACGGCTGATTTGACTCAGCCGCCTCTGTGTTACTTTCTTACTGCTTTTTATTTGGTTACTTTTACTTTCACCTTTACTGTCTTCTTACCAGCTTTTACTGTAATCACTGCTTTTCCAGCTTTCTTTGCAGTAATGACACCCTTTTTGGATACCGTAGCTACCTTCTTATTAGAAGTCTTGTAGGTTACCTTGTCTTTGGATGTAATCGGAGAAATCAGCGCCATCAGTGTTCTCTTACCTTTCACTTTTAAAGTCACATTTCTCTCAGAAACGGTGAGCTTAGATGTTGCCACTTTCTTCTTCTGTACTACAATTGTTACGGTTCTGGATGTACCAGATGCAAAGTTCAGAGTAATCGTAGTCTTTCCAGCTTTTACGCCTTTTACGTTACCCTTGTTATCTACGGTCGCAATCTTCTTGTTTGCGCTGGCTGCTGATGCAATGTAATCGCCTTCTGCCATGCCTGTTACGATCTTGCTTAATGCCGCCTTCTGCTTGATCTGCAGAGGAAGCTTGGAAGTGGTCAGCTTCACATTGCTTACCAGCTTGGCTACTTCTGCATTTTCCGCATAGCCGCATACGCTGCAGGTACGTGTCTTCACACCTGCTGCCAGAGCAGTCGGATGAACTGTCTCTACGTAACCGCCCATCGTGTGTGCCACTTTTCCAAGTACCTGACTGGCAACGGTTGTCTCGATAGTTCCTGCCTGATCTGCAAATACCTTGCCGCAGGTACCACAAGTCCAGTAGCCTCTGGTTCCTTCTGCCACACAGGTAGCTGCTTTTGCAGGGGTCTGGTTCAGCTGATGTCCTGCTGCCGGAATGGTCAGTGCTGCTGATGTAGTTGGCTGTGCAGCCGCCGCATCTGCAAATACCTGATGGCAGGTCGTACAGGTCCAGTATGCATTATTACCATTTTCGGTACAGGTTGCTGCTTTCGCTTCCGTCTTTGTAAGCTGATGGCCGGTTGCTTTGATGATCTGGGCTTCTGCAGTTGTTTCTTTTTTACCAGCTTCATCTGTAAATGCCTTACCACAAGTGTCACAAGTCCAATATGCATAATTACCTGCTTCGGTACAAGTAGCTGATTTAGCCTCAACTGCCTTAAGATCATGAGATGCCTTAGGTAAGATTACGGTCTCTCCAATCTGATCCCCACACACTTTACACGTTGTAACCTCTGTACCTTCCTTTTCACAGGTTGGCTCAGTTCTTACCTTCTCCGGTGTATGTTTTACCTCAGTACCAATTATGATTCTTGCCTTTTCACAAGTTTCACATTTCTGAGTTATCTGCTGGTAGCATCCCTGCATTGTTGCTGTTCCATCTACAGTGACATAATGATGTTCTGTTTGGGAAATCGGCTTTGTTTCTATTGCCTTACAGCTTGTACAAGTTCTGGTCTGCTCACCCTCAGTTGTACAGGTGGCTTCTTTTGTAGTTTTCCATTTCTCCCATGTATGGCCGGTTGCGCTAATCGTTCTTGTTACGTCTGTAAGGTCCTCACACACGGTACACTTCATTGTTTCCTGACCGTTGGTGGTACAAGTTGCTTGTACTGTTACACTCCATTCATAATCATGAGTTCCTGTGTAATTTTCCTGCTTCGTCTCCTTACAATTGTTACATTCATACGTTCTTGTACCAAGTACTTTGCAGGTTGCTTTCGTTTCTTCTTTTACTTTCCAATCATGATCAGTTGCAGGAATTGTTTCTACTGTCACGGTTTCTCCGCAAATGCTACAAACAGCAGTTTTTTCTCCATCTGTAGTACAGGTAGCTTCTTTTGTTACCGTTGCTGTTGTTTCATCTACCTGATGTTCCCCCTTACACGTTCCTGCCACCAAGCGTAAATTGGCAAGGTCTTTGGTCTTAAAGGTAAATGTTCCATTTTCATTTGCTGTGTACTGCAGTTCCTGAATTCCTTCTGTAGTTACTCTTTCCAGTTTGAAGTTTGTCTTGGCAATGTTACCAGGTGCTTTCATGGTAATCTCCAATGGGGTCTTCAAATTGGTAAGGCTTTCAGATGTTGCGCTGCTTGCCGTTGCAAGAATCAAACAGATATTCAGTTCCTGGTATTGCTTTCCACTGCTGTCTGTTCCATCCTTACCCGCAGTAATACTAATCTTATTCTTAGCACTTTCTGCCATTTCTGCCAATTCTGCAAGTTCTGCCATTTCATTCTGTGACATCATTTCCAGTCCATCCATAGAAAGCATCATCACCTGAGGTGTTGCTGCTTTGGCTGTTGTTACTGCAATAGTTCCGCCAACAACAGATGCACCTTCACTTAAATCACCAACAATTACCGGTTCCTCATCAGAATCCATCTTTTCTTCCATCTTACTGATCAGATCAGATGTTACCAGTTCTTCATCCATAGACACAAGTGATTCCATCGCCTGTTCCAGGTCAGTTTCTTCTGGATTTTCCACAAATGCTTCCACAGTATCAATCTTTTTCTGCTGTTCCACACTTGCAATCAGTCTGATTGTTTCTTCGGCATCGCATCTGCTACACTTTCGATACTCACGTCCATTCTGCGTATCTGTTGCCGGAACCGGTGTCTGTTTAACCCAATCATGTCCATATGCGCCAAGTACAGCATACTGTACCTTTCCGCATCCCGCATTTTGGCAGGTATAAATCATAAGCCCGTCATTCAGACAGGTAGGTGCATTAGTTTCTGTCAATTCCATTTTATGTCCGGTCTTTGGAATTGTTTCTGTTTCTGCCTTTCCACAATATTTGCAAACTTTTGTCTTTATTCCATCTGCAGTACAAGTTGCTGCTTTTGTTACCACAGCTTCTCCGTACTGATGAGCAACTACTGGTATGACTGTTATAGATTCTTCCTTTACCGCATCGCATACAGCGCAATGGATACTCTTCTGTCCTGCACTGGTACAGGTTGCTGCTTTGTCAATGGAATATTCTTCCTTCCAGCTATGATCAGTCTTAGCAATCGTCTCACTGGATCCAGGTTTTACTGCCTGGCACTTCTCGCACCGGATATCTCTCAATCCTTCTTTTATACAGGTTGCCTCTTCTTTGACTGACGCAGTTGCTTCATAATTATGTGGAAGCTCTGGTGCCACCGTCACTCTTTCAGCTTTACAACTTGTACAAATCGTTTTTATCAGTCCCTGACTGGTACAGGTTGGTGTAATTACATAGTTTCCTGCCCCATAGGTATGTCCGGTTTTTGGGAGTACCTGGTAGCTGTCAGCTTTTATTGTCTGGCAATCTTTACATCTTAGCTGTACATATCCGTCTACGGTACAGGTTGCAGCCTTTTTATCTTCCTGATAATAATGTTCAGTTTTAGGAATTTCCTGTGTTTCCGTTTCCACACATTCACTGTTGAGACAGCTTCTTGACTGCTCTCCTGCTTCGGTACAAGTTGCTTTCTTTGTAGTTGTCCAATCTCCGAACCTATGTCCGATTGCCGGAATTGTTTCCTTCTGCACATATGGTTTGTCAAGTTTTGCGCAAATTACGCAATTTTCATTGGTACAGCTTCGTTCTCTGTAACCATCAACTGTACAAGTTGCTTCCTTAGTTGTCCATTCGCCAAACGTGTGTCCACTTACCGGAATTTCTACCTCACTGCCATCTTTCTGCGCTTTACACTTCTCACAGATCAACGCCTGTACACCAGTGTCTGTTTCTGTTGCTTCTTTGATTACCGTGAGTTTCCAACTATGTTCTATCTTTGGAATTTCCTGTATTTCAGTTTCCGCACATCCACTGTTAAGACAACTTCTGGCCTGTTCGCCTGCTTCGGTACAAGTTGCTTCTTTTGTGGTTCTCCATTCTCCATACCTATGTCCGGTTGCAGGAATTAACTTATAGTTCTGTACTGCGCCACAATTTTCACGTGTACAAATCTCTCTTTCATATCCATCCGTAGTACAGGTTGCTGCTTCACTATCAGGATTAAATGTATGTCCCAGTTTTTCTACTGTTCCAGATACTTTATATCCACAACCCGCTCTGTTACAAATCTGTACTGTCTTTCCATTCTCTGTACAGGTTGGCTGTTTTGTCGTAATAACATCACCAAGATCATGTCCAAGCGCTGCTATGATCTGGTAATTTAATACTTCATTGCATCTGCTGCATCGTTCCTGTGTGTATCCATCTGTAGTACAGGTTGCTTCCTTTGTTTCCGGCTTCAGATCATGTCCAAGAGCCTGTATCACTTTTGTCTGTACATATCCGCACTTACTGCAGGTTCGCTCTTTTTCACCGTTCAGAGTACAAGTCGCTTCCGTAGTTGTCCATTCGCCAAACGTGTGTCCAGTTGCAGGAATCCGATTTTTGCTTCCTTCTTTTTCGCTCTGGCATCTTGCACAGATTTCACGGACATATCCCTCTTCGGTACAGGTAGCTGCCCGGGTATCTGTTACATAATTATGCCCTGTTGGTTCTACCTCCTTGGATTCTACAGACGGGCATTTTGTACATGTTCTTTCCATAGATCCCTTTTCTGTACAAGTCGGTACTGCTACAACTTTCCATTCGTCATAGCTGTGTCCAGGCGCTGCTATGATCTGATCTTTTGGTTCTACTGAAGTTTCTCCAGCTTGGTCTCCAAATGCTTTCTTACATCTGTCACAAATCCAGTACGCTTTGTTCCCTGCTGTTGTACAGGTGGCATCTTTAGCTGCCACTTCAGTTAGTTCATGTTTCAGTGCCGGGATAATCTGCTGATCCGGCGTGGTTTCGGTCTTGCCGTCCTTATCTGCAAATACGTTGTCGCATCTCTTACAGGTCCAATATGCATGTAATCCATCTTCGGTGCAGGTGGCGTCATAGCCAGCGGTCACCTCCATGTCATGACCCAGAGCATTGATCGTCTCTGTCTCTGTATAAACCTGTCCCAGTTCTTTACACAATGCACAGTCAGCATTGGTACAGCTTCTGGTTTTGGATCCAGCTTCGGTACAGGTAGCATCTTTGGTGACTTTCCAGTCGCTCATCTTGTGCGCTGTCATAGGAATTGTCACACGGCTGCCTTCTTTTTCTGTATTACATCTGGAGCATACCCGTGCTTTAATACCGTCTTTGGTATCCGTTGCTTCTTCAATTACAGTTTCTACCCAGTTATGTCCAAGGGCTTCGATCTGCTGTGCAACTGCGGTTGTCTCTGCCGTTGCATTTTCATCTGCATAGACTTTTCTACAGGTTTCACAGGTCCAGTATGCCTTGTTTCCAGCTTCTGTACAGGTGGCTTCCTTGCTTTCTGTCTTTGTCAGTTTGTGACCGAGAGCCGGGATCTCTGTACGGCTTCCTTCCTGTACTGCTCCACAGATGCTGCACACCTTCTGTGTATAACCTGGTTCGGTACAGGTGGCACTCTTCGTCTGATCTACATACTCATGCTCATGTTCTTCCGGTATTTCGCCTTCTTTATAAGCAGTAATGGTAAATGTAGTTTCCGCGTCATTATAGCAATATACTGCCAGATCGTATTTCTGACCAGCTTCCAGATCATAGATTCCATACCAGCTATATATGGTCTGATGTGTATCGCTGTCGTATACTTCCACACCATACTGCCTGATACCTCTGGTTACAAACTGATAGGTACCACTCTCATCCGGTGTAAAGGAGAACAGATTGACCAATTTACCAGTTGCAGAAGACGCTGCTGTTCCAAGCTTTATTTCTCCTGTATAATCCCAGGCCTTTGCAGGGAAATCTGCATGGGCACGGTACTTGCCATATTCTACTTCCACACGGAATGTTTTGGTATTTAACCAGTATGTCCGATACAGTGACAGCCCTCTTCCTGTTTCAGAAGCCATCTCTTGTGTTACTGTTTCTTTAGTTCCGTCGGAGTAGGTTGCTTCTGCCTGAAGCCAGTTGTAGTCCGTCAATCCTATTCCTTCATAAGCTACAAGCCCTTCTGGAATGCCGGTGATCTTCAGATCTGTTACCTGCTTTTCAACTTTTGTGACAGTAAGTGTATAGGTTGTTACATTATTGTCTCTGTACAGGTTTATGTCAAAGTAATAGGTACGTCCCTTCTTCAGATATGCAGTGGCAAACTGATAAACCATATTCTCAGAACCATATCCGTTTTTGTTATAAATCCGTGTTCCATCTTTAAACTCGTCAATATCCACAGATTCACTGGCTGCTGTACAGAAGATATATTCTCCGGTTTCTTCTGGAATAAACTTGAAGTAAGCTGATTTTTCTGCCGTTACAGCTTCTTTCGTTGTTACTTCAATTGCCTTTTCCTGAATGGTCGCATACGGGATATCTTTGGTAATCGTAAGATCTCCACAATATACCGTTACTCTCAGATAATCCCTATCATCTTTTGTAATCTCTTCAAAAGAATCCAGATCTACTTTAAAGGTATTGCCATAATCATCTGAAGTATCACAACTACTTCCATCTATTATCCAAGGCACATCCAGTGTTGCCGTTGTGCCATCTGCATAGGTTATAAGAAGATACATCTGATTTCTTACCTCATAACCGGAAGTTTCTGTACAATATCCCTTATTTGCAATGATTTCCGCCTGTTGTATCTGCTTTGTTATCGTAGTGCCTGTTCCCTGTTTTACTACCCGGAACTGATAATCTGTATAACGGTCTGCCACTACTACATAGGTCTGTCCGGCCCTGGCATCCAGGACTTCTCCATAGGAGCTAAGGTATTTTGGCAGATTCTTGTAGAACTGTGCCGTTGCTCCCATACGTTCTCTGTCATATTCAAAAGTATAGGTACCATCTGTTTCCGGTGTAAATGTGAAAAACTGTCTTCTGGAATTTCCACTTACTGCCACGTATTCATTTTCTTTGATGGCTGTCATAGAAGAAACATCTGGTTTTACTACTTCTATCTGAAGAGAATTAATATTTTCTTTCTTTAAGACCTCATGGAGTGCCTCATTATCCGCAGCATTATCTGCTCTGCGGTATGTTCCAGTTCTGAATACCACAGGTTCTACCGTATAGGTTCCAACCGGGAGTGTATCATTTATACTCCAGCCTTCCTGTTCATCTGTGACGTCGTAAGACACGCAGTTGCCATACGCATCTGCTGCTTCACCATAAATCCATCCTGTGGTGTCATCTGTATACTCCAGCTTAGCTGTCAGATTTGCCTCTTCCAGGCGGTCTACACCTGCAATCAAGGTTGTCTTACTAACACTTGCTGTTACTTTTGTCGGTAAGATAGCTTTTGTTACAGAAACTCTCAGCTTCGTAATCAGGCTGTCCAGATCTGCCACTACATAGTAAGTACCTGGCTGCAGTGTTGCATATCCGGTATATCCTTTTGTCTGTCTGGATAATTCCACTCTTGACTGCTCTTTATCATATACCTTCAGATTCTTAAATGGTACATTCGCATTCAACTGATAGATTCCAGCATCTTTTACCGTAAACTGATATTTCATAACGGAATCTTCTGCCGCATCCAGTTCCTGTTCCTCGTCCTCAGTGACCACCTGTTTTACATATTCTTCCACAGACACTACCTGGAACTTGCCAACCTCAACTACCTGATCATCCGCTTCTCCATATCGGATCTGGCATGTGTAGGTTCCAATATTTCTGGTATTATATGTAACCTTTCCAGATGCATCCAGATATTCTCTTTCCACAGAATTTCCATAACTGTCACTGCTGTATTCATCAAATGTCTCACTGCTGTTATCTGAATAAGTCGCTTTCAATGAAATATTCAGATTGCGAACACCTGTGCCACTCAAATAATACGGCTTCAGATTATGTTCGATGACTTCCAGTGACTGAATACTCTGCTTTTCTCTTAACCAGACTGAAAATCTTCCATACTGAGTTGTAGAAAGTAAGCGTGCCTTAAGGTAATAGGTCTTTCCAGCTTCCAGAGTATAGCTGACGCCAAAGTTCATATCCATTGCATCATCATTGCTATCCAGCATCTCTCCATCCACATCGTAGATACATCCATAGGTATCTCTGTTTCCTGTGGATGCAAAGATCACTGGGATCTTTTCCTGCGGGGTATAACTGAACCATCCCGATGGTGTATTCTCATCTATCCTAACTGTGTACTTCTTTCCAAGTACCAGTTCTGTCACGGATGCTTTTCCGTTAAATGGAGTTGTTTCCTCTTCCACCGTTATGTCATAAGTCGCTTCTATGTCGCTGTTTTTGAGATACTGTACATGTACAGTGTAAGTACCAGCCTCTAATGAGTTATAATAATAATATTCCTCATCGTCTCCTTCCTTGTGAGAAGTCAGATAGTATTTCACTCCATTTCCCATTCCATCTACATTTTCCAACTCATCCCAATCTGTAAAGGTCGCAGATGTTTCATTATCATAATGGAAAGTAATGGATTTAACATAAACATAATTTTGAGACTCGCCCTCTGTTGCCCAGAATTTCGTCTGATCCGGTTCTACTGTAATATTAGAAACGGATGGTATGATTCTCAGTTCTGTTGTCCATGCATATACATTCTCTTCCAGCTCTGAATCGTATAGCGAATAGTAAAATCCGATATAATAGGTAGTTCCTTCTTCTGCATCAAAGATTCCATATTCACTATCCAATGTTTTCATTCCGTCTTCTGTCTCATAGCGAACTTCCATACTTGGAACCTTTCGGAATTGATAGGTTCCACTCTTCGGTGCCGTAAACTGGTACCATTTTTTATCACTTGCGTCTTTTCCACTGATCAGTGATACCGTTCCGACATTCTCGATCTTTGGCAGACCTGCTTCTGAAGGATCCACCAATTCATAGAGTTCATCGCTGGTATAAGTAACTCCATTCACCCAAACTCTCAGTACATACTTTCCTTTCGGAAGTGTATCATAAACACTAAATCGTTCTTTCTCACTATTTACTAAGTCTATACTTAACGCATTCCCATACATATCAGAAAATACTGCACTATTATCTAATGTATAGTCTTTTGTCTCCTCACCGTATGCGACACGAATATGGGTTCCCTCATGGATATAAGAAGAAAGTCCTGCCGCATATTTGGTTATTTCTTCGTCTGGGAATGTAATACCGGTGATCTCAAGTGCCGGTGCCAGATTTACGGTCCATTCATAAGTCAAGTATCCGTCATCAGCTGTTACACCGCCGACAAATCCTATATAATAGACTTCGCCTTCCGTAACTTTAAATGTTCTTCCTGAATAGTTTGCACTCTCCACACCATTTTCTGTTTTATGAAGAAAACGTACACTATTTACCTTATCCAGATAGTATCTGCCTGTAGTCGTTGCAGTAAAACGATACCAGTTCGGGTTATTCCAGTCAATTGAGCTGGTAATACTGTTTTCACCTTCTGTCAGATCCCCCAGGCACACCGAATCCACACCGACCACTTTATAGAGATAAGGGCTCACTGCCACGATACGGTCGCCCACCGAAAACTGCAATGCGTACATACCTTCTGGTAAATAAGACCCCATACTGTAGCTGGTTTCATCATCCTGTTTCTTCAGTTTAATCGAAATCTCATTATCATAATCATCCGTGATGGAACCTGAATTAAACGTTCCGTCATAAGTTGTACCATCTGAATAAACAAGAGTAAAGCGTGTTCCATGCCCTACACTCTGATTACTTCCCTGCACATATTCTGTTCTTTCCGGAATCACTCCTGTCACGCCTGTGATCTGAGCGTTCTGAGAAAGTGTCGCCGTCCATTCCCTGTTTCCATTCCAGCTTCTTCTGAAGCCTAAATAGTAAACATGGTCTTTTTCCGCATCAATCGTTGCAACATCATAATATTCCTCATAATCATCTTCATTTGCTGCATCATACAAATACAATTCTGTAAAGCCTCTCAAGGTGTACATTCCATCCTCTGGCACGACGAACTTATACCAGCTGATTCTTCCTGTATCGTTACTACGGATCGTATTTTCTCCAACCTCCAGTTCTCGAGCCGGAAGTTCACTGAGCGGCACGACATGGACAATCTGATCAGTAATAAGGATTGTCTGATCATCTACTATGAATTTAACGGCATAATCTCCCTCTTCGCAAGTTCCTCCCATCCCCATCCAATTGTTAGCTTCTTTATTACCCATATAAATAGCAATTGCATCACCATTCTCTGCAATATTATTCTGGTAGTATTCTACTTCCCTGTCTTCTGTACTGCCATCTGAATAGGTGATCCGATATTCCAGCCCTGCTGGCACTCTTTCTTCCTGGCATGTTGCGTAATACTGATCCTCGGAAGATACCAGCTCAATAGACTTAATCTCTTTTTCTACCAGCCCAAATGCCGTTGTCCAGTTATATACCATTTTGCCTGTATCTGGATCCTGAACCGCCCCTGAGAATCCAATATAATAGTTTTTTCCTTCTTTTAAGCTAAAATTGCGTCCTCTTGAAACGATCCATTCTACTCCTGATTCTGTTTCTTCGTATACAGAAATAGAATTACATTTTTCAATGGTGTACTTTCCATCTGCTTTTGCCTCAAAGCGGTACCAGCTTCGATTATTCCAGTCATCACTGGTACTGATCTCATTTTCTCCTACTACCAGATCTCCCTTAACCAAAGACGCAAGGCCTGTCATATGGTAAAGATAATCTGTCTGGGCAACTACTTCGCTATTCACAGTAAACTGAAGCGCATACTGTCCTTCCGGAGGAACGTTCCAGAATTCATAGATTTTTCCATCTGATTCTCTTATTAATCTGATCTGTACATAATTTCCAAAATCATCTGAAAATCCATTTCCATTCACAGTACCTTTCCAGGTAGAAGCATCAGAATAAGTCAGTTCAAAGTTTGTTCCATCTCCTACCCAGCCACTTCCCTGTACATATTCCGTCTTTTCTGGTACTACATTTGTCACTCCTGTAATTCTGACTTTTGATGTCAGATTCAGAGTCCAGTAACTGGACTGATCCACCTTTCCCACAAAGCCCAGGTAGTACGTTTTGTTTTTCTCTAAACTAAGCGTTGTCCAACCGTTGTCACGGCTGACGTACGTTCCGTCTTCATCATACAAAAACATCTGCGGGAAATTATTTAACACATATTCTCCCGTCTCCGGTGCCGTGAATCGATACCAGCTGATCTTTCCTGTCTCATCGCTATAGATCTCATTTTCCCCTGTTGTTAATTCCCGGGCATTGATCTCATTTACTGGTACAACATGAACCACACTATCTGTTGCCAGCGCGGTCTGACTATCTACCATGAATTTAACTACATAATTTCCTTCTGCAAATTTCGATCCATAGTTCCAGTCGCCATACAGCCAGTCATCTTCTTCATTATCCTCTTTCTTTAAATATATCGCTACACTCTGTCCATTCTCAGAATAAGAAGTTGATCCCGATTCAAACATTTTATCTTCTGTCGTATTATCGGAATATGTAATCTGATATTTCAGCCCTGCTGGTATCCATTCATTTTCACATACAGTGTAGTACAGATCCTCAGCCTCAGATGTCACGGTAATTCCTTTAATCTCTTTTGTTATTTCCGAAAAGGTTGTTGTCCAGCTATACTCATTCTCTTTTGTTTCCGGATTATAAACTGGGCCACCAAAGCCTACGTAATAGACTACATCTTTTTCCGCCTCAAAATTTCGTCCCTTACTCCCAACACCGTATAATTCTCCGTCTTCCGCCTTGTATACTTGCATGGAATTACACGTTCCTATGCCATAAGTCCCATCTGCTGGTGCTGTAAACTGATACCAGGCCCATTCGTTTGCTGATGTGTGGATTTCCACTGTTCCAGTTTCCAGTGTCGGAAGATTGGCATGTTCCAGTGTCACTACCTGATAAACTACTCCCGTCTTCCAGATCGTTCCATCTACATCACATTCCAGTTCATATGTTCCTTCTGCAATCGCAGACTGATATACAGTATATCTCTTACTATCATCGGAAGTATCTGCTAAATACAGTTTCACATAATTTCCATAAGGATCTGTAAATGCACTGTTGTACAGATCTTCTTTATAAGTTTCCCCATCTGTATAGGTAATCGTAAGAATAGTTCTGTCCGAAATATAATTGTCAACCCTCAATATAAATGGTCTTGTTCTTCCAGATACTGCAGAAATAAACTGAATCTTCTTTTTCTCCGTTTCTGCGGTAGTCTCACTCTCTATTTCCGCTTCTTCGACGATCGCTGTTTCGGTTTCCGGCTCTGCTTCTCCAGCAGGCTCTTCGCCAAGGATCTGTTCTTCCTCAACTGCCTCTTCGTCCACCAATATGAGTTCGTCACTGTCTATCACATCCAGTTCCTGCTCCCCCGTCGGTGCTTCTGTGTCTTCTGCTACCTCTTCGCCTGGCAGACTTTCTTCTGTCACAGGCGCACTCAGCTCTTCCTCGTGGTTATGAGTCTCCTCACTTGCCACCTCTGTCACATCCGAAGCTGCCACCAGTACGCTGCTGTCCACACTGGTAAACGCCATCGCAAATGACAGAAAAAGAGCTACTCTTCGCTGCATTCGTTTTCTCATGCTTTTTCTCCTCCCTTGTTCCTGTATCATTGTTGATTTATACTATGAAACAATATATTTTCTCTTATTTTCCAAAATTTTTGTTCTTTTTTCGTATAATGCAATGTACAGTTATATAATAAGATGTTATCCTGTATTGTTTCATATGTCAACATGCACAAATGGACTTTTTATATTTTTCTTCTTCTTAACGCAAAAACGGGGCAGCTTTCGCTGCCCCGCTACCGGTTATACTTTGATTCGATCTGCAATATCTTTGCTTACTGCAAACTGTCTTCCCGCCGCCGATACGATCATATTCCCACAAAAATTCTGGATTACTTTTATCGTACTTCCTTCTTCAATATGGCCTTCTCTCAGGAACTTCAATATCTCCGGCGCTCCAAACATCCATTTTATGGTACAGGCATTGCCTGAAGCCTGTGCTGATAAGTTCTGCATCTCCCAACCTCCTGTCTGTCATCTGCTGACTGTTATCCCCCGTTTTCTACGATTTTACGCCTCACTTTGCGTGTTAGTCAATAAAATACATTTTTAGGGAATCCTAGTCTTTGCAAGGCATTTCTGTCTGAAGATAGGCTGGGAAAAAGGAATACCCTTTTCTTTATTTTGTAACTTTTACTTTGACTTTTACTGTCTTACTTCCGGATTTTACTGTAATAGTTGCTGTACCAGCTTTCTTAGCCTTGATCACACCCTTAGAAGATACGGTAGCGATCTTCTTGTTAGAAGTCTTGTATGTTACCTTATTCTTAGATGTAACAGGTGTCACAAATGGTGCAAGCTTTGTGGACTTCTTAACCTTTAAGGTAATATTCTTGGTTACGTTTGTGATCTTAGAAGTAGCAACTTTCTTCTTCTGTACTTTAACCTTTACCTTAGCTGTAGCGCCAGATAAGAACTTCATTGTAATCGTAGCTGTTCCGGCTTTCTTACCTTTTACAGTACCTTTCTTATCTACACTGACAATCTTCTTATCCTTAGCAGATAATGTGCAGCTGACAATCTTATCTCCCTTTGCCAGACCTTTTACGTTCTTGCTTAAAGAAGCTTTCTGTTTTACCTGAAGAGGAAGTGTGCTGTTGATCAGTGTTACATTGCTTACCAGTTTTGGAATCGCTACTGTCTCAACAGTACCGCAAACACTACAGGTATGATACTGAGAACCTTCTTCCAGAACAGATGCTTCCTTGGTTACGGTAAATGCATTAAATGTGTGGCCAAGCGCCGGGATGGTCTCGTAGTAGATCATCTCGCAGGATGCACATTCTTTAGCCTTTTCACCAGCTATTGTACAGGTGGCTGTTTTCGTTATCACTGCTTCTTTCCATTTGTGAGATACATTGTAATCCATGTACTGAGCTTCAATAGAGCTGTCACCTACCTGGGTAACTACTTCTAAATAATAAGTTTCATTAGTTTTCAGTCGATATGTTACTCCTTGCCAAGTATCACCTGTTGAGCAAAGCTTTTCTTTTGCCGCATTGTAAAGAACTAACTTTGCTGCTCCTCCGCAAATGTTCCACACGCCATCTTTATCTGGTATAAACTTAAAGTACTGCTTTGTACCATCCTTATAAGACATGATTGCTTCTGGTACTGTCGTAGTCAAACTTCTGGCTGTTTCAAAAGATGTAGCCTGTGCAACTACTCTGTTCAATTTTTCCTGACTACCTACTAAAATTATAACTTCTTCATATTCATCACCTGCCCAAACATTGCAATGGATCATTTGTACATCATCTGTATCTGGAATAAACGTACACTTCGCAGTCGATCCCAAATCGTCACCATTGTCACTATACCAGCTATAATTAATATCAACATCAGCGGTTGCAAATACCTCCAATGTAACCGATTCACCTTTCGTAATAGCTACTTTTTCCGGTGCGCTAACACTTAAATTTGCCTTTTTCTGTGGCTTATTTGGGGTAATATAATAATTAATCCATGCTTCCTCATATCCATCAGTTACATAACATGTATATCTCTCATACCATTTTGCTACTACTGTCAAATCTGCTGTAGTTGATAACACTGTTTTTTCATCATCATTTTTGTACCATTTATAGTTCAGAGTTCCACGAGCCGTTTTAGCCTCTGCATGCAATGTAACTGATGCATCCTC
This sequence comes from uncultured Marvinbryantia sp., assembly GCA_934408725.1. GTDB lineage: Bacteria > Bacillota > Clostridia > Lachnospirales > Lachnospiraceae > Marvinbryantia. The sequence continues at coordinate 30,391 of CAKRVB010000027.1, forward strand.
TTTTTCAATATATACAGCGTCACCAGATTTATATTCAAATCCACTGTCTGGATATACTTCAAAATAAACTTTTACCAGAGATGTTCCATCTGTTACTACACAGCAATATTCTCCCATTGCTCCCAACTCTGTTTTTCCTTTATAAGTAACATTTCCTGTCACATCTGTAACAGCAACATATTCATCATTAGTTTCTTTATACCACTGATACTTCAATTCGTCCTGAGTCACTTTTGTTGATTTTGCAAGGAAACTAAGTTCAAAATCCTGTCCAGGGTTTGCAACTGTTATAAATCTTGCTTCACCATCGTCGTCTGTATGATCGTATTCAGAACTATCCTGTTCATTGTTATAAATTTTAATCGTACCATTATTTGAACCTGCATAAACATAAACCATAATTTCCTCAGTATCATCTGGATATTCCGTATCACTGACTATACACTTATAAGTTTTACTGGTATGATTCATATAATCCAATCCGTCTGCATCTACGATAAATTCATTTTCTTTTGTTTCAGAAATTAATTTTTCATCGTCATCATACCATCTATACTTCAGCGTATCAGGCAATGCCTCCTCTTCATCATAACAATAAACAGGAATATGTATTATTTTTTTCTGACCAAGCATGATTCTTTCATTCATCTCATTCTCATCTATATACCATCTCTTGGAATGCGCTTCACCATCTCCGGCTCCACCCCCAATGATACCTTCATCCGCTGATCCAAAAGTTGCAACCATATCATTGGTGTCCTGTGGTTCAATGACCATTGCTCCTTCTTCCCCAAATGCCTGCTCTGCCACTTCACCATCTGTCACAATCTCTTCTTCAAGATCTCCGTCTGCGACCTCGACGTCTTCTCCCTCAGCTTCTTCCTCGGCATCCTGTACTTCCACGGTACTTTCTTCGGCAACTGTTGTCACGTCTTCTGCGGATACCAGCAGTCCGGTATCTACACTGGTAAATGCCATAGCCAGTGACATTACAAATGCCATTCTCTGTTTCATTTTACTCATGTTTTTCTCCTTCCTTTTGGGCTGTAATATGAGTGAATTCACAGCCACTCGTTAGGTATATATTACTCCCCCCCACATTCTGTCAAGATGCATAATAAAACTTTACTTTTTTATGTTTTATTATCTTTTTCGATTATTTCTATCTACTTTTTCGAAATAAATCTGGCAAAATGATCTATAAAAACGTTTTCATTCAAAAAAACAAGGGCAGCTTTCGCTGCCCCACCGTCATTTACCTCTATTTCAGTCTCTCTATTACTTCTTCACTACTCATCTTCAACACATCTGCTATCTCCATGACAGTGTAGCCCTTTTCATGCATGCTGCTGATGACGTTATTGATTGTTTCCAATATTGCTTCTTGTCTTCCTTCTTGTATTCCTTCCCGTCGTCCTTCTCGTCTTCCCTGTTCCAGACCGAATTTATGTCCAATCGCTATTCCTTCTTCTTTCACTCCCTGACTTAAATTACACATGATCTTCAAATCCTTTCTGAGCTTCTGCTCCATCGGTATATGATATTCCTCTTCTATAATTTGCATCTTTTCTTTGGCTTCCAGATTCTGTGACAGCAATGTTCCCAGTAATCTATGTAATTCATACTCCTCGTCCTGCTCCGGGATCTGTTTTGCAAGTCCTATCATGATAATATTCACCAGATCCAGTCTGCCTTTCCAGTGTTCTTTTCCAATCAGACTTTCCTGCGTTAGATGAATATGTTCTAATGTATTCTTTTTTCGATTCATGCAGATCCAGATGGAATAGACTTTCCTGATGTCGTTATATTCCGAATTGATGAATTCTCTGTCTTTCTGGGACGATATCATCCTGCTTACATAAAACACTGCCCGGTTCAGGATATGATATTCAGTTGGTTCATCTTTCTGCGCCTCCACGTTAATAATCATCTTGTAAAGGCCATCTTGCGTCCGTACATAAAACAATATATCAAATCGAACTTCTCCTTCGTTGATCTCTTTGTTTTCCGTATTCAGACCGATGATCTTTTTTCCATTCATTTCTGTTGCTGCATTCGTCATTCCTGGATCCACCGGTACCAGACTGATGTATGGCTCTCCTTCTATGAACGGAACCACATCCATCGGATTCATCCCCTTAAATTCTTCTACCGTCTTCACCAGTATGTGCGCCAGAATGCTTTTCTGTCCTAATATCTCTTTTGCTTTTTCATCGTACTGTGCCTCTTTATCTGTCGTAAAAATGGTCTTCTTTATCAGTGTATTCCCATTTTCCGCCATGTATGCTTCTTTTCGCTCCTCCTTCTTTTTGCGAAAGAGAATCTCTGCCTGATCAGTATGTCTCAGCCATTCCGTCCTCTTCCTGCTCTTTTATTTTGAAAGCATAAGATTCCAGAATTGCTGTTAGATCTTCAGACGATACAGATGTATCTTGACGTGAATACTATGCTTTGCATTAAAATCATAGCATGTTTATTTTGAATTGTAAACATTATCTTTTGATGTTTCTGCACATCTTTTTATTTATAAGATTCTATCATATGACATGCAATCCGTTCATTCACATTTGTAAGTCTATGATCATTTTTTATAGCGGCCAAAAAGGGAATCATCTGCCTGATGATTCCCCCTGGTGTTATAGTCAGTTTATTTTGTAACGGTTACTTTCACTTTCTTAGTCTTCTTTCCGACTTTGACTGTGATCGTAGTCTTTCCAGCCTTCTTAGCTGTGATCTTTCCATTCTTAGCTACGGTAGCAATCTTCTTATTTGCAGTTTTGTAAGAAGCTTTGTCTTTTGTCGTGATCGGTGCAATCACCGGTGACAGCTTATACGTATTCTTTACTTTTAAAGTAATGCTGCCCGGTATATTTGTGATCTTAGATGTTGCTACTTTCGCTTTCTGTACTTTGACGGTTACTGTCTTGGAAAGTCCAGATGCAAAGTTCATGGTAATCTTTGCTTTTCCTGCTTTCTTGCCAGTTACTTTACCAGCATTATTTACTGTCGCAATCTTCTTATTAGAAGTCGTACAGGATACCAGTCTGTCTCCAGTGGTCATAGCTGTGATCAGCTTCGTTATGGATGCAGACTGTTTTACCTGTAATGGCAATGTGCTGGCTGATAACGTTACATTGGCTGCCAGTCTTCCTACTGTTGCATTTTCAGAATATCCACAAACCGTACAGGTATGTATCTGAACCCCTTCTGTCAGGGCCGTTGGATGTGTTGTTTCTACATAACCGCCAAAACTATGGCCTTTTGCAGGAAGTACTGCATAACTTCCTGCTTTTACTTCACCGCAGGAACTACACTTCTGCTGTGTATAACCAGCTGTTGTACAGGTTGCTTCTTTGCGATCTTCTGCGTAAGTATGGGAATGATCTTTTAAAGTCAATGAAACATTGAATTTTCCATATTCTCCCATATTGTACATTCTGGTTCTGTAATAATAAGTTTTTCCCGCGCTTAACTTATATACCAGTTCAAAATGAAAGCTATTATCACTATCGTCATTTTCTTCTAACAAGTCACCATCTGCATCATATATTTCTGCATAGGTATCATAGCTGTTATCTCCCATTGCTGTGAATGCTGCCGTACAATCTGCCTGTGGAGTATATTTAAACCATGCAACCGGATTGTTCTCTGTCAATTCTACCGTATATGGATTTCCCAGCTCTAATACTGAAACAGGAACACCAGCATCCTCAAATGGAGAGGCAACTGGTAATACCTGTATGGTATAATGAGCTTCCACATTTGGATTTTCCATCCAGTAAATGTGTACTGTATAATTGCCAGCTTCCATTATTTCATCTATATAGTTATACTCCCGATCAGATCCTTCTTTCTGAAGATACATCACAAATTCGTTTCCATTGGAATCTGGTACATAGACATATTCATTGGTATCTCCACCATCGTCTCCACCATACTTAAAATCTGCAGCATCTAATGTTTCCGAATCTCCTTTCTCATAGTTCACAGCGATTTTAGCCCATATCTTAGTGCCTCTTTCTCCAGCATAAAATGTAGTTTTTTCTGGAGTTGCGGTAATATTGGTAACACCTGCAACCGGAGTAAGTCTGATATTTTCAGTATAACTCGTGCCGTCATCTATATCTGTTATGCTTCCCCAAAAGCCCAGATAATATGTCTCATCCTTTTCTGCTTTAAACAATCTGTCTCCAACAAGATCAGCTGAAACCAATTTGCCATCCGCATTCTTTTTCAGTACCCTATACCCCTGATATCCGCCGATACGATATCTGCCGGTCTGCTCTGCAGTGAACTGATACCAGGATGGTAAATAGGAAGAAGCATTTTCTGTACTGATTCTTGTACCAGTATCTTTTGTACTTAATTCTGGCAATGAAAACTCAGAAACATCGACAATATTCAAGTCACAGCCATCGCCGATTGTCTGTCCATTTACACTAAAATTTATATGATAGGTACCAGCGTCAAGGCGCGCATATAAACCATAGTTATAATCATCGTCATATTCTCCATCATCATATTCTCCATTATCACCCTGCGGCTCTAAGCTTGCCCGAATATCATTCCCATCGTTATCTACAACACAATCCGGTCTGTCAAATGTTATAATCTGGAAATCATTTTCTCCATACCAGACCTTTATCTGTGCTCCATGAGTAAAGCCCCAATCTGCTCTGGCAATAAATTTATCCTTTGCAAGCTTAACATCTGTAATATTCGTAATTTCTCTTACTTTTTTTAATTCTGTTGTCCATGACTGCATATATCCGTCATCATCATATAATCCTTCTTCAAATCCGAGATAATATACCTGTCCTTTTTTGCCATAGATGGTGCTGCTCCAGGTTTCTGCTACTTCTCCGTCTTTTTCTCTGAGTATTCTTACTTCACCATTCTTTAAAAAGTATTTCTCATCCTCAGGTACTGTGAATTTATACCAGCCAGCTTCTTTATCATTGCTGGTAACCTCATACGAACCAGTTGTTGTCCATTCACCCTTGATATGATCTCTGACATTTTGAACTGTAATATTTCCCAGCTCAAATGATTGTCCATTGATGTCTTTTAAAATCAATGTATATGATCCTGTTGCTGCATACTCATCCATGGGATATTCATGGCCTTGTGCATCCTTTAAAGCAAAATCAATATGGCCGCCTCTTACCAGATCTGCGCCCCCTTCACTGCCGCCCATAGAGAGCTCTTCTGATGTACCGTCTTCATAATAGATCTCGAATCCGGCACCTCGTGCATAATCTGTATCTACGCCAGCCCAAAATATATTTCTCAATAAATCAACATTTGAGATACGTTCTATTTTTCTTACTGCATACTCATATGTCTCAATAGCTTTTGCGCTGTCTTCAACCTGCTCTTCCTCTGCCATCAATACCTGTTCCTGCCCGTCTTCTGGCTCCGCTGCTACGATATCTTCCTCAATTTCTTCGTCCTCTAATGCCTCTGCTTCTTCAGGCTCTTCTTCCGTTGATGCAACACCTTCTTCTGCAACTGAAGCTGTCTCCTCTTCAACCGATTGCTCCATTGCTTCATTCTCTTCCGCTGCCATGGTAATCATGCCTGGGTTCACACTGGTGAACAGCATCGTTGCTGACAGTAACCATGCAAGCTTTCTTGTTCTTGACTTCATCGTTTCCTCCCTTTCTCAGTCGGCATATCGCCCTTTTCTCTTTCGCTTTCATGATACCCCCCCCGCATTTATCTGTCAACAACAAAACTATTATTTTCTTTATTTTTTTATATATTATTACAAAATACATTTGCTTTCATTAGCCCTGGCTACACTAAAAACTTTAAATTCATTCGTTTCAATACATTTTTTCAAAAAGCCAGAAAACACCGTCCCCAATAGCAAAAAACCCGGGATCGAAAGATCCCGGGTTTACATCTAAGAACTAAATCCTAAACAAATTTAGCAGTATTCAGTTTTACGCCAGGTCCCATGGTAGAAGTGATCGTTACACTCTTCAGGTACTGACCCTTTAATGCTGCTGGTCTTGCTTTTGTAATAGCTCCGATAAGCGTCTGGAAGTTGTCGCTCAGCATTTCTTCTGTGAAAGAAGCTTTTCCGATTGGCACGTGAATGATGTTTGTCTTATCCAATCTGTATTCAATCTTACCAGCTTTGATATCGTTGATAGCCTTTGTTACGTCCATAGTAACAGTACCAGCTTTTGGGTTTGGCATTAAGCCTTTTGGTCCAAGTACACGACCCAGACGACCAACAACACCCATCATATCCGGTGTAGCTACTACTACGTCAAAGTCTAACCAACCTTCGTTCTGAATCTTCGGAATCAGTTCTTCTGCTCCTACGAAATCAGCTCCGGCTGCCAGTGCTTCATCAGCTTTTGCATTCTTAGCGAATACAAGAACACGAACTGTTTTACCAGTTCCATGAGGCAGTACAACTGCACCACGGATCTGCTGATCTGCATGACGTCCGTCACATCCGGTTCTGATATGAACTTCGATTGTTTCATCAAATTTTGCTACAGCATTTTTCTTTACTACGCTGATTGCATCAGCTGCTTCGTAAAGAGTTGTGCGGTCAATTGCTTTAGCCGCATCAGTATATCTTTTTCCTCTTTTCATATTAAATAACCTCCTGGTGGTATTTGCGGGAATCTCCCTCCCACTTTACATTGCTCAGTTACGATGTTGTGGATAATAGATTAACTATTACTCCTCAACTGTGATACCCATACTTCTTGCAGTTCCAGCGATCATGCTCATAGCTGCTTCTACGGAACCTGCGTTCAGGTCTGGCATCTTCATTTCTGCGATCTCACGGATCTTGTCTTTGCTGATTGTTGCAACTTTTGTCTTGTTAGGAACACCTGATCCGGATTTCAGATTGCAGGCTTTCTTAAGAAGAACTGCTGCAGGCGGAGTCTTTGTTACGAAGCTGAAGCTTCTGTCTGCGTATACAGTGATAACTACAGGGATGATCAGATCACCCTTGTCTGCTGTTCTTGCGTTGAACTCTTTTGTAAACTGTACAATGTTAACACCGTGCTGACCAAGAGCTGGTCCGACAGGTGGTGCTGGTGTTGCTTTGCCAGCAGGAATCTGTAATTTAATATAACCTGTTACTTTCTTTGCCATAATAAGGCACCTCCTTGTGGTATTGTCGGGGGATTTCCCTCCCACTGTCTAACCGTCTGCGAATTGACGGATGAC
>CAKRVB010000028.1 GCA_934408725.1 uncultured Marvinbryantia sp.
TTACGTGTTACAGCTTATCGTAAATCTTTTTTTTATTCTACGGTCAAAAAAAGCCCCCTGCACAATTTTTGTGCACGGAGCCCGATTTGCCCAAATATCAGATAGTTTTTGAAATTTTCTGTCAATTCTTCGTTACAGCCTTCTCCAACATGTATCTGGTGCTGCCCTCCAGATAAGAAAAAATCTTATCTACTATGTATTCCGGATTCTCCTTCATGCCTCCATCCAGCCATTGCAGAATCAGTCCAACGAATGCACATTTATAAAAATCTGCAATCAGGCGCAGATCCTCATCTTGCACTGCCAGCCCATCGGCCTGCTTCTTCACGAAATCATACATGATTCGTCCCATAACCTGATACAGATAGGTATCGATCTTTCTTCTGCTCAGAGAATTATAAATATGATAAATTCCCTTCTTATTCTTCAGTGCAAAGGAACAGGATTCCAGAATCGCATCTCTCCAGGAGGATTCTTCCAGATTCTCTGTCAGAACTCTCTTGGTCTCATTCTCCAATATCTCGTCCAGCAATGCGTAGATATCACTGTAATGATAATAAAAGGTATTCCGGTTCACTCCACAGTCTTCTACAATATCTTTTACCGTAATCTTATCAAATGGAACCTGATTGATCAGCTTCATAAATGATTCTGTAATCGCTCTTTTGGTTAGCTGCGACATGCTCACTCCTCCGTTGCCCGTTCTATTGCCCTTATGATAAAATTTCTGTCTTGCATTTGTTAGTCTCTTCTAATACAGCGTGATTATATCATTATTTTTCCAGCCGCACCAGTTCTTTTTTCATTTTTATACTTATTTAATATTCACCAGCTTTTCATTCAGTTTCCGATAAATATGTTCCTGAAACCAGGGTTCTGTAGAAGCAGCTACCGCATCCTCTAATGAAAACCACCCTACGTTACTGTTCTCATCTTCTTTTATATGAAGCACATCCGTCTCTTCCGCCTGCAGCAGGTATGTTACATTCAGATGCAGATGGGAAGATACATACTCCCCTCTTTTCACATGACCATCTACCGTCAGGACTTCCAGTGAATAGATCTTCTCGGACACCGGCTTTACATGATAAATTCCACTTTCTTCCCTGGCTTCTTTCAGAGCCACCTTCAGCAGATCAGTTTCACCATCTGCATGGCCGCCCAGCCAGGACCAGGAATGATAAATATTGTGATAAGCCATCAGCACTTTGGTTCTTTCCGGATTCACAATCCATGCAGAGGCCGTCATATGAGCCAGTCGATTTTCTCTGGTAAATATATTTTTTTCTGTCTCCAGACAATGAAGTATCAGTTCTTTATCCCGCTCTTCCTGTTCATTCATTGGCTGATAGCTGCGTATCTGTTCTGTCAAAGTATATTCCATTGTCATTCCTCCTACAGATTTTTCTTCTTATAAAGAAATGCAAAAGCCAGTCCTCCAAACACCACCAGATATGTGGTCAGAATCAGCACACCGGTATAGCCACATTTTTCACCTGCTGCAATGGTGCGCAGCATGGCACTGGTCTGGGACAATGGCAGTGCTCCAATCACTTCCCGCAGTCCATGTGGCATCTGCTCCGTAGAGAAAAAGGTGTTGCAGAGGTATGCCATCGGCATAATGATATAATTCGAGAATCTCGGTACATCCGTATGATTTTTTGCGTAAAAAGATACCACCACACCAATGGTAGAAAAGACTGCCCCATTCAGGAACATGATCAGAAACGAATATCCGTTAAAGACCAGTCCGGTACCGATCGGTATAGTCAGCACCAGAATCACCACGCCTGCATAAAGTCCACGCAGACTGCCCCCGATGATCTGTCCAACGATAAACTGCCACAGAGGCGTTGGTGAGATCATCACCTGGTCAAATGCTTTTTCATATAGTCTCTGTACATTCAGATTCTGGGCGATGGCATTGAAGCTGCCGTTCATAGTGGTCAATGCCACCACGCCCGGAATCAAAAAGTTCAGATAAGGCTGTCCGTTGGATATGGTTCGGATCCCCATGCCAAATACCACCAGATACATCAGTGGCGCTATCATGGCTGCTAATGTGATTTTATAAAAATCTCTGCGAAATTCTCTCCATTTTTCCCAGAGTATGGTAATGATTCCCATGTTCTTTCTCCTGCCTTTATTTCTTTTGTGCTGCCCGTTCGATAAACACATCCTCCAGTGTGGTATCTCTCAGGGTACATTTTCCTTCCAGTTCGGACAGATAGGTGATTGCCTGTCCTCTCTCATGGAAATAACGGCTGACCGTTCCGGCTGCCGTCATATGATCTACTGTATAACACCCCAGTGCCTCAATCATTCCCTGCGGTGTGTTGACCTCTTCCAGCCTGCCATGCTGCAACATAGCAACCCTTTCACATAAAGACTGTGCTTCTTCCATATAATGTGTGGTCAGTAAAATGGTAAGATTCCGGTCATTCAACTGGCGCAGCAGATTCCACATCTGCCGCCGTGACAGAGCGTCCATTCCTGCTGTCGGTTCATCCAGCAATAAAATCTCCGGATCTGTCAGAAGTGCCCGACAGACCATCAGCTTGCGCTTCATGCCACCGGACAGATGACGTACTTTCCGGTTTCGAAAAGGCAAAAGCTCACAGAACTCCAGCAGTTCTTCTGATTTTTCTCTTATTTTTTTTACTGGCATAAAATAAAGCCTGCCCTGATATTCCATAATCTCATCCATGGTCATATCCTGCCGCATGGAATATTCCTGGGTAATCACGCTGATCTTCCGCTTCAGTGCCGGTCTCTTTCTGGTAAGCCTCTCTCCATCAATAAGGATCTCCCCCTGTGTGGGAAGCAACAGTGTAGACAACATACTGATGGTGGTAGTCTTTCCGGCTCCATTGGGTCCCAGAAGTCCAAAAAACTCGCCGGTCCTTATTGTCAAGCTCAGATCGTCCACCGCCGTAAAGTCATCAAATTTCTTTGTCAGATTCTTTATTTCTATCATCTTGTTCTCCGCATCTTTGGATTCTCTATAATAGGATTTATTATACTATCATTCAGAACTCTTTTCAACGGCATTTCTTTACACTGTTATAAGGGTATGTTATGATAAGAAAAGTGCATGGCACGGATTTTAAAGAAATGAAAGCAGGTTTGATTATGAAATATTGGAACTTTACCAGACGTATCCTTTTGACACTATTTTTTACCACTGCAGTCTGTCCCGGTCTGAGTCAGGCTGTTTTACACGTAAACGCAGCATCCGATGACTGTTCTGTCACCATCGGGGACGGTGAGACCTCTTTTTCTCTGGATCATGCTGTCGTCGATGCAGAAGATGGACATGTGACGGTAACTTTAAGTCCGGAAGATTATGCCGAACTTTCCTCTGCCTTTGCCTCCACTTCCAAAGATACAGAAGATTCTAATCCAGAGGCACATACACCAGCCGATCCGGTCACTCTGGATCAGGCGGACGGTACTTATTCCATTGAACTGACTATGACTGGCGGCAGTGGCAAAGCCAGCGTAGTTTCCCCTACAATTCTTACTGTTGAGAATGGACAGGCTTATGCCGATATCACCTGGAGCAGTTCCAATTATGATTATATGATTGTGGCCGGGAATACTTATCTGAACGAATCAGACGAAGGAATGGCTTCCAAATTCCATATTCCCATTACCAAAATGGACGAAGAAATGGCTGTGATTGCAGATACCACTGCTATGGGAACCCCTCATGAGGTCAATTATGTATTTACCTTCTATTCCGAATCCATCGGCTCCACCGGCCAGATGCCTCAGGAAGCTGCAAAGCGGGTAGTGTTCATGGCGGTCATGATCATCATAGTCGGCGGAATCTTGAATCGTCACGTAAATAAAAAGAAGAAAAATTAAATGAGTCCACCGGAGAAGAAAACCGGTGGACTTATGTTATACTTCAAATACTTTCTTAATACTGTCATAATGCAGGAAAATCCCCTGATCAGCCAATTCCTGTATTTCTTTCGCTGTGGCGAGCCGATATCCATCGGTCTCTTCTGTTTGAAGATGCAGGTCACTTTCCTGAAAGTCTACCGTATAACGATAGATGTCTACAAAATAGTTATCTCCTTCTCCCGGATTTTCTCTCTTGTAAGAGAACTGGTAGCCGCCCTCGCAGCCTGCCACATCCAGACCGGTCTCTTCCTGGATCTCCCTGCGTACTGCTTCTTCAGAAGATTCTCCTGCCTGAGCTGCACCGCCAGATACTTCCCACCATCCAGGTGCCCAGGCCTTGGTCATGACTCTTTTGGTAATCAGAAACTTCTGATCCGGGCGCATGATGACACCCAGTACCGTCAGATGATATTCTCCATCCTTCAGACACCAGTCATTCCGCTTCATGGTTCTCCCTGTTTTTCTTTTTTCACTGTCATAAATATCCCAGAATTCCATGTTCTCCTCACTTCCCCGGCACTGTAAAACCGCTGCCGGATTTTTCTGTCTTCCCGCCTTCTACAGGCATCCGTGCTTGAATCTGCGGATCATTTCTCTTGTCAGGCTGCTGTAATCATCAATCTCCGGTATCTCCTCCGGTGTCAGCCATCTGGCCAGCCCCAGCTCTGTCTCATCCAGATGAATCTGGTCACTGCCATCCAGCTTTGCGGTAAATCCTACCATCAGGTTACCTACAAATCCCCATGGCTGACTGGCATAATAACGGATATCTTTTACCCGAATACCCACTTCTTCCATCAGTTCTCTCTGCACACATTCTTCCAGAGTCTCACCGATCTCCACAAATCCTGCCACCAGTGCGTACTGATCTTTGGTTCTTCCTGCATACTTGGTCACCAGCAGTCGATTGTGGTTATCTGTTACTGCCACAATAATGGCCGGTGAAATCTTCGGAAACATCGTATTGCCACAGGATGGGCAGCGCATCATACGTTCTTTTTTATCATGTATGGTCTTTGCTCCACATTTTCCGCAATACTGTACAGAGTTGTGCCACTGGCTCAGATGCATCACCGTCATACAGGCAAATGCTTCTGCCGTCGGCTGTTTGTCACGGATCTCTCTCCATTCCACCCACACTGCATCCGGCACTGCCACTTCTTCTGTTGGCTCAGCAAGAAAATAATCTCTGTCACTGATGGAAAACAGATAAGTACACTCTCCAGCCAGTTCTTTTACTTCTTTATAAAGCGGCCAGGAAATCTGTCCGTCCTGGATACGAACCAGCAGCTTTCTTCCGGTACAGAAACAGACCTGGCTGTCTGGCTGCACGTTCTTTTCATGATACTGGTTGTCCATATGCTCCGGTGCGATCTCGTGAATCATTCCTGTTCCTCCATTTCGTATACTTCATCCAGTATTGCCGCAATCTTTGAGATCGTCTGAAAACATCTCTCTTCTTTGCTGTAGAATTGTGGGCGAAGATCCTTACAATTCTCGGAACCATAAGCTTCTCTTACCTTTCGGATGTAGGTTCTCACCTTTTTCATCATTTCCGGGCTGGTATGTCCGCCATCCCCTTCTACGAACTTATAGCTGAGCGCTGCGCTGCCTCCCGTCACCGCTCCACAGACAATAGCACATCCCATGCCACCGCCAAAGCATCCCATAGTACGGATGACATCATCCGAAATATCCAGTCCCCAGGCTTCTGCAGCAGCACTGAATACCGCCTCTGCACAGTTATAATTGGTATCTTTATAATATTTTTCCAGATAATCTACTACTTTTCCCATGATCTTCTCCCTGTATTATATTTCAGGCTGGCCATACAGCCAGCCCTGTTTGTTATCTTACGTTTTCCATCTCCAGCACTACGTCTGGGATCTCCAGCACCAGTTCTTCCGGCAGCTGTTCCATACTTCGAACATCTCTCTGCCCGCATACATTACAGATACGGTATTTTTCTCCGGACCGCTCTGTGGTTGGCTTCTGATTCACGATCCAGTCTGACCAGGCATGTCCGTTACAAGGTACCACCTCCTGCTTCGCCAGTACTTCTCCGCACATCTCACAGTGACTTCCTGCTGTCAGTCCCATCTTTGTGCAGGTGGCCATCACTGCGCTGTCTTTTACTTCTTTATGATCCAGCATCTCTGCATTCGGATTATAATACTGATAGACCTGATCAATGGAATTGTAGAATCCATCTCCCACGGTCATCACCCAGGTAGAATTCTGTGCGCAGTCCAGTACCAGATATTCAGAATCCGACACTTTCCCGATCAATACCACATAATGTCCCAGCTGAGAATAGGTCGGCAGATGTACAATCACAGGGCTGTACTGGCCACGCCCATTCACATACTGCTCCACGCCTCCTGCCACATCCGGTGACAGATCGACAACGCCCCATCCGGTAAAACAGGTCAGCCCGCCATGGGCATCCAAAATCTGCTGTGGCGTCAGGTTCACACCTACATACGACAGTGCCATGGAAATACTGGCCGTACCGCATTCGATCCCGGCCTGATTGCCCCATCCGCCCCAGTAATTCCAGTCAAACAGGCCGCTTCCTGCCAGCTGGGAGATATAACGGATCGTTCCCACCTGTACTTCCGGGTCATATCCATAACGAATTTTCGCATAGGAAGTGCAGGTGGCTTTCTCCCCATTAATTGCGATCCAGTCTGTATCCGGAATATCAATGGTATGTATCTGGCTTCTGTCCTGATTCTCCAGTGACTTCTGTATGCCATTCACCACCGGACTTGGATCCTGCTCAGGATGATACTCAGGTTCAAATACAATCTCTTCTTCTGCCTCTGCTTCCGTCTCAGGCTCCATGGTCAGATCCTTGTCACTGATCACTTCCTCTGTCTCTTCTTCTATCGGTTCTTCCGTCAGGTTTTCCTGAAGCACCTCTTCCGCTAACGTGACCGGCTGCTCTGCTTCCTCTGTCATTTCCGTCTCCGGAAGTGCTTTACTTTCTGCTGCTTTTGCTGTCTGCGCTGCCATAACGGCAGTTCCGCTTCCCATACAGGTTGCAGACATGGTCATGGCCACAAGGCAGACGGCTTGTATTGTTTTCTTTTTCATCATTTACCTTTTACTGCTTCTTTCCCGTTTTATATCATTTAAACACATTCAAAAAAATGATATCATATTCTTATCACAATTACAAACAAAAATGCACATAGAAAAAGAACCCCGCTGCAGGATTCTCTTTCTGTTTTTTATTATTTTACGGTTCTGTTTTCCGGTGCATAGTTCTCATATTTTGGAACTTTATGTGTCTCACTGGCCCAGACTGCCTCTGCTTCCGGTTTCCAGGTATCTGCATATGCCTTACATTTTTCACAAAGATGCTCTACGCTCTCCGGTGACTCCAGGTTTGTTCCATGTGCTCCGGTCTCATGTACCATCTTCTGCAGCAGCTCTGGATTCTCCAGCATCGGGCACGGTCTTAAATGATTGCGGTTAAACGGCTGTCCCTTATGGTAAGCCATGAACAGCGGACTCTGCAGAATCTCCAGAATAGAGGAATCATGAATATTCGCATTAGAGAAATGAATGAATACACATGGTTCTGCATCTCCGGCTGAATTGATGTGGAAGTAGTTTCTTCCTCCGGCAATACAACCTCCTACGTATTCTCCATCGTTCTGGAAGTCCATTGGATAAAACTCAATATCCGATTCCATAGAACGTACATAACGAATACGATCAATCATATACTTTCTCTGTTCCACTGTCGGCATCAGTTCCGGTACCGCATTATTTCCAACTGGCATATAGTGGAAATAGAATCCAAAACGAGCACCTTTTTCTGAAATCATCTTAAAGAATTCATCACTGGTGACAGCTTCGATATTATTTCTGGTGTAACAGATAGAGGTACCAAAGATGATGCCATATTTCTTCAGAAGATCCATCGCATTCATAACTGCGGCATAATGACCTTCTCCTCTTCTGGCATCATTGGTCTCCGGTGTACCTTCGATAGACAGCATAAAGGTAATATTACCAAGTCTGACTACTTCCTGACACATCTCATCATTGATCAGTGTGGAATTGGTATACAGTGCAAAATATGCATCGTGATGCTTTTCTGCCAGACGGAAAATATCCTTCATACGAACGGTCGGTTCTCCACCGGTCAGCATATACAGATACGTACCCAGTTCTTTTCCTTCTGTCACGATCTTATCCATATCTTCAAAGCTCAGACTGTATTTATGTCCATAGGTACCTGACCAGCATCCCTGACAGTGCATATTGCATGCGCTGGTTGGATCAAACAAGATCAGCCATGGAATATTACAGTTGTAAATCTCACGGTTCTTACGAATAGTCTTTGTTCCGCGGATAAATGCCTCAAATCCAAGATTCAATAAAGCAACTTTGGCCACGTTCTTATCGGTTTCATCCAAAATCCGGTTGATATAACGCATCCATTTATTCTCCGGATCTCTCATTGCATTTAATACTTTCTCATATGCTTCGTCTGTAAAGTTATTGCCCCAGAACTGTTTGATAATATCCAGGATCTCTTTATAAGCCTTCTCCCGATCCTTATCAAATTTGTTCAACATAACATCAACAATTGCTCCGACTGCCTTTCTCTGAATGGCATGTGATGCTTTATCTAATGCAGTGTTCATAATCCATTCCATCCCCTTCCATTCTTTTTGTAATACATATGTATCATATTTCATTATTGGGGATTATATCACCAATAAAATTATGTTACAATAGTTTTTGAAAAACAAAACAAAGGAGTTAAAAATGTACCATATTAAATCTGATAAACGTTCCCAGACTTCTGCAAAGCTAATCTGTGATGCCATGCTGCGCTGTCTTGACGAGAAACCTTTTTCTGAGATCACCATCGTAGATCTGCAAAAAGAATCTACCGTAGGACGTTCCACTTTTTATCGTCTGTTCGACCATACGGAAGATGTTCTGGAATATCTGTATGAGCAGCGTATCCAGGAAATCTACAATGGATATCATCTGCTCTCTGAAGACAAACGACCGTCTTTCACACTTTATATCCTGAATGATCTATATGCCAATTCTTCTGTTCTGGAGATACTGATCAAAAACAACCTGATCCGGCCCATGCAAAAGGTTCATAATAAATATATTCCTGTCTATATTCGGGAAGAACTGGGAAATGACAACTTTCTCTCCATCACGGAGGATTATGCCTGCAGTCTGTTCAGTTCTCTGGTGGTCGGCATCATCTCTGTCTGGATTCACCATGACAAACGGGAAACTCCAGAAGAGCTGTATCATATGCTGCATATGTATCTGCATACTATGGCACGGATCAGCTAAGCACCTCCAGTCCAGCCTGCCGGGCAATGGTCTCCAGCAGATCTCCCTGAAGATAATAGGTGGTCTCAAAATGCAGATAAGACATAGATGCTTTATCCCACAAGATCAAGACCTTAGCCGGAAATTCCTCATCTGCATCCCAATACTGAAAAAGTACTGAAAAATATGGCACCACCGGCATCTCCATGGTCAGGTCTGCTCCGGCCAGTCTCGGCTTCTGGATTCCCCCCAGGCTAAGGCAGGCCTGTCTGATCTCTTCCACTCTTCCAGAGAAAACTTTTTCATATTTATGGGCAAATACTTCTGCGGAAGGGCTGCTTCCGGCTGCCGCAAATCCTGCCACCGGCTGCCATAGCCCGGTAAACGGTGGCAATGTTTTCTCACCAGAATAACAGAGCAGGTCGTAAATCGTCATGACAATCGTATACTCTTTGCACAGTCTCCATTCCCGTTGATCTTCATATTCAATTGCCCCATCTGCCCGCCTGATCCGATAATTTGTCCCAATATAGTTCAGATACAGATATTCTTTATCATGCTCCAAACCATATTTTTCTGTCAGCATATTCTGATCATATTTCAAAAAATATTCTCTTCCTATATAAACCTGTTTTTCATAATTAGATTCCACTGCATTCGCTCCGTTCTTTTTATAAATAATATAGTCATGCCTAAATTTAAAATTATCCATATTAATGAAAAGGGCGAAATCATATTGACTTCACCCAGTTTTTTTACAAATACTTTATTTTAACTATACCATAACCTTTCCTTCATTTCTATGAAAAGAAAATAAAATTATTCTTATTGTGATGGGCTGTTTTTGCTGTACTTGACGTTTCTGCTTATTTACGTTACAGTAATCCAGAAGTAATTTTTCACAGGAGAGATTGAATATTATGAATTTTTCACATGCAGAAGAAACGATAAAAGAACTTTGTTATAAGCTATATTCCATTGACAGTCCCACCGGTTTTACTGACCGTGCCTCGGATTATCTGATTCGTTATACCAGAGAGCTGGGGTATGAATCTTACCGCAACCGTCTGGGTAACGTGATTGTCCCTGTTTTGGGAAAAGATTCTGAACACAGTGTTGCTTTAAGTGCTCATGTGGACACTCTGGGACTGATGGTTCGTTCCATCACCAGCGAAGGATATCTGATGTTTACCACAATTGGCGGTCCGGTACTTCCTTCTCTCGATGGCGAATACTGTCGGATCTACTCTCGCTCCGGAAAAGTATTTACCGGAACAGTACTGTCGCTTTCTCCTGCAGTTCATGTCTTTGATGATGCCAATACCCGTCCAAGAGATGACAAAAATATGGCGATACGCCTGGATGAAGAAGTGCATTCCAAAGAAGATGTACTGGCTCTTGGCATCCAGACCGGTGACTTTATCTGTTATGATCCGAAAACCATATTTACAGAAAGCGGCTTCCTGAAATCTCGTTTTATCGATGATAAGGCATGTGCCGCCCTGGAACTGACTTTACTTGCATTGATGAGAGAGCAGTCTCTGACACCGGCTCATACCACGTATATTTGTTTTTCTACCCATGAAGAAATCGGCTATGGCGGAGCTACTCTTCCGGATGATCTGGATGAACTTCTGGTGGTAGATATGGGATGTATCGGAGATGATCTGAACTGTACCGAACAGCAGGTGAGTATCTGTGCAAAAGACAATCTTGGACCGTATGATTACGAAATGACTTCCAGGCTGATTGATCTGTCTGCTGAACATGGCATTGATTATGCTGTAGACATTTATCCGCACTACGGTTCCGATGCCGGTCCAATGTGGCGATCCGGCAAGGATACCAAAGCTGCTCTGATCGGTCCTGGTGTCCATGCTTCTCATGGAATGGAACGGACGCATCTGTCCGGAATGATGGCTGCACTGAAGTTGATGAGTGTATATCTTGGAATCTAAGCTGTAATCATAAAAATCACATGCGCTGAAGTCAGAAATGATTTCAACCATGTGATTTTGTTTTATTTGCGTTATTTATACCAGAATATTTTCCCAATTCTGTCCTACTTCTTTTTCAGACAGTCCATCTTCCCTCATACAGCGAAGTATCGTCTTCCAGTAATGAAAAGAGATCTCTTTACAGATTTCTTTGCAGTCCTGTTTCTGACAGGCATCCACAATTCTTTTATGGGATGGGTACTGTTTCTGTGCCACCTTCGCCATATCTTCCTCATTGGGATATCCGCCAAGAATCGTTACATAATCCAGTTCTGCCCACATTTTCTGCAAAGTGTCAAAACCTGCCATTTTCACCAGTTCTTTGTGAAATTCATTATCCAGCGCAATACAATTTTCTGTATCTTCCGGTGTCAGATTCTGCATCTTATTCAAGATCTGTTCCAGCTTTTTTATTGTTGCTTCCGGGATTTTTCCGTTTACCACCTTCACTGACAGAACTTCATAGCTGGTACGCATAAAATAAAGTTCATACAGCTCTTTTACTGTCACTTTTCTTACCGAACATCCGACATTTCTGGAATAACGAACAATCCCTTCATTTTCCAGCTCCCGGAGTGCCTCCCGGATCGGTCCCCGGCTTACACCGAATTCCGCTGCCAGTTCCTGTTCCACAATCCGGTCTCCCGGCTGATACTCATTTTTCCGTATCTTTGTCCGGATTGCTTCTGATACGCGCTCTCTCAACGTCTGATAAGTAATTTTTCCCATAATTTTCCTCATTTACAAAAAGTCCGGATGAACTTTTTGTCTGATCATCCGGACTTTTTTATCTCATATCTTATTCTGCGTGTGTATAACCGAAGAAGAAGTATCCAAGTGGTGTGTAGGACATACCCTTGATTCCGTCAGCCAGCATGTATTTCTGTGTATAGAAGTACAGTGGGCAAACGCCATAATCCTGTCCCATCAGCAGATCTTCTGCCTGGTGCATCAGATCCATACGTTCTGTCTGATCGAAAGTTCCTCTGATCTGGTCAAGCAGTGCATCGTAATCAGCGTTGCTGTATTTTGCATCGTTGTTTCCGCCGCCTGTTTCGAACATATCAAGGAATGTCATAGGATCGTTGTAGTCAGCAATCCATCCGTTACGTGCGATGGAGTAATCTCCATTCTTACGTGTCTCTACGAATGCAGCCCATTCCTGGTTGTTCAGAGTAACGGTTACACCAAGTACATCTTCCCACATATACTGCAGAGCTTCTGCAACTGCTTTGTGAGCATCACTTGTATTGTACAGATATTCTACTACAGGGAAACCTTCTCCGTCTGGATATCCAGCTTCTGCCAGCAGTTCTTTTGCTTTTTCGCAGTTTGCTTCGTAATCAGCATCTGTTGGTCCATAATAGTCTCCACCAACAGTACGGAAGTCATCACCGGTTGCGCCTTCTGCGTCATATACACCATAAGGTACATATCCGCCCGCTTCGATCTGACCCTGCTGTGTAACCTTTTCTACGATATAAGTACGGTCTACAGCCAGTGTGAACGCTTCTCTGACACGAGGATCGTTGAATGGTTCCTGTTCATTGTTGAAGCATACATAGTAAGTTCCGATGTAGTCCAGGATCTTCAGATCGCCGGATGCTACCAGGCTGGTGATTTCTGCCTGAGGAACGTCTTCGATGAAATCCAGTTCTCCAGAATTGAATCCAGATAACATAGCGTTCTGGTCATCCATTAACTTGAATGTAATGGTATCTGGTCCCAGATTGTCAACATCATAATATTTATCGTTCTTAGCAACTACGATTTCAGAGTTATGTGTCCATTCGGTCATCTTGTATGCACCGTTGGTTACATAGCTGTCTACATCAAATGTCCACTGATCACCTTTTTCTTCGATGATATCTTCACGTACCGGAAGCAGTGCCGGGAATGCGCAAAGTTCTTCAAAGTAAGTAAGGTCTGTGGAAAGAGTTACCTTAAATGTCTTATCATCCACTGCTTCTACACCAAGTTCGGATGGATCTTTTTCACCGTCAATGATTTCCGGTGCATTTACGACAGATTCGATCATGTAGCTGTAATCAGCTGCTGTAGCAGGATCAACCAGTCTTCTCCATGCATAAGCAAAGTCATTTGCTGTTACAGGTTCTCCATCTGACCAGTAAATGTCATCACGAAGGTGGAAAGTATAGCTTACCGTACCATCTTCATTTTCTTCTCTGTCATAGCTTTCTGCCTGTCCATAGGTAATTCTGGATGAATCACATGTTCCGTCAGAACCTTCCTGTTCTTCTCCTGTGGTTTCCCATTTCATCAGACCTTCAAACAGGTGCTGCATCATGGTACCTCCATCCAATGTGGTATTCATCTGTGGATCCATGGTCTGTGGTTCAGAAGCAAGGTTTACTGTAAGATTAAAGTCTTCAGCATTTGCTGCGAAACCGAACATGGAAGCTGCGATCGCTGTTGTAGCTACGAATGGCAACAGTTTTCTCATTTTCATAGTCTCTTCCTCCATTTCTTTTATGAAATATGATATATGATTGATAAACAGCTCTTTGCTGTATTATCCAAGCATGTGGCATGCAGCCCAATGCTCTGGTGCATGCTCTTTGAATTCCGGCACCTCTTTGCGGCACTTATCTGTCGCATACGGACATCTGGTGTGGAACTTACATCCTGTTGGAGGATTCATCGGAGAAGGAATATCTCCCTCCAGCATGATACGCTGTCTGGTTCTGCTCAGTTCCGGATCCGGTACCGGCACTGCAGACAGCAGTGTCTTGGTATATGGGTGAATTGGATTGCGGTTCAGCTCATAGCTCTCGGCAAGCTCCATCATATTTCCCAGATACATAACACCGATACGGTTGGAAATATGACGTACAACAGAAAGGTCATGGGCAATGAACAGATAGGTCAGTCCCATCTCCTCCTGCATATCTTCCAGCATATTTACCACCTGTGACTGAATCGATACGTCCAATGCGGAAATCGGCTCATCACAGACAATAAATTCCGGATTTACCGCCAGCGCTCTGGCGATACCTACACGCTGCTGCTGACCACCGGAAAACTCATGTGGATAACGGTTGGCATGCTCTGTATTTAATCCAACTTTTCCAAGCAGCTCCTTGATCCGGTCACTGCGGTCAGTCTTGGAAGTATAAAGCTTGTGAATATCCAGTGCCTCTCCAATAATCTCTCCTACGGTCATTCGAGGATCCAGACTTGCAGAAGGATCCTGGAAGATGATCTGCATCTTCCGGCGGTATGGAAGCATATTCACCTGCTTCGCCTTCGGTACCCTGATCTGCTTCAGACTTCCGTCTGCTTCTGTTACCCATGGATTCTGTCCTTCAAAAATGTTCTTTCCATCATAGACAATCTTTCCGGATGTCGGATCATGAAGCTGTAAAATCGTACGTCCCAGTGTTGTCTTTCCACATCCGGACTCACCTACCAGTCCCAGTGTCTCTCCTCTTCGGATAAACAGAGAAATATCTTCCACTGCTCGAACTCCCGGTCCTTTTAATCCCTTTACCGGAAAGTACTTTTTCAGATGATCAACGGAAACGAGGATATCGTTCTGATTACTCATTTTCTTTTCCCTCCGTTCCTTCTTTTTTCTGTGCCTCTTTCTGTGCATCGATGGCATCCTGCACTCTCAGCCAGCATGCAGCACGGTGATTATCTCCCAGTTCTACATATGGAGGCATCTTCTGCAGACACACCTTCATAGCATGTTCACAACGTGGTGCAAACGGACATCCTTCCGGCGGATTCAGCATATCGACCGGTGTACCCTCAATCGGGATCAGACGCTCGTAGCTTTCTGCATCCACACGAGGCATAGACCGGAGCAGTCCCATGGTATATGGATGTCCTGGCTGGTAGAAAATATCATCAACCGGTCCCTGCTCTACCATCTTACCAGCATACATAACCGATACTTTATCACATACTTCTGCTACCACACCGAGGTTATGGGTGATAAAGATAATCCCCATGTGATTCTTTTTCTGAAGTTCTTTCATCAGTTCCAGAATCTGTGCCTGAATTGTTACATCCAGCGCTGTGGTCGGTTCATCTGCAATCAGAAGCTTTGGATGGCAGATCAGTCCCATAGCGATCATCACACGCTGTCTCATACCACCGGAAAGCTCATGCGGGTACTGCTTCATACGCTTTTCTACATTATTAATACCAACCTGCTCCAGCATCTCCATGGCACGCCTATCTGCTTCTTCTTTGGAAATGCTCTTATCATGGGCACGAAGTGCTTCTGTCAGCTGATTGCCGATCGTGTATACCGGATTCAGACAGGTCATTGGATTCTGGAAAATCATAGCCACCTGACTTCCCCGGTAATTGATCATCTCGGAAGGGGATTTTGCCAGCATGTCTTCCCCTTCCAGTGTAATGGAACCTTCCATTACTTTACCAGGGGACTGCAGAAGTCCGATAATGGAATACGCCTCTACGGACTTTCCTGATCCAGACTCTCCTACAATACCCATTACTTCATCATAATCTACATCATAGCTGATGCCGTTCACTGCTTTTACTTCTCCTGCAGGTGTAAAGAAGGAGACATGCAGATTTTTTACTTCTAATAATTTCTGTTTCTTATTATTATCTTCGCTCATGGTGTCTCCTCTCTTACTTCTTCAATCTTGGATCCAGTGCATCACGAAGTCCGTCACCGAACAGGTTCAGCGAAAGAATCATCAGACTCAGGATCACAGCCGGAATAAACAGTCTGTATGGATAAGTATTCAGTCCACTTAATGCTTCTGAACACATGGATCCCAGACTGGTCAGAGGTGCAGATACACCTACACCTACGAAAGAAAGGAATGACTCCAGGAAGATCGCAGACGGAATCTGAAGGAATGTGGTAGTAACGATCTGTCCGATACAGTTCGGAAGCAGATGTCTGCGGATAATTCTTCCGCCCTTTGCTCCCAGTGCTCTGGCTGCCGTTACATATTCCTGCTGCTTTAACTGCAGAATCTGTCCACGGATAATACGGCTCATGGTCACCCAGTATAACAGGCCGAAAGCGATGAACATGGAAATCAGGTTCGGTCCCAGAATCGTAACCAGCTTCTGGAAAATACCATTACCAGAATTCTGGAACTGCTCCAGTGCCGGCTTTAACGTTGCAGATAACAGCAGGATGATCAACATCTCCGGAATGGAATAAATGATCTCTACAATTCGCTGCATCACAGTATCAACCACACCGCCACAATAACCGGAAATAGATCCGTACAAAGCACCGATCACCAGTACCAGCAGCGCTGCACAGATACCAACGGTAATGGAAACACGGGTACCTACCATAACACGTACCATGATGTCACGTCCCTGATCGTCCGTTCCGAAAATGTGTGGGAATACCTTTTCCCCTGCCGCTTTACGTTCCAGTTCTTTATCAGAATAACCAAATGGCTTCTTCTTCAGGCCAAGTTCTTTTGCAGCCTGACTTTCTGTAATGGTCTCTTCTTCTGCCTGGACATTATCCGCATTCACAGATGCCTGTGCACGGATTCTGGCTTCTTCTACACGGGAAAGCTTCTTACCGTTTGCCTCTGCCTCTGCTCTGGCCTGTTCAACGGCTTCATCTGGGGAAAGCACACCGGTACCGGTATGTTCTTCGATATATGCATGAATGGCCTGCTTATCTTCCAGTGAATAATGGGAAAGTCCCAGTGCCTCAGATCCACGGATCTGCTGCTTGTAAGTATACGGCACAATCATCGGTCCGACAAATGCAAATATTGTCAGCAAAACAATAATCCCAAGAGCTACCATGGCAACGGTATTCTTACGAAGACGTCTCCATGCATCCTTCCAGTAAGAGACACTCTTACGGTCCTGAATAAAGTTCTCTTTTTCTTCCGAAGACGCCGGTTCAAAGGCGTTCTCCGGCAGTTCCTCGTTCCACTTCATGATATCATCTGCGTTCAGCTGAAGTGAGCCAAACTTATTGTATTTCTTATTCTCTGCCATCTCTAGTGACCTCCATTCGCCAGATTGATACGCGGGTCCACCAGTTTATAGCAAAGATCGACTACCAGGTTCATGATGATGATGAAGGTAGCCAGGAAGATCGTTGTTCCCATAATCAGTGGATAATCACGGTTCTGTATTGACTGAATAAAATATCTTCCAAGTCCCGGAATCGAGAATACCTGTTCCACTACCAGACCACCACACAGGGTAAATGCAATCTGTGGTCCAAGATAGGTAATAACCGGAATCAGCGCGTTACGAAGCGCATGTTTGAAAATAATCTTTCCATTTTTCAGCCCTTTTGCTCTTGCTGTCTTGATATATTCCTGATTAATCGAATCCAGCATAGCTGTTCTGGTCTGTCTTGACAGATAACACATCGGATAAAATCCCAGTGCCAGACATGGCAGTACGTAGCTCTTCGCTGTACCGTCAAACAGTGCCGGGAATACCTTCACCCCCGGAATACCTCCACATAAAGTATGCAGCAAAATCGTTGCCACTACGAATCCCGGCATGGAAATACCAAGGGTACAGATAATACGAAGGAGACTGTCTACCCAGGTACCACGCTTAAATGCTGCCAGACAGCCCAGTGGCACTCCAACCAGAATTGCCCATAAAAGTGCAATAATACCGATCTTGGCAGATACCGGGAACATCTCCAGAATAATAGATAACACTGCTCTGTTCTTCTGCATCTTGATAGAAGTACCAAAATCTCCATGAAGGATGTTGCCAAGGTACTTCACCATCTGTACCGGAACCGGCTGATCCAGTCCGTACTTTGCATTCAATGCATCAATGGTCGCCTGAGAAGGCGATTTTTCAGACAGCCATGGATTGCCCGGTATCGCATTCATCAACAGGAATGTGAGACAGGCCACAACGAGCAGGGTAACGACTGCCATGAAAATTCTTCTAATCGTATACTTTCTCATCTTCTTCTTCCTCTCTTGTTTTTTGTTAGAATTCAGGGAAGATGAAAGCGCAGAAAGATCCCTGTCCACTTTGTGTCCAACAATCTGTTTTATTGTGAAACATACTACAAAAAGAATTCAGATGTTAGAAAAAGCATGCCTGATCTGTTCTGGCATGCTCCACAATTTGCCTGAATTCCCTTTTCTCTGTACTTCACTCTGCTCATATCATCCCTAAATCGTAACTTTTACATACGAATTAAGGCTATTATATAATCAATTACCGGTATTGTCAATTGTCAACAATTTACAAGAAAGCAGTACGACACAAAACCTCCCGGAGTTTTCTCTCCGGGAGGTCGCCTTTATGATTCTGTTGTCTCTTCTGTCGCAGTTTCTGTTGTTTCTTCTTCAGAATCTGTTTCCTGTTCTGATGCCTTTTCTTCTGTATCACCAGGTTTTTCTTCCGGTGTACTCATAACTTCGATTCTTGTCACATTGTTGTCTTTATCATAAGTAACTTTGATGATATCACCTTCTTTAATATCATCAATGGTCAGTGTTTCTTCTGGTGCTTCTTCTGGTGCTGCTTTTATATCTTCTGTTGTCTCTTCTTCCGAACTGTCTTCCGTTGCAGCTTCCTCTGAAGCTGCTTCTGCATCTTTCTGATCTTTCTCTTCTGCCATTGGTTTCTCGCCATCTGGCTGTTCACCGTCAAACATCATACCTTTTATAATCTCTGTATCATCACTGACCGTTACTTCCCGTTCCTCAGATGTTAATGTCAGGAAATCTTTGCTGTCAGCTTTCTCTGCTGCCTCTGGCTCTGATTCTTTCTCATCAGACTTCTCTGTATCCCTGTCCTTCTGTTCTTCCCCATCTGGTTTCTCCGGTGCTTCTCCGTCTGGCTTTTCCATGCCAGGTGCTTCATTTCTGGTACCTACCGTAAACGTAATGGCATCTCCATCCACGCTCTTTACTTCTCCGTATACCGCATCTTCTTCTGCTACATCTTCTTTTGCATCAGTCTCAGATGTCTTTTCTGAATCAGTTTCGGCTGCTTCTGTTGTGCTTTCGGTTGCGGTCTTTGTTGTATCAGATGCATATGCGCCAATGGTTCCTCCTGCAATCAGTGATACACTAAGCATCAGTCCCATCATAGATTTCACATATTTGTTTTTCATAATTGTTTGCTTCCTTTCTTTGGTTCTGGAAACAACTATAATTCCAAAATATGTTCATTCTGTGTTTACTTCATGATGATTTTATGAAGATATATTATGAAATTCTTTGCATACTTTCGCATAAGTATCCGGATCATTGATATTTTGAAAATAGCTTTCTGGTGCACTGGTATGATACAGGGAATATCCCACTGTATTTAGAAAGCGATACACAGATGATCTTCCTGACTTCAGAAAATCTGTTATTTCTTTATAAAGTCTGGCATCATATACTGCCATCAGGGATTCTTCTTTTCCGTTATGACACAGCATAGTCACCGGTTTATCCGTTTCTTCCATAGCATAGTGCAGAAGCCTGTGTAGTTCCTCCAGTGGCACCAGTGGCGTATCTACACCAAGTACCAGACATTTTTCTGTCTCTGCCCTTCGAAAGCAGCTCTCCAGTCCACCAAGAGGTCCCTGCCCCGGAATCCGGTCTGGTACGATCTCTTCCCTGCAATGTGTTCCACGGTAACCAGAGATCAGGATCTGCCTGGCGCCCAGTTTCCGTCCTTTTTCGATCTGTGTCTCCAGAAATGTCTGTCCGCCCCAAAAAAGATCTGACTTCTCCCGTCCCATCCGACTGCTGGCACCACCTGCCAGCACGACCATGGTGAAATTATTTTCTGGCACAGTTGGCCGCCTCCCCTGTCAGAATCTGAAGGCCATGCTCCAGTGCAGGAATGATATATTCCAGGCTTTCCCTGACTGCCTTTGGGCTGCCTGGCAGGTTCACAATCAGTGTTCCTTTCCTGATTCCTGCTGTTGCACGGCTGAGCATAGCTCTTGGTGTAATCGTCATACTATAAGCTCGCATAGCTTCCGGAATCCCCGGCACTTCCCGCTCTATGATATCTTTGGTTGCTTCCGGCATGCAGTCCCTTGGAGAAAATCCGGTTCCTCCGGTGGTCACAATCAATTCAGCCATTTTGGCATCTGCGATTCTTGCCATTTCATCTGCCAGCATCTTTCTGTCATCCGGAAGCAAAATAGTATGTACCACTTCATAACCATTGGTCTCCAGGATCTCCCGGATCACCGGGCCGCTTTTATCTTCTCTTTCTCCTGCATATCCAGAATCACTGGATGTAATAATTGCTGCTTTCATACTTTTATCCTCCAATCTGGGACATCAGCCTCTCTTCATCTGACTCTGCTTCCACAGAAGTAAAATGATGGCTCACCGGTTTTTCCCATATCACTTTCTGTATTGCTTCTGTAAGTTCTTCATCCGTACATCCTGACCGCATCAGGCGCTTTAAGTCTGTTCCTGTCTGATACTGCAGACAGGCCTTCAGATAACCTTCTGCCGTCATCCGCACACGATTACACTGATCACAGAACTTGTGAGTCATGGCACTGATAAATCCGATCTTTCCCTGAAATCCTTCTATTTTATAATAATGACACGGCCCATTACCATAACGCTCCGTCACCGGGGTCATAGTTCCATAAGATTTTTCCAGAATCTTACAGATCTCTTCCTCTCCCCGGAACTGAAATTCCCTGCCATACCCGATCGGCATCATCTCAATAAACCGTACGTGGATCGGATACTGCCTCGCCAGCCCGGCTACCGCAGCCAGATTCTCCGGATCCTCCAGCACTGGCACACAGTTGATCTTTAGTCCGATCGCCGGGTACTGAAGTGCCGCTTCGATCCCTTCCAGCACCTGATTCAGGCTCTCTCTTCTGGTCACCTGTGCGAATCTGGATGCATCCAGTGTATCCAGGCTAATATTAATATCATCGATTCCGGCTTCGAAAAGACTCTGAATCTGATCCTTTAATAACACCCCATTCGTTGTCAGTGTCACTTTCTCGATCCCATCCAGTCCTTTTAACATCTGCACCAGTGTCGCACAGTCCTTGCGGGTCAAAGGCTCTCCACCGGTCAGTTTGATCTTTCTGATACCAAGATCCGTCATACACCGGCAGATTCTGATAATCTCATCATAGGTCAGAATCTCATTGTGAGGAATCTGCACGATGCCGTTTTCCGGCATACAATACACACATCTGAGATTGCACCGATCTGTAATGGATATCCGCAGGTAATCAATCTCTCTTCCAAATCTGTCCTTCATACTATTCCTTCGGGTTTCGGTAAAGCCCGCTTTTTCCTCCGCTTTTTTCAACCAGATGAATTCCGGTCATCTCCATAGACTTATCGATTGCCTTACACATATCGTAAATCGTCAGAAGGGCCACATTCACCCCGGTCAGTGCCTCCATCTCTACTCCGGTCTGTCCTTCCGTCTTCGCCGTACAGATTGCAGTGATCTCCAGGCGTTCCTCATCCAGTTCAAAATCTACCGAACACTTCTGGATCATCAGTGGATGACACATAGGAATCAGATGAGATGTCTGCTTCACTGCCATGATGCCTGCCACTCTGGCTACTCCCAGCACATCTCCCTTTTTCACAGTCCCCTGCTTCACTGCATCCATCACTTCCTGACAGACACGAATCTTTCCCTTTGCTATGGCAGTTCTGGAAGTGGGTATTTTTCCAGATACATCCACCATTACTGCATTCCCCTTCTGATCAAAATGATTCAGCTTATTCTCCATCGGTCTCACCTGCCTGCTCTTCTACATGAATCTCATCACCTTCTGTCAGAACGCCGCCATGAAGTACTCTGGTAAAAATACCTTCCCGTGGCATGATGCAGTCTCCCATGATCTTGTAGATCTCGCATCCACTGTGGCACTGCTTGCCGATCTGAGTTACTTCCAGAAGCACATCCCCGCTTCGCAGTCTGGTGCCAACCGGAAGCATCTTCAGATCGTATCCGCTTACGATCAGATTCTCTCCAAATGCCCCATCGTCAATCGGTGCCCCCTTTGCCTTAAACTCTTCTATTTTTTCATAAGAAAGAAGGCTCACCTGACGATGCCATTTGCCGGCATGGGCATCCTTCTCAATTCCAAAGTCTTCAATCAACGTGGCACTGTGTATATTTTTCTTCTGCGTGCCTTTCCTCTCACTGATATTGACCGCCATAATCTTTCCCATTTGATTTTCCTCCTTCATCCCCTGATTCTCTCTTCCGAAACAGTGAGATGTCTGTTATACTGTATCTATCATATCACATAGTAAACATGAATAAAAGAATAGATTTTTTGATTGGAGAAATTATGTATATTAACGAACAATACCAGAATCTGTCTTTACTGGAAAAAAAAGAATACCAATATATTGGAAGAGACGGAAACATCTGTACCGAAGAAGAACAGGTGCTGAATGAACATGTCATGGATGTTTTTGTTAATGACCGCCTGACCATGAAGCTGATCTGCCTGCCTCAGCATCTGGCTGAACTGGTTCTGGGGAGGCTTTTGACGGAACATATCATCACTTCCACAGCGGATGTAGAGCACATCTATATCTGCGAATATGGAAAACGTGCCAAAGTCTACTTAAAAAATACAGCAGATAGAAATATTCCTCCCACAGATTCTTTTGTGGAAGTCACTCCTACCTGCTGTACCGGCAATCATATTTTAAATGACTATTTTGTTTCGGCAAACGAACCGGAAATGCTCACACCGATCCGCTGGGAACCGGAATGGATCTTCCATATGGCTGATTCTTTTGCAGATGGTTCGCCTCTTCACAACATCACCTTTGCCACCCATAGCTGTCTTCTGGCCAAAGAAGACCAGATTCTTTTTTCCTGCGAGGATATCGGACGTCACAATGCTCTGGACAAGGTCATCGGTTATGCTCTTCGCCATAACATTGATCTGCATCAGTGCATGGTCTATTCAAGCGGACGAATACCTACCGATATGACTATGAAAGCCATTCAGGCAGGTATTCCGGTTCTATCCAGCAAGGCTTCCCCTACTTCCGAAGCCATTGAACTGGCCAGAGAATATCATCTAACTCTGATCTGCGCAGCCAGAAGAGACCGCATGAAAGTCTTTGCCAGTCCAGATCTTTGTAGTACTTCATCCGATGTCTGATCTGCTGCAAACACTCTTTTTATCCCAGATCTGCCACATTCATCAATGGAACTTTCCCTTGACTTACAAATATTATAATGATATCATTCTGATATCAAATAGTTTTGTGATTCCAAAGGAGGAACGTACAATGACAGAAAAAATTTTATCAACCAAAAAGAATGGTATGTTGGTAATGATTCTTACCATCTTTCTTTATGCTCTTGCTATCGGTGGCTGTATTGGATGTGGCATCGCACTGGCAAAAGGTGCCGTTCCGGTCTTTCCAGTTGTGGGTCTGGTAATCTGTTGTGCCTGGATGGCACTGGGATGGATCCTGTTTTTAGGTCTTCGGATCTTAAAACCGCAGGAAGCACTGGTACTGACTTTATTCGGAAAGTATATTGGCACCCTGAAAGAGCCTGGATTCTACTTTGTGAATCCCTTCTGTGTCAGTGTGAACCCAGCTTCTAAGACAAAGCTCAGTCAGAGTGGGGATGTAGATACCAGTGCACAGAAAAATCTCTCTCTTTCCACATTACTTCTGAGCGGAAGCAGTTCTTCTGATACCTCACTGAGTAATAAGAAGATTTCTCTGAAGGTCATGACTCTGAACAATTCCCGTCAGAAGATCAATGACTGTCTGGGAAATCCGGTAGAGATCGGCATTGCTGTTACCTGGCGGGTGGTGGATACTGCAAAAGCAGTTTTCCATGTAGACAACTACAAGGAATATCTGTCGCTTCAGTGTGACAGTGCCCTGCGTAATATTGTCCGTCTCTATCCATATGATACTGCACCGGATGTAGACACTACAGGAGATGGCATTGCAGATGAAGGAAGCCTGAGAGGCTCCAGTGAGATTGTGGCAGAGCGAATCCGTAATGAAATTCAGGAAAAGGTCTCCGATGCAGGTCTGGAGATCATCGAAGCCCGTATTACTTATCTGGCTTATGCATCTGAGATCGCAGCCGTCATGCTGCAGCGACAGCAGGCATCTGCTATCATTGATGCCAGAAAAATGATCGTAGACGGTGCCGTGGGCATGGTAGAGATGGCACTGGAACAGTTAAGTGAAAAAGACGTGGTAGAACTGGATGAAGAACGTAAGGCAGCCATGGTATCGAATCTTCTGGTCGTTCTCTGTGGAAATCATGACGCCCAGCCGGTAGTCAATTCAGGAAGTCTGTATTAATGGCTGAAAAAGACAATAAGAAAAAACAGGTTCCCTTACGTCTCTCTGCCAAGTTATATGATGCTATCGCTGCCTGGGCAGAAGATGACTTCCGCTCCGTCAACGGACAGATCGAGTACTTGCTGACCGAATGTGTCCGACAGCGGAAGAAAAATGGGAAATATGTATCCGAACATCTGGATGAACCACCAGAACTGGATATCAAATAATAGGCAAAAAAGACTAAACCATCTGTTATGATTTAGTCTTTTGCTTATTTTAACAACATAATATCTTTCTCTTCGATTCCGATGAGTATCTCATCTCCGGTCATCTGTTCCCGATACTCCAGCCATTCTTCCTTTGACACATCCACACGGATCTGTGCACCTTCTTTGGGTGACACAATTAAAATATAAGAAAATACATCTTCTATGATTCGTTTTATTTTGCAGGAAAATACATTTGACATACTGTCCTTTTTATCAGCACTCACAGGATGTATAAAATGACTGCGTACGCCAACGCTGTTGGAATCTTCTTTTCCTGCAGTATCACATTTCAATGTAATCCCCCAGTCCAGCGCCATAACTTCTCCTTTTTCTGCTACGGCTGCATCTGAAAAGTTCTTACATCCTGAGAGATACGCTGCTTCTCTTGATATCGGTGTCGTAAACAATTCTTTTACCGGTACCGGTTCACTGGATTTGCCCTGATTCATTACACATACCTGGTCGCAGATCCGATAGATCTCATCTCGATTGTGCGATACAAAAAGTGTGGTAGAACCGAATTCTTTCAGTACATCTTCCAATTCCAGTTCCAGTTTCCATCTCAGGAACTCATCCAATGCTGCAAAAGGTTCATCCAGCATGAGCAGTTTCGGTCTGGTGAGCAATATTCTGGCCAGTGCCACTCGCTGCTGCTGTCCACCGGACAACTGGGATGGCTTGTGATGTTCCAGCCCCTGCAGATAGAACTTGGCAACCATCTCTGCAATGCGCTTCTGCTGTTCTTCCTTTCCCAGCTTCTGTCCCCGAAGTCCTGCCTGAAGATTCTGTACTACATTCATATTCGGAAATAAGGCGTAATTCTGAAACAGCAGCCCCACATGACGCTCCTGAGGCTTCAGATTGATCTTTTTCTCGCTGTCAAAAAAGACGGTTCCGTCCAGTTCAATGTGTCCTTCATCTGGTGTTACCACTCCTGCAATACAGCGAAGCGTCATACTCTTTCCACATCCAGATTCCCCCAGAATTCCCAGTACTTCCTTATCTGCATCAAATTCTGTGTCCAGAAGAAAGCTTCCGAAATCCTTTTTGATCTTTACATAAAGTCCCATTTCGTCCGCTCCTTATCCTGCCGATCTTTTTCCGGCAGTGTTTTTCTTTTCCAGCATATTTACCGTCAGAAGTACGACTGCCGATATGGCAATATTCACCATCACCCACTTAAATGCCAGAAGATCGTCATTGGTTCTCCACATCTGATATACGGTGGTAGAAATGGTGACTGTCTTTCCTGGTGTATATCCCGCTACCATACTGGTCGCGCCATACTCTCCCAGTGCCCTTGCAAATGCAAGAACGGTTCCTGCCATAATTCCCTGACGACAGGCCGGCATACGCACTTTCCAGAAAATATAACTGTTGGAAAGTCCCAGTGTCTGTCCTGACCAGGCAAGTGTCTCGTCAAAACTTTCAAAAGCACCACGGGCGGTACGATACATCAGTGGAAATGCCACGATGGTGGCTGCAAAAATGCCTGAGTACCAGTTCATAACCAGCTTGGTACCGAAAGTATGATAGAACCAGATTCCAAACGGTCTCTTTGAACCCAGCAGCAGCAGGATAAAATATCCTACTACTGTGGGTGGTAATACCATTGGAAGGGTGAGAATCACATCCAACACACCTTTCACTACCGGATGGAGCTTTGCAATATAGTAGGCTGCAAAGATTCCGGAAAAAAATACCAGTACGCTGGAAATCACTGCAATACGAAGTGAATTATACAGAGGAAACCAATCCATCTATTCTTCCCTCCATATCTTTTCTTAAGCTTCTGTTTCAGATTCTGTCTCTGAAGCTGTCTCAGATTCTGCTTCAGATACTGCTTCTGTCTCTTCTTCATCATCTGCTTTTACCATGGTAAATCCAACAGATTCGAATACTTCAGCGCTGGTCTCTGTAGTCAGGTAATCCAGGAATGCTTTTGCTTCGTCAGCATGAGCGGACGTTTTTAATACTGCTGCAGGGTAGATAACCTGTTTGCACAGTGTGCTGTCAGCCTGATCTACGACTGTCAGCCCTGCCGAGTAAGCATCTGTAGCGTAGATGATACCTGCATCAACACTGCCTTCGCTGACCTGTGTGGTAACTTCCTTTACGTTAGAACCGTATGTAATCTTCTGGTCTGCTTCCAGCTGATCCAGAATACCCAGGTTGGTCAGGATCTCTTCCGAGTAAGCACCTACTGGTACGTCTTCGTTGCCAAGGCAAAGCAGGTTCAGCTTATCGGTTCCCAGATCTTCAAAAGACTGGATGTCTGCCTGATTATCTTCTGGTACAGCCAGAACTACTTTATTCTCCAGAAGGTCAATTCTGGTTGTGTCATCGATGAAATCGAGACCATCTTCATTAACAGACGGATCTGCTGTGATATCCAGCTGGTTCATCTGCTTCTGTGCTGCTGAGATGAACAGATCACAGTCTGCACCTTCTTCGATCTGTGTCTTTAATGTTCCTGAAGAATCGAAAGTAAATACCAGATTGACATTTGGTTCCACCTCTTTATACATTTCCTGAATCTCTGTCAGAGTCTCTGTCATAGATGCTGCTGCAAATACAACAACGTCTGTCTGATCTTCAGCGGAAACTCCCATACACATTCCAGAAGCCATCACTCCAGTTAAAAGTAATGCTCCGGCTTTTTTCCAAGTATTCATATTAAATTCCTCCTTCACGTTATTTTTTCAAAAAATACTCGCTGGTAAAATTATATCCCTGTTGGTTAGTTTTGTCAACATTCTGCCAAACAGGGATCTTTTTTTATATATAATTACTGATAATCCTGAAAATAAATGTCAAAAAAGTTCTGACTGATCCGTTTCATGTCTTCCAGCATGGCATGATAGCGGTTCATGAATTCCCGGCCTTCTTCTGTAATTGTGGAATTCCCGCCATGTCTTCCTCCGTTATAGCGGTTCAAAAAAGGGAACCCCATCTGTTCTTCTGCCCGGTTCAGCAGCTTCCAGCACTTGGAATAGGACATCCCCATCTTTTTGGCTGCCGCCTGTATGGAGCCTGTCTCATCAATATATTGAAGAAGATGAAACAGTCCCGGGCCAAAAAAATCTTCTGTTTTGGATAACACAATTTTTGTTTTCAGGCTTAAGGATCTGGCGTCCCGGAGCTGACGAATATAGTCCCGCACCTTTTCGATCTGATCTGGATGAGTAATGTCATACAGAATGCCACAGTCATCCGTATCCAGACTTGCCTGATTCTGTTCGCCATGCATTGTCCAAATATCATCTGTTGCTTCTGAATCTGTGCCTGCCCCTTTTGAGCCTTCCTTTCTTTTCAAATGACTGCCGATTCTCACCTGCAGTCTGCCCGGCTGTCCATCATAATACAGACAGGTGTCCTGATCGCATTCCTTCAATCGCTCCAACGTCTCTACCTTGAAAGCCGGACATTCTACAGCAATCAATATTACTTTGTCACAAAGTTCAGCAGCTTCTATGCCGATTTCAGCTGATGCCAGCCAGTCATGACAGGCATACTCCGAATCTTCCAGAAAAACCACTCCATTGTGACTGATATGATTTTTCAATACCGCTGCCTGATAACCACCTACCACAATGATCGGTGATATTCCGGCTTTTCGTAAAGTATTAATCTCCCTCTTGATCACCGTCGTTCCTTCCACCGGAAGCATGGGAAGAAAGGTTTCCAGTTCTTCATTTCCGGTTTTGTCCTGTGCCAGATCCTGGGCTGCCACAATCACTGCCCCTACATTCATGATCCCTGCTGCCCCTTTCTTTGCATGCATATTTTCGTCATTCCTGTTACACCACTCTTTCATTTGTGCTCTTCCTGTCATCCTCTCTGCAAACTGATGTATTGACCCATGATATAGTCTGCCAGCCGTTCTGTTTCTTCCAGTCCGAAAAAGGGAATTCCACAGGTATTTTTCCACTCCAGCTCATCTGACGTATAGTCGGTCACAATCCCCAGCAGATTCTTTGGATCACATACCAGCCTTGCGGAATTGCCTTTTCGAATCACCTCGATCTTGGGATATTCTGAATATTTAAATCCTTCCAGCAGAATCAGTTCTGCTCCTGGAAACGCCTTGATCAGTTCTTCCACAGACGGTGCCGGTGCGTATTTGATCACCATATACTTTCCGGCAGAAAATACACAGGTTCCATCTGCTCCGGCCTGTACATACTTCCAGCTGTCTGTGCCGGGCACATCTGGTTCAAAGTCATGCCCGTCATGCTTGATCACCGCCACCCGAAGTTCTCGTTTCTTGAGTTCCGGAAGAAGCTTTGTAATCAATGTCGTCTTTCCTGAATTTTTGACACCACTGATAGCAAGAACATATTGTTTCACAGCAGAATCACCTCTGTCAGCTCTCCTGCTTTCGTTCCTGGCTTTCCTCCCTGCATCTCAATCAGACAGTTGCAGCCCGCCATAGTGGCCAGCACTCCATTGGAATGTAATCCAGATGGTATGGTTACTGTCTCTCCATCTGTGACCGCACGAATATATCTGCGTCCCCTCACTTCTTTTATAAATTCATTCTTCAGGACGCACTTCTTTCTTCTGGTTTTTAAAGCTTCATCCTGCATCATCTTCTGAAGCATCGGACGAATCAGCAAATCTACTGATACTGCTACGCCAAATGGATTGCCAGACAGGCTGATCACCGGCGTATCCCGGTACATTGAGAACAGAGTTGGCATTCCAGGCTTCATCTGAATATGCCAGAAAATCCGCTTTGCACCTGCCAGTTCCAGGGCTTCATGCATGATATCTTTCTTTCCAACCGATACCGCTCCCGTCGTAATGATCAGATCTGCCGATGGAGCAATCATTTGAATAGCCTCTGTCATCGCCTGCGGCCGGTCTTCAATAGAATCTACTTTCACCAGTTCCACTCCAAAGTCTTCCATGCGGGCTGCCAGAAGACTTTGATTACAATCATAGATCTTGCCCGGCAATAATGGCTGTCCCGGTGCCATCACCTCATCTCCTGTGGTAAGAATGGCCACTTTCGCTCTACGGTAGACCTTCACCTCTGTCTTTCCCATACTGGCCAGAATACCAGCCTCTACAAAACCGATCCTGGTTCCCTTTTTTAAGAGCACAGTGCCTCTTTGAAAATCTTCACCCTGAAAACAGTAGTTTTTCCACTGTTTTGCCGGATAATAGATTTTCACGACATCTTCTCCATAGTCCGTATCTTCCTGCCGGACACAGCAGTCACAGCCTTTCGGGATGGCTGCTCCGGTCATAATCCGCACAGCCTTTCCTTTTTCCACTGTAATATCTGAATACTGCCCCGCATCAATCTCTTCCAGAACTTTCAGTTCGACCGGATGCTCCTGTGTGGCCCCCATAAGATCCTCTGCCTTACAGGCATAACCATCAATCGGAGACTTATCAAACGGAGGGTTATCCAGTTCGGCCGTCATGTCCTCTGCCAGTACTTTTCCTCTTGCCTGAAGAATCGACACCACTTCTGTTTCTTCTATGATTTTTGAATGAGTGAGCAAGGCTTCTAATGCCTGCTCTACCGTAAGGTTATCCATGTCATTTTCTCCCTTGTCCTTATCGTAAACTTTCCGACTGCATACTATACCCCTTTTCCGAAACTGCAATTCGGATAATGACATTCCTTACATCCCAGACAAAATCCTCCATTTCCCATATGGGCCAGATCTTTTTTGGTCACTTCAATGCCTGCGATAATCCGTGGCAGTACCAGATCAAAAACAGTAGCCTTTGCATACATAACACATCCCGGCAGTCCCATGACCGGTGTACCATCTTCCAGATAAGACAACAGGAACATGGCTCCCGGAAGTACCGGAGCTCCATAAGATACAATTCTTGCCCCGGTATTCTTAATAGCTCCCGGAGTCTTATCATCTGGATCTACACTCATCCCACCGGTGCAGACGATCATGTCAGCCCCTTCTTCTTTCAACTTCAGGATCGCTTTTGTGATTTTTTCCATATCATCATCGCAAAGAATTTGTCCTTGAATCTCTGCACCGTAAGATTCCAGTTTTTCAATGACAACCGGTGTGAAAGTATCTTTGATTCTTCCGTAAAATACTTCATTTCCGGTGGTTACAATACCTACTTTCTGTTTCTTATAAGGAGTCAGGGAAACCAGTGGTGTATCTCCCGCTGTCTTTTTCACCAGCTCCATTTTCTCTTTGGCAATCACCAGCGGAATCACACGGGTTCCTAAAAGACGGTCACCTTTTTTCACCGGGAAATTCGTATGCCTGGTGGCAATCATGATCTCATCAATCTCATTGATCGCATCCAGCCTTGGCACATCCACCCGAAACACACCGTCACAATCTGCGATCAGTTCGATCTTCCCCTCTTTTACTGCTGTCGGATGCATATTCTCATTCATACAGACATCACAGAGAATCTGCGCCGCTTCATTCTCATGCAGGGTATTCTCATCCTTCTCCCATACATACAGATGATCCTTTCCCAGAGATAACAGCACAGGAATATCTTCCTCCTGCACAATATGCCCCTTTCGGAATGCAGTATCCTTCACCACATCCTTTACGATCCTGGTAATATCATGGCAAAGAACATGGCCTGCTGCATCCGTTGTCTTAATACATTTCATTTTCGATCTCCTTCTACCGTTCCGCTGCAAAAAGCAAATCTTTCACCACTTCCACAGCCTTTTTGAACAGTTATCCAAGTTTCCGCACAATTTGCATGCGTTCATTGTAACATATTGACAAAAAAAACACAACCGGGAGCATAACAAATAGCCGTCCTGTACTTCATAAAAGCCAGGAACGGCTATCTCTTTGATAACTAAGTATTAATTTCGCCAGAACTTGTTTTACGCTTTCTCAATCTTGATTGCGCATACTTTGTATTCTGGTATTCTTGCGTATTTATCCAGTGCTGCATTGGTCAGCCAGTTGGCATTGCCATCTGGGAAGTGGAATGGCATCCAGGATTCGCCTCTGGATACTTTGGTTCCCACACGGGCTGTGGATTCGATCTGTCCTCTTCTGGATGTCAGACGTACTTTATCGCCATTCTGGATGCCAAGCTCTGCTGCATCTTCCTCATTGATCTCGATAAAGGAATGTCCTTCGATCTCCATCAGTTCTTCGGTCTTTCCTGTCATGGCACGGGTGGTGTAATGATACAGGATACGTCCGGTCATCAGAATGATTGGATATTCTTCATCTGGAAGTTCTGCAGATGGAACATATTCTGCCGGATAGAACCAGCCAAGACCTCTTGCGAACTTGCCTACGTGCATGATTGGTGTGCCAGGATGATCCTTGGTCGGACATGGCCACTGAAGACCTTTTCCTCCTACTTCTTCGCTGTCCAGACGTGCATGGCTGATACCGCCAAAAGATGGTGTCACAGATGCAATCTCATCCATGATTTGCGCAGATGTCATATGTGGCTGTGGATATCCCATACGATTCATCAGATCAATGATAATATCTGTATCCAGTCTGGCGTTGCCAGGAATGGTTACAGCCTTACGCACACGCTGTACACGACGTTCCGTGTTAGTAAAGGTTCCCTCTTTTTCTGCATAGCTGACACCCGGAAGAATCACATCCGCATACTGAGCAGTCTCTGTCATAAACAGCTCCTGAATGACAAAGAAGTCCAGACTTTCCAGTGCTTTGATAATATGATGGGTATCCGGATCAGTAACAATCGGGTCTTCACCATAAATATACAAACCTTTGATATCTCCCTTGATTGCTGCCGGGAATACGTCCGTTGCATGAAGTCCAGGATTTGGATTCAGCTTCGTATTCCATGCTTTTTCAAACTTGGCCACTACTTCTGGATTGGCTACTTTCTGATATCCAGGGAAATCTGTCGGGGATGCACCCATATCACAGGCACCCTGTACATTATTCTGACCACGAAGTGGATTGACACCACAGCCTTCTCTTCCCAGCTTACCAACCAGAAGAGCCATATTGGACATGGACATTACACCTTCCGTACCGGTAGAATGCTCCGTAACACCCAGACAATAGATAATCGGAGCCATCTTTGCTTTTGCATACATGATAGCAGCTTTCTTCAGATCTTCTGCATCAATATGACAGATTTCTGCTACCTTTTCCGGTGTATAATCTTTTACGATTTCTTTGATCTTTTCATAGCCTTCGGTTCTCTCTGCAATAAACTTATCATCCTGCAGACCTTCGGAAATGATGACGTTCATGATACCATTTGCAAATGCAACGTTGGTTCCTGGTCTGATCTTCAGATGGATATCTGCATGTTTTGCAAGACCGATATCACGCGGATCTACTACGATCAGCTTACAGCCACGCTGTACTGCCTGCCGGATCTGCATACCCACTACCGGATGTGCTTCTTCCGGGTTGGAACCTACCAGCATGATCACATCTGGTTTCTTTGTGATATCTTCAATCGGATTGGTCATGGCACCGGATCCAAGGGTCATAGCCAGACCTGCTACGGATGCAGAGTGACATACACGGGCACAGTTATCGGTGTTGTTGGTACCGAAGCAGGTACGAACCATCTTCTGTACCATGTAGATATCTTCATTTGGTGATCTGGAACATGCAAAACCAGCCAGTGACTCACTGCCGTATTTCTTCTTAATCTCCATGAATCTGGATGCTACCAGATCCAGCGCTTCATCCCATGTAGCTTTCTCAAATTCACCGGTTTCTTTATTCTTAATCAATGGATCGGTGATTCTGGATGGATGATGTACGAAGTCAAAGCTTCCGCTTCGTCCTTTTACACAAAGCAGACCTTTGTTGGATGGTCCGTTATAGGCTTCTGTATCCACAATCTTGCCATCCTTGATCAGAAGATAATACTGACATCCGGTTGCACAATGTGGGCAGGTGGTAAGCACCTTTTTCTCTACCTGATACATACGGTATTTCTTTCTGCGCTTCATAGACAGGGCACCGGTCGGACAGGCCTGTACACAGTTGCCACAGGATTCGCAGATGCCGTCTTTCCACTGTCCTTCTCCATTCCCGATCACTGACTGGAATCCACGTTCCATTGTCTCGATGGCTCCACGTCCTACGATATAATTACAGGTATTCACACATCTGTGGCACAGAATACAAAGACTTGGGTCATAGGTAAAGAATTTATTCGTATCATCTACCTCGCCACCGCTCTTCTGCCCTTCATAGCTGGTGGTCTCCAGTCCGTACTCAAATGCATACTCCTGCAGCTTGCAGTCTCCGTTTGCTTCACAGGAAAAGCAATGTACGTTATGATCAGATAACAGCAGATCCAGTGTCTGCTTTCTGGACTGTCTCACCTTTTCGGATCTGGTAAAGATCTCATCCCCTTCTGACACCTGCAGGGTACAGGATGTATCGATCTTGGTTCTGCCATTATTTTTTACTTCTACCACACACAGACGGCAGGAACCATCTGGGATCAGATCCTCGATATAACACAGCGTAGGGATCTCAATCCCTGCTTTTTTTGCCGCATGAAGAACGGTCGTACCCTTCTCCACTTCCACCGGAATACCGTCAATCATTACATGAACCATAATATCCTCCTTCCAAACTTCACTTCATTTTCTTATTTTTTATATCCGGGAAAGCTTGCTCCCCCAATTACTGCTGTCATTTTCTGAATGACTGGCAGTTACAACTCAACTATCTGCATCTGTTCCCAGGAAATTTCTCCCTGCTTTAGCTGTTCTATAAACTGCTCCTTCGCATCTGGCTCTGTCTTCCAGGCCAGCCCGCATCCTGCGGTAATCTGAGATGGAATCGGAATTAACCTTCCCGGAAGCTGATGCTCCTGACAATATTTTTCCATTTTGATTGCTTCTGGTGTATTGGAAAATGTAATCACCAGTTGTGGTTTTTTTGTTCTCATAGTTATTCCTGCAATTCCTTTAATGCTCTGATGGCTGCGTCCACTTCTTCCTCTGTATTAAAACAGGAAAAGCTAAACCGTACTGCTCCCTGCTGCTCCGTTCCCAGAGCCTTGTGCATCAGCGGAGCACAATGGGCACCTGCACGTACTGCAATTCCATAATCTTCCCAGAGCCAGTCACTGATTTCTGCAGAATCCACATCCCCCAGATTCAGGGATACAATGGCTGTTCGCATCTGCGAATCCACATCTCCATATATGGTAATGTCCGGGATCTCTGCAATGCCCTTTAAAAAGCGCCTGGCCAGTGATACTTCCTTTTCATGGATCTGCTCTACGCCCTGCTTCAGAAGCCAGGATACAGAAGCTCCAAGGCCTGCAATCCCCGGTCCGTTTAAGGTTCCGGCTTCCAATGCGGTCGGCATGGTATCCGGATGTTCCTTATCGAAGCTCTTTACACCGCTTCCACCGACCTTCAGAGGCGCAATCTTTATACCTTCCCGCACATAGATAGCACCGGTTCCCTGTGGTCCCATCAGACCTTTGTGTCCGGTAAAGCAAAGGACATCGATCCCCAGTTCCTGTACATCAATCGGAATACATCCGGCCGTCTGGGACGCATCCACGATCAGCAGCAGTCCGTTTTTCTTTGCAAAATCCGATACTTTCTTCAGATCGGTTACATTGCCTGTCAAGTTAGACGCATGGGTGATGACAATCGCTTTCGTCTCTTTTTTCAGAAGGCTGGTCAGCTGATCATACTGTATGACCCCTTTTTTATCTGCAGGAAGCATATTGTAAGTAACTCCCCGCTTCGCCATCTGATACACCGGCCGCAGTACGGAGTTGTGTTCACAGACACTGGTGATCACATGATCTCCCGGCTGTAGAATTCCCTGTATGGCAATGTTCAGACTTTCCGTGGCATTGCAGGTAAAAGTTATCCGCATAGGATCTGAAATGTGAAACAGCTCTGCCAGCTTTTCTCTGGTACCGTAGATCATTCTTGATGCATCCAGGGTAGCCTCATGGGCGCCTCTTCCAGAATTCCCCATGGAAGTCAGTGCCATGGTCATGGCCTCTGCCACTCCTTCCGGC
Source organism: uncultured Marvinbryantia sp. (assembly GCA_934408725.1). GTDB lineage: Bacteria > Bacillota > Clostridia > Lachnospirales > Lachnospiraceae > Marvinbryantia. The sequence continues at coordinate 35,746 of CAKRVB010000028.1, forward strand.
TTGTGCAGTGTAGTAGCCGCATTATCCAGATAAATCATGGTTTCACAACCTTACCTGCTTTTGCCATGGTATCTGCTATCACATACATGTTCGTAACACTGCCTACCTGAAGTTTCTCAGACAATCCATAATAATTCAGACAGGTACCGCAGGTAAAGATCTCCACGCCCTGAGCTTCCAGAGACTTCAGATCTTCCAGTGATGCAGATCCTTCACAGGTCAGATAAGCACCCTTGTTATAGAATAAAATAGTCTTTGG